>JAYSTS010000218.1:0-5093 GCA_043719475.1 Gammaproteobacteria bacterium | reverse complement strand
TGGCGTTGAACTGACCGTCCCGACCAAACAAGCGAACATACAGCGCGCAGCGCTCCGACTGATCGGTGATTGAGGTATCGGCGTCCAGCTCCCGTTTGACCGAGGCCGCTGTGACCACAGCGTCGTCATGCGGATACCATCGGTAGTAGGGGTGTCGAGAATGATGAACGTCTTGCCGTCGGTTCCCCACGGTAGCCAATCGGTTTCCTGACTGTTGCGGCCCTGGTCCGGATCACCAGTGAGTGCGAACTGGGTCCAGTAGGACATCATGCTGGTGGACAGCGCCCACTGACCGGCGTCGTTGGGGTAGAGATAACTGAGCCCCATGCCATTCTCGAAGTCGCCAAACACAAAGGCGATTTCCATGGCGTGGGCGGCGCCGAGCGCAACCGACAGGTCGTAACCGAGAATTGAGGGCTCTTCATCCCAATCGAACCGGTAGGCATACACGTGTTCATTGCCGGCGGTGCGCATGGTCTGGGCGATTTCGTCGACACCACGCGCCTTCCAGGCGCTCGCGCCGTAGTGCACCTGGCGTTTGTAGGACACTTCATCCTTCAGCCGGTTGAATACACCGAACCAGGTGTCAACGTAGCGCGGATCGCGGGTCATGAAGAGAGCTGGCTCGTCACGATTGGTACCCAGAATGACAGGCACGGCATTGTGATTGTCGATCGAGGAAAACACTTCCTCCGCCGTCAGTGCTGGCAGCACAGTGCCATCACCGATCAGGTCCGGTGTGTTGATCATGCCGAACCCGCCGTTTTCGAAGAGGCTGTACAAGGTCTCGGGCGACTGCGCGTACAAATAGTCGCGTACGTCGGCGGCCGGCATGTCGTCCTGGATACCACGGGCGGCAGCGCGGTCGCTGACCTTGCCTTCCTTGATGAGCAGCTTGTTAACGATTTCCTTGCCACTGCTTTCATGGCCACCGTCTTCAATGTAATTCTGCGCGGTCGCGACAGTGGCCGGTTGATAGCCCCCACTCTGCACGATGGCGCGATGGAACAGTCCTGTTGCTAGCGGTGAAGCCATCATCGACAGCGTATCGGCTGCACCAGCCGATTCACCAAACACCGTGACGTTGGCAGGGTTGCCGCCAAATGCAACGATGTTGGCCTGCACCCACTTCAACGCCTCAACCATATCCAGGGTGCCGTAGTTGCCGGAATCATCGAGTGGATCGCCACGCTGCAATGCCGGATGGCTGAACCAGCCGAACAGACCGAGCCGATAGTTGATGGTTACCAGCACCACGTTTTGGGAGGTCGAAAGTTTTGCGCCGGAGTAGCTGCCACCATGACCGATGGTGTTGCCACCGCCGTGAATCCAGAACATCACAGGCAGGTCCACGGCGTTCGGCGGTGACCAGATGTTGAGGAAGAGACAATCTTCAGAGCCGGTGACGGCGGCTTCTGTTTGTGCGGTGAGCTGCGAAGGTTTTTGTGGACACGCAGGACCTGCGATCAGCGCCTCCAGTGGCTCAGTGCTCTTCACCTTTGGAGTTGGCGCACGCCATCGGCGCTCACCGAAAGGTGCTTCAGCAAAAGGAATACCCAGCCATGCCCGTGATCCGTGGTCATCGATGAAGCCGACCACGTCGCCGATAGACGTGCTGCGAAGCGTGGAGTCATCCTGTTCTGGCAGCGGCTTCTCCGGAGCGGTCGTCCGCCCGATGTACCAGTAACCGCCTGCGACCACGAGGATTGCGGCCAGAATCAGGCCGATGGCTGCTTTTTGCATGGGTGTTCTCCCTCTTTCGCTCCCGCTGATGGCGGCGAGTTTACACTCCCGGATGACGCGGCTGCGCGGCGTGTGTTAGAACAGGGCACGACTTTGGGCTAGGAGTGCAGACATGGCATTTGATCTGGTGGTTCGTGGCGGTACGGTGGTCGATGGGACGGGTGGCGAAACCTTTACGGCGGATGTCGGGATCACCGACGGCCGCATCACCGAAATCGGCCGCATCAGCAGTCGCACAAAACATGAACTGGACGCCGATGGCGCGTTGGTCACACCGGGTTTTGTCGACATTCACACCCACTACGATGGCCAGGCGACCTGGGCCAATCGTATGTCGCCCTCCAGTCACCACGGCGTGACGACAGTCATCATGGGCAATTGCGGGGTCGGTTTTGCCCCGGTCAACCCGAAGGACCACGAGATCCTGGTCCAGCTCATGGAAGGTGTTGAAGACATTCCTGGCGCTGCCCTGCATGAAGGATTGCCGTGGTCGTGGGAGTCCTTCCCCCAGTATCTCGACTTTCTGTCGACACGACAGTTCGACATGGATATTGGTGCCCAACTGCCACATGCCGCATTACGGGTCTACGTGATGGGCATGCGAGGTGTTAATCGCGAACCCGCCACCGTGCAGGACATTGCTGCGATGAGCCGGCTTGTTACAGAGGCCATGCAGGCTGGTGCGATCGGCTTCTCAAGTTCACGCACACTCAACCATCGTTCTTCAACAGGCGCGCCAACGCCGTCGCTGACTGCAGAGCGGGCAGAGCTGCTGGGCATTGCCGAAGGCATGCGGGCTGCGGGTCGAGGTGTGCTGGAGATGATTTCCGATTTTGCGGATCTGGACCATGAGTTCGCCAACATCGAAGCGATGGCGGTGGCGTCGGGACGACCGATGTCCGTGTCTCTCGCTCAAGGTCTCAGCCCACATGGCTGGCGCAAGGTGCTCGCCAAGATCGAGAAGGCCACCGCCAGTGGTACGGTGATGCGTGGCCAGGTGGCCCCACGCCCGATCGGCATCCTCACCGGGCTAACCACGACCCTGTCGCCGTTCACGACCCGATCGAGTTATATGGAAGTGGCGCGTTTGCCAACGCCTGAAAAACTCATTGCGTTGCGCGATCCGCTGCGCAAGGCACGCATTCTTGCCGAGCCGGTTGGCAAAGGCTTTGCGCGTTTGTTTGGCATGATGGCCGAAGGCCGCAAGGTCTGGCAGGTTACCGCTACACCGGATTACGAGCCGCATCCAAAGGACAGCGTCGCTGCACGCGCCGAGAGCACCGGGCTGGACATCTGGTCGTATCTGTATGACCTGATGGTGGAGGGCGAGGGCAAGACCCTGTTCTACACCCCCTTTGCCAACTATGCCGATAACAACCTCGATTGCTGTGAAGAAATGCTGCTGCACAAAGACACGGTGCCCGGGCTTGGTGATGGTGGCGCTCACGTCGGCACGATTTGCGATGCGAGTTTCTGTACGACACTGCTCGCGCATTGGGGACGTGATCGCAAGCGTGGTGAGTTGATCGATCTACCGACGCTGGTGAAACTGCAGACACAGGACACGGCGCGTGCGGTGATGCTGACGGATCGTGGGGTGCTGGCGCGTGGCATGCGGGCAGATATCAATCTCATCGACTTCGCTAATCTGCGGGTGCTGGCGCCGGAGATCATCCGCGATCTGCCGGCGGGCGGCGCGCGACTGCAGCAGAAGGCGGATGGTTATCTCGCGACGCTCGTTAATGGTGTTGTTACCTATCAGCATGGGCTCGCAACCGATGCGCTGCCTGGACGCCTGATCCGCTCCGAATGAACGACCACGCTGAGCCGGTGGCCCTGCGCACAGGGCCGTTGGCCCATCTGCGAGTGCTCGACCTTACTATCGCGCGCGCAGGCCCCATGGCAGTTCGCGTGCTGGCGGACTGGGGCGCAGACGTCATCAAGATTGAAGCACCGAGTCGTGGTGATGCGGCCGCTCGGTCCATCACAGGCGGTCGACGGGGTTCTGACGAACAGAACCTGCATCGTAACAAGCGTTCGCTGCAACTCGATCTGAAATCTTCTGCCGGGCTCGAACTGTTCATGCGCATGGCGGCAAAGTCTGACGTCATCGTCGAAAACTTCCGCAGCGATGTCAAAAGCCGTCTCGGTATTGCTTACGACGACGTGCAGAAGATCAATCCGTCCATCATCTACGCGAGCATTTCAGGCTTCGGTCAGGATGGACCGGACAGCAATCGCCCCGGCGTGGATCAGATCATCCAGGGAGAGAGCGGCCTGATGGCAATGACCGGTTCCAACCAGACCGGACCGATGCGGGTTGGGGTCGCCATCAGCGATACGTCCGCTGGCATGTTTCTCGGCCAGGCGATACTCATTGCGCTGCTGCATCGCGAACGGACCGGTGAAGGCCAATGGGTACACACCTCGCTGCTCGAATCGATGCTCGCGAAACTCGATTTCCAGGCCTCGCGTTACACCATGCAGGGAGAGGTCCCAGAGCCCCAGGGCAACCATCATCCGACCATGGTACCGATGGGCACATTTGAAGCGCGTGATGGTCTGGTCAACGTGGCGGCGTCGAGCCCGGCCATGTGGTCACGATTCTGCGAGGTGCTCGGTGCGACATCACTCGCCGACCATCCAGACTACACAACGACGAAGGGTCGAATGGCGAATCGTGACGCGCTGCGAACTGATATCAACGCTGTGCTGATGCATTTCACAGTGCACGAACTTGTTGAGCGATTGAATCCTGCGGGTGTCCCTTGTGGTGCCATCAAGGATGTCGGCGAAGCCTTCGAAAGCGCGCAGGTCCGGCATCTGGGCATGGCGGTGCCGGTCATCCATCCAGTACTGGGTGAAATCAATCTGGTGCGATCGCCCATCAACCTGTCACGTTTCCCACATCAGGATTCGCTGCGTGGCGCTGCACCCGATCCTGGTGCGGATAGTCGTGCGGTACTAGCCGAGTTCGGCGTCAGTGATGCCGAATATGATGCTCTGCGTGTGGCGGGAGTGATCTGATGTCGGTTACTCGCACCGCTGCACAGCGTCGCCGTCTGCTGATCGGTTATGGCGTCGGTGATCTCGGCATCAACCTCTACTTCATTTCGACCATGACGTATCTGATGTATTTCTACACCGACGTCTACGGTCTGTCAGCCGCCGCTGCTGGACTGTTGATGCTGGTGGCTCGGGTGATCGACGCGATGACCGATCCGATCATGGGCATGATCGCAGAGCGCACAGAAACCAAGAATGGTCGCATGCGCCCCTATATTCTCTATGGCGCGCTGCCGCTTGGCGTAATCAGTGTGTTGACCTTCACCGCGATCGACGGTGATGCA
>JAYSTS010000217.1:0-13828 GCA_043719475.1 Gammaproteobacteria bacterium | reverse complement strand
GCCCCTTGCGCTTCACTACGGTTTCAGTCACGTCTTCCGGCTGACTCCTTTCAGTCAGCTAGTACATGCCCATGCCGGGCACACTGGGAGCGGTCTCTGACCGCGAGAGAATTCGCGATCAGGAGATCGCTCCCACAGGCATCGGCATTGAGAGTTTGTGGGAGCGGTCTCCTGCGATGGAGTTCGCGATCGGGAGATCGCTATAGGGCTGGGTGCGGGAAGGTCGGTGCGGGCTGCTGACTGCGAACCGAGCTCTGATCGATCAACCGTCGTGCAATCGCCGTCCAACTGCGGCCTTCCGCGGCAGCACGACATGCCACGCGGGAAATCGTGAGGGCTTTTGTTACGGCAAGCCCGAGATCATGGTCCAGCCAGCCGCTCACACCATTGCAGACCACATCCACTGGACCGGTAACCGGATAAGCAGCAACAGGCGTTCCACACGCCATCGCTTCCAGCATCACCAGACCAAACGTATCCGTGCGTGAAGGAAACACGAGGACATCTGCTGCGGCGTACTCGGCCACCAGTTCACTGCCATAGCGGTAGCCAAGCCACTGGGCCTCCGGATATCGACTTTGCAGCGTTGCTCTGGACGGGCCATCACCCACGACTATCTTGTCGGCTTCGATGTCGAGCGCCAGAAACGCTTCGATATTCTTCTCCGGGGCAACGCGACCAACATACAGAAGTCGCGGTCGTGATGAACGCTTGCGTGAGGAATCAGGTTTGAATTTGCGCGTATCGACACCACGGTCCCAGACGACAATATTCTCCATACCCCAGGCCTCAAGTTCACGCCGCTGCGTAATCGTGGTGCACAGTGTCTTGTCAGCGGCCGCATGGAACCAGCGCAGGAACCGATAACCAGCCGCCAGCGGCAGCCCGATTCGAGTCTGTACGTACTCAGGGAACTTGGTATGCAGTGACGTCGTGAACGGCATGTTCATCCGGACCAGCATTTGGCGTGCAAAACACCCGAGCGGTCCTTCGGTGGCGATATGCACCGCGTCGGCGGAATAACTTTCGATCATGGTGCGCATCTGCCATGGGTTGATCGTCACCCTGATCTCCGGGTAACTGGGCAGCGAGACCGTACGGAACAAGCCAGGATGCAAGACGTGCGCCTCCCATCCCAACGCCGGCAGTTCCGCCAGTACCGACTGCAAGGTGGTGACTACACCGTTGGTCTGAGGCGCCCACGCATCGGTAATCAGCAGCAGCCGCTTCATGCGCGTACCCGCTCTGGAAATGGAAGGACTTCGGACACAAGCCGAACTTCCTCCGGCCAGTGCACGATCGAAAACTCACCACGTTCATTCTCAACCAGCGCTGTGCAGGACTCGACCCAGTCTCCGCAGTTCATGTAACGCACACCTTCAAGATCGGAAATCTCCGCATGGTGGATGTGCCCGCAGATGACGCCTGCATAACCATCCAGTCGGCATTGACGGGCAATCGCGACTTCGAATTCGCTGATGAAGTTGACAGCGCGTTTGACCCGGTACTTGAGCCATGCCGACAACGACCAGTAGCCATAACCAAGTTTGCGACGGAAGAAATTCACGACCCGGTTGGAGCGCAGCAGCAGCGTGTAGCCGAGATCACCTAGAAAAGCGATCCAGCGATGGTAGCGTGTGATGACATCGTATTCGTCGCCATGCACCACCAGTAGCGTGCGGCCATCGGCAGTTCGGTGCTGGATGCGGTCCACTACCTGTAGGTTGCCGATCTGCAGATCGGAGTACCGGCGCAGGAACTCATCGTGATTGCCCGTGACATAGATGACTTCGGTGCCACGTTTGGCAGCTGTCAGAAAGCGGCGGACAACATTGCTATGTGCTTGTGGCCAGTAAATTCCCGCCTTCAGCCGCCATCCATCGACTATGTCTCCCACCAGATACAGCTGGTCACAGGTGTGCATCTTCAGGAAATAAGCCAGTCGCTCAGCCTGACATCCCTTCGTGCCGAGGTGAATGTCTGACAGGAAAATCGCCCGGTAGTGACGCGGCTCGATCTGCTCGTTTCGTTGCATGAATCGTGCATACCCCGTGGTTTTATGCACCATGCGGGGCCGCGGTGTAGCTCACATGACAAGCTGATGAACTTTCCATGACAGAGAGCCGCACGATTTCGAAGCTCAGGGGCTGGCCGGGTACCTCGACTGCAATCCGGAGTACAGATGCTCTGGTGCCTGCGGATGGGCTGTATCAAGCGAGGCGAGCAATTCGATGAGGTGCTCATTGTCTTCACGGCCATGCCACAACTTGTGGTAGGTGCCCTGCTTGTAGCCATGGTCCTGGCGGAAGTGGTTGAGCACGTTTTTTCCCACGTAGAGCCGGTACAACTCGTCGAAGTCCATCGGCAAGGCATCCATTGTTGCGATGAAATCAGCGAGTACAAAACCACGTTGCTGCAACGTACTCTGAGCCAGCATTTCGACTGCATGTCGAAGTCGGTCCGGGTCGTTGTCGGTACTGCCGTGGCCAAACAAGTCCACCAACGTATCTTCAAGTTGTTCGGTGCGAATCAGCTCACTCAAGCCGAAGTGCCAGATATCGACCAGCTCGAGTTTCACCTGATCAAGGTCTGGAACTTGATGTTTCCACCACTTCCAGCCGAAGTGATCCAGCAGCTCCGCGCACTCGACCCAGATCGCCCGATAGTAGGGATATCGCTGATGGCGCCACTGTGGGTGCACCTGTCGATTGTGGTCGTCCTGCATCCGCGCCATGGTCGCAAGCATCGTGATGCGGGCGCTTCTTGTGTTAATAATCTTGTTTGTCCATTCCGGGCGACCTACACCCGACAAATATTGATAAACTCATCATCAGTCGCTGAACTCAAGGATTCCAGATGGATCTCAAACTCTTTCTCACCGTCGCCGCCACCGTTTTTCTGGCCGAACTGGGTGACAAGACCCAACTGGCAACGATGCTGTTTTCAGCACGCGAAGACGCCAGTCGCCTGACGGTATTCCTCGCCGCTTCCATCGCGCTGATCGCGGCCAGCGGCATTGGCGTGCTGGCAGGCGGCCTTGTCTCGCAATACATCGAACCCGCCATGTTGACCCGCGTCGCGGGCATCGGCTTTATCCTGATCGGCATCTGGACCATCTGGCAAGCCTGACAGTTTCAATCGGCAAGCAGCGCCTGATCCAGATCTTCAATGATGTCGTCGATGTGCTCGATCCCCACGGACAACCGAATTCCCTCAGGTGATACCCCTACTGCCCGTTGTTCGGTCTCGGACAGTTGGCGATGTGTCGTAGACGCTGGATGACAGGCCAGTGATTTGGCGTCACCGATGTTTACCAGACGCTTGAACATTTGCAGCGCATCATAGAACTTCACGCCAGCTTCGAAGCCTCCCCTCACTCCGAATGTCAGGATTCCCGAGGCATAACCACCCATGTACTTTTTGGCCAGTGCGTGGTGGGCATGTCCCTCAAGGCCGGCATAACTCACCCAGCTGACCTTACTGTGCCCCTGCAGGTGTCTGGCCACCGCCAGCGTATTCGTACAGTGTCGCTCCATTCGCAGCGGTAGCGTTTCGATGCCTTGCAGGATCTGAAAGGCATTGAACGGGGACAACGCCGAGCCGGTATTACGCAGCGGTACCGTGCGGGCTCGTCCAATATAGGCTGCAGCGCCAAAGGCCTGCACATAGACCACACCGTGATAACTGGCTTCCGGCTGATTGAACATCGGATAACGCGCGGCATGTTCGGCCCACGGGAACTGACCGGAATCAACGATGATGCCACCGAGCGTGGTGCCGTGCCCGCCCATGTACTTGGTCAACGAGTGCACAACGATATCGATGCCATGCGCTATCGGCTTCAACAGGGATGGGGTTGCCACGGTGTTGTCGGCAATGGTAACGATACCCCGGCGCCGAGCCATCGCCGCAATCGCCGCCACGTCGACGATGTTGCCTGCGGGGTTGCCTATGGTCTCCATGAAGATCGCCTTGGTGCGACCGTCGATCAGCTTCTCGAGCGCTGCCGGTGAATCATTCTCGGCAAAACGCACTTCAATGCCCTGCTTGGGCAGCATGTGGGCAAACAGCGTGTAGGTACCACCGTAGAGCTGGGGGACGGAGACTATGTTGTCGCCGATTTCCGCCAGGTTCTGCACCGCATAGTTGATGGCGGCGCTGCCTGCCGAGACTGCCAAGCCAGCGATACCACCTTCAAGGGCAGCTACCCGCTGCTCAAGCACATCACAGGTCGGATTCATGATCCGCGAATAGATGTTGCCGGGCACCGCGAGATTGAAGAGATCCGCGCCATGCTGGGCATTGTCGAACTCGTAGGCAACGGTCTGATAAATCGGCACCGCGACCGCGTGGGTGGTGGGCTCACTGCGATAACCAGCGTGAATCGCTATGGTCTGGTCTTTCATGCTTCACTCTATACCTGCTTACGGAAACCACATTCTGCCGCATCCACGTCGTCATGGGATATCTCCTGCGATAACATGACCGGCGTTATGTCATGAGAATGGAGCACGACCATGGATCTTTCCTACGGCCCGGAATACGAGAATTTTCGGACACAGGTGCGTGATTTTCTGAATACCCATGGCAGCACGGCACCCAAAGGTGGTGCCATGCGATCCCCCGCCTCGAAGAGCTGGCAAGCGCTCCTGATCGAAAACGGTTATGCGGCGCGCACCATTCCGAAGGAATACGGCGGCTACGGCGCACAGCCGGACATACTCAAGTCACGCATCATCGCCGAGGAGTTTGCGTCCGCGCAGGTACCCGGTGGGCTGGGTGGCCAGGGTATTTCGATGCTCGTACCAACGCTGCTGGAGCTAGGCACCGAAGCCCAGAAGCAGCAGTTCATCGCGCCGACCATTCGTGGCGAGATGCTCTGGTGCCAAGGGTATTCCGAGCCCGGCGCAGGTAGCGACCTTGCCAGCCTGCGCACGGCGGGTGTGCTCGATGGTGACGATTGGGTCATCAACGGGCAGAAGATCTGGACCTCGACCGCGCACCTGGCGGACTGGATTTTCTGTCTGGTCCGCACCGAGCCGGACGCCCCCAAGCACAGGGGCATTTCTTTCCTTCTGTTCGATATGAAAACACCGGGTATCGAAATCCGCCCCCTTGTCGACATGACCGGCAACGCCAACTTCAACGAAGTTTTTTTCACCGATGTTCGGGTTCCCAAGGACCAGATCGTCGGCCAGCGTGGTCAAGGCTGGGCGGTGGCAAACAACATTCTCGGCTTTGAACGGGATTCGCTGGGTGATCCAAACACTACCCTGTCGCGCCTGAACCGGCTGTTTGAACTCATGCGTGAAGAGACTGTCGACGGCTCCCGCGTCATCGACAATGGCGCCATGCGCGATCGCGCCATGCAGATTCAGGGACGGGTGATGGCGATGCGCTTCAACGAACTGCGGGTGCTGTCTGCCAAGGTCAACAACAAGAACGACGCGCCGCTGGCGCGGCTGATTGGCAAACTTCAGGGCACTGAACTGCGCCACGATCTGGAAGCACTGGGCATTGACGTGATGGGTGAAATCGGCCTTGCGTACAAGGACAACCCACTGCTGCGTGACACTGGCACGTGGCAGTACCACTACATGTACTTCCTTGGGCTCATCATCGGCGGTGGCACCTCACAGATTCAAAAGAACATCATCAGCGAACGCGGTCTGGGCATGCCACGCGAGCCTCAGGTCGTCACCGCCCAGGCGGAGAGGAAATAATCATGGAATTCGGTCTTTCTGAGGAACAGGTGCTGCTGGTCGACACGGTTCACAAGTACCTGGACACGTCTGCCCAGCTCGCACGCGTGCGGGACTTTGCTGTCAAGCCGCAAGACACCGATATCTGGCAGGGACTCATTGATATTGGCATCGGCGGACTGCTGGTTCCCGAAGCTCATGGGGGTGTAGGGCTTGGGTTTGTTGAAGCGGCCCTGGTCGCCGAAATACTCGGTGCCCACGTGACGCCATCGCCATTTTTCGGCACGGCTGTCGTTCTGCCGTCGGTGCTCAATCGTGTCGATCCGGAATCAACTCTGCTCGGCGAGATCGCCAGCGGCACACTGCGTTGCGGTATCGGCCTGGCCGAGGCCAATGGTGCACGCAGCGGCGCCGCAATCGTCAGCCGTAACGGCAAGCTTACCGGACGGGCACTGTTCGTCATTGATCCCCTGGCAAACGTATTTCTGGTCACCGACGCACAGCGGTGTCTGCACCTGGTCGAAGCGGGTGCGAGTGGCAGCTCGAGCAGGCCACTCACCAGTGTCGACGTTACACGGCCAGTGATCGAACTGACTCTCAACAATACGCCGTCCCGGAAGCTTTCGAGCCCGCCGGAAGATCTGCTCTGCGCACTGGATGTCGCGCGTGTGATGCTGGCCGCCGATACACTCGGTGCCGCCCAGAACATGCTGAATCAGGCGGTGATTTATGCCGGACAGCGCGAACAGTTCAACCGACCGATCGCAACGTTTCAGGCGGTCAAACACATGTGCGCAGAAATGGCCGCAGAACTTGAACCTTGCCGGGCCTTTGTCTGGTACGCAGCCCACGCTCTCAACACATTGCCTGCAGAGGCTCGTTTGACGGCTTGTCACCTCAAAGCGCATCTTGCCGAGGTTGGACAGTTTGTCGCCAAAACAGCCACTGAGATACATGGTGGCATGGGGTTTACCGATCTGGTCGGCTTGCACTACTGGTTCAAGCGTATTGGATTCAATCGACAGATGCTGGGCACACCGGAGCGACTGCGCGAAGAAGCCGCCAGGCTGCAAGGGCTGGTTGCATAACGATGGCCGATAACTACACCGATAACTACAGCTCCCTGCCGATCCTGCCACTCAAGGATACGGTGGTATTTCCCCACATCGTTGCGCCTCTGTCCGTCGGACGTCCTCGTTCACTCGCCGCTGTGCAGGCGGCAGCTGACAACTCCCGCACGTTTCTGGCGGTTGCTCAGCGCGACAGTGACATCGAAGATCCGACTATCGATCAGTTATATTCGATAGCGACGCTGGTCACCATCAATCGAATCGAGAAGCGCAAACAAGGCGCGCAGGTGATCGTTCAGGGTGAACAACGCGTGCGGCTGCTCATGGCCACCGATTCAGTAGGTTATCTGTCCGCCAACTACGAAGCGCTGCCTGTGCTGCGCTTCCCTGTGGAGGGTCCGGAGCAGGCAGAAGTCGATGCACTGCTGCGAGAAAACCAGCAACTGTCGCAGCGCATCGCGCTGCTCTATGACCAGGAGAACGGGCAGCAGATCTACCAGCAGCTGGTGGGCGGCATTACTGATCCTATCGCCCAGATGTACCGGATCGCATCCCTCGCCAACCTCACGGTTGCCCAGGAGCAACACGTTCTCGAACAGGACAGCACACGGGATCTGATGCAGGCGGTGCATGAAATCCTGCAACATGAATTGCGGGTCACTGAAGTCCGTCGTCAGATCGCAGAGAAAGCGCAGGGCGATCTGGAAACGCAGCAGCGCGAACATGTCCTGCGACAACAGAAAAAGGCCATCGAACAGGCGCTGGGAGACAGCGATGACGATGGTGATGAGCTCGACACGCTGAAAGCACAGCTGGATGAAGCGCAGCTACCTGAGAAAGTGCGGACTGAGGTCAATCGGGAATTCAAACGACTGAAGCGTATGTCGGCCAATGCCGCCGACTATCAGGTTGCACGCAGTTATCTTGAGCTGGTCGCCGAGCTGCCATGGCACGAACGCACCACGGATCTGCTTGACCTAGGCAATGCACAAGCCGTTCTCGATGAAGATCACTACGGTCTCACCGAGATCAAGGAGCGCATTCTCGAAACACTGGCCGTCATGCGGCTGAACCCTGATGCAAAGGCACCGATCATGTGCCTGGTTGGTCCACCAGGTGTCGGCAAAACCAGCCTCGGGCAGTCGATTGCTCGCGCCATGGGTCGAAAGTTCGAGCGACTCTCACTCGGTGGCATGCATGACGAAGCTGAATTGCGCGGCCATCGACGCACCTACATTGGTGCCATGCCCGGTCGCATCATCCAGGCTGTGCGCCGCGCGGGTGTACAGAACCCGGTCATCATGCTGGACGAAATTGACAAACTCGGGCGCGACTTTCGTGGCGATCCATCCGCCGCGCTGATGGAGATCCTAGATCCGGCGCAAAATCGAGAGTTCCTCGATAACTACCTGAACCTGCCTTACGACCTGTCGAAAGTCATGTTCATCACCACGGCCAACACGCTCGACGGTATTCCGCGCCCACTGCTGGATCGCATGGAGATACTCGAACTCTCCGGCTACAGCGACCTGGAAAAACATGGCATCGCGCGGCAATACCTGATTCCTCGACAGACTCGCGAGGCAGGGCTGACCGCGCAGCAGCTGACGATCGACGATGATGCACTCGCCTTCCTGGCACGACGCTATACACGGGAGGCTGGCGTACGCGAACTGGAACGTACGCTGGGGCGATTGGCACGCAAGCGCGCTCGCATGGTGGTGGATGCATCCGACACCTCCACGCCTCTGGATACCGCAGCGATTCGCACATTGCTCGGCCCGGAAAAATTCAAACCTGATCAAGGGCGCGGGGCGATGCGAGCGGGTGTGGCCACCGGGCTTGCCTGGACGGAAGTTGGTGGCGATGTCCTCTACATCGAGGCTTCGCTGACACCGAAGGATGAAAAAGTCACCCTGACTGGCCACCTTGGGCAAGTCATGCAGGAATCAGCGCGCGCCGCACGCAGTCACATCTGGTCGGCCGCCGAATCCCTCGGTATCGATCGCGCTCGCATTGAAAACACGGGGGTTCACGTTCACGTGCCTGCCGGAGCGGTGCCCAAGGATGGCCCTTCTGCCGGCGTCACCATGGCAACTGCGTTGGTGTCGGTCTATCTGGACCGGCCAGTGCGCAGCGATGTCGCAATGACAGGTGAGCTCACACTGGCAGGTCTTGTACTGCCGGTTGGCGGTATCAAGGAAAAAGTTTTGGCCGCCCACCGAGCGGGCATCAAACATGTGTTCCTGCCGCGTGAGAATGAGGCCGATCTGGACAAGCTACCGGCATCCGTGCGTGCGGATCTAAGGTTCACGCTGATCGATACATTAGAGGATGTTCTACCCAGCGCGCTGGAGCCGGTGCAACCCTCGTCGTAACACCTACGCTGTACCACCCACGTTGTAACACTCTCGTTGAAACAATACGCCCGACACGACCAGACCTATTCCAGACCAATGAGGAAACACCACATGCGCCATGGCTTCAGCTTGTTGCTGCTCGTTCTGCCACTTCTGGCAACCGCCAGCGACCTCGTGTGGTACGTCGCCGGCAGCACCAGCATCGGCCGAATGGTGATGAAAAACGCTGATCACGACAACAGCGTCGGCACGGGAGTGTTGATTGGGGGGATCACCGACGGTGACTTTCTGGAAACCACCAAGCGTGACTATTCCAATGGTTTAGGCGGTGCAATCGGCTTCGATTCCGGTCCATGGCGTTTAGAAGGTGAATTGCTCTGGCGTTACCGATCCGACTGGGATTTGACCGCACCGACGCCCGCTGACGGAAAGGTCACGCTCTTTCGCACCAACTACGGCACGACCACGCTATTCCTCAACGTTTTGCGTCGTGGGGCGCTGCGCACACGGTGGTCCTGGGAAGCCGGTGCCGGTGTCGGCCTGGTCCGCAAGGCATACGAAAGCGAGTTCGCCAAGCGCGGCGATATGCGTGGTTTGCCTTCCGAGATTCTGGCCAAAGACCGCAGCACAGATCTGGAGTTCGGTTGGCAATTGCTGGCCGGTATCAGGTGGCAGTTTGCCGAACGGTGGAGCGCCCACATTCGCTATCGCCACGCCGACTTTGGCCAATTGCAGACAGGACCCTATCGACAGCGAAACGAGCACGTGTCCGCCGATCTCGAAGTGCACGAAACGACGCTGGGATTCGAGCGCAGCCTGTAGTCGATGCGCGGATTTCCATGCGATACTCCCCCTCCCTCTGAGCCAGTTGCGTGTGTCTCAGGGCACCCCAACGATAATCCCGGAGAGCAGACATGAGCGCAGATGGCATCTGGAACACCACCATGAACACCCCGATGGGCGCCCAGCAAGGCACCCTGACACTGGCTTCAGCAGGCGGCGCGCTGAACGGCAAACTGAGCAGCCCACAGGGCGAGATCGCAATCATGGACGGCAAGGTCGACGGCAACAGCGTCACCTGGAAAGCAAACATCACTTCGCCCATGGCGCTTACTCTCGAGTTCAGTGCAACCGTTGACGGCGACAAGATGAGCGGCAACGTCAAGCTGGGCGCTTTTGGCAACGCATCGTTCAACGGTACGCGCGCCTGATGTAGTCCGTCAGCTGGCCAGTGGAGGTCTCGAGCTTAGATGAGCTGGGAAAAAGAGATCGACGAGCTTCGTGCTCGTGAAACACTGGCCTTTGCCATGGGCGGCGAAGACAAGGTCGCCCGCCAGCACGAATTCAACAAACTCACTATCCGCGAACGTATCGCTGCCATTGCGGACACGACGAGTTTTCACGAAATCGGCACTCTGGCCGGTGTCGGCGAATACAACGCTTTCGGCGAACTCAAATCCTTCCGGCCTTCCAATTTCATATTCGGTACCGCCGAGATTGACGGTCGGCCTGTGATTTTGTCTGGCGATGATTTCACGGTTCGCGGTGGTTCTGCGGAAGCATCCATTCCCGGCAAACGATTGCGTGCTGAAGGGCTCGCACTTGAATTGAAGCTACCGCACATCCGCCTGGTGGATGGCATGGGCGGTGGCGGCTCTGTGAAGACCATCGAAACGGCCGGTCGTACCTACATTCCGGAAGTGCGTGGTTGGGAAACCGTCGTACGACACTTGGCCGTGGCGCCTTCCGTATCCCTCGCACTAGGTTCGGTGGCGGGCATTGGCGCTGCGCGTGTGGCCACCAGCCACTACTCGGTTATCGTTCGGGACAGCGCGCAGATGATGATCGCGGGCCCGGCGCTGGTCGACTGGGCAAGCCTCGGAGACGTCAGCAAGGAAGAACTGGGCGCATCGAAGATTCACACGCGCAATGGCGCCATTGATGACGAAGTAGAAAGCGAGGCCGAAGCATTCGAGGCTGCGCGCAGATTCCTTTCTTATCTGCCTTCCTGTGTCGACGAACTTCCGCCGGTAACCGAGTGCGTCGATCCGATCGATCGTCGAGATGAACACCTCATCAGCATCGTGCCAAAAGATCCGCGCAAGGTGTACGACATGTTCCCCGTCATCAACGGCATCGTTGACGCTGGATCATTTTTTGAAATCGGCAAGCGTTGGGGTCGCTCGATCATCACCGGCTTTGCGCGTCTCAACGGCATCCCGATCGCGTTGTTTGCTGAAAACCCGAAGATCTATGGTGGCGCGTGGACTGCTGACGCCTGTCGCAAACTCATTCGTTTTATGGATATCGCGTCCACCTTCCACTTGCCACTCGTGCATCTGGAGGACTGCCCCGGCTTCCTGATCGGCAAGGAATCAGAAGAAGCCGCCACCATTCGTTTTGGTTCACAGGCATTTGCTGCGCTGGGCCAGGCCACAGTGCCGTTTGCCTGCGTCATCATCCGCAAGGCGTTTGGCGTGGCCGGAGCCGCCAATCACAAACCGGGCAGCGAACATTTCCGCATGGCGTGGCCATCGGGAGATTGGGGCTCGTTGCCGATCGAAGGTGGCATTGAGGTGGCGTACAAAGCGGAGCTTGCGGATAGCCCGGATCATGGCGCACACCTCGCACGCATCAAGGATCGACTGAACAAACTCCGCTCACCATTCCGCAGCGCCGAGTACTTCGAAGTAGAAGCGATCATTGACCCGCGTGATACCCGTCGACAACTTTGTCAGTGGGCGGCGTTAGCTCGGCGCGCGCTGCGGCCAGTGCCACCGAGCTTCTGGTTCCGGCCCTGATTACGCTCCTTCGATGGAGCCTGAACAACCGCCAGCAACAGCGTATGCCTACCACTCAACAACATTGCTCATGGATTCGGACCTTTCTGGTTTCAACCGTGACGCTGTTCGTCACGGCTTGTGCAGCGACGCCGACGCCCGATCTGGATCAGCTGTTCCGAAGTGATCAACCCATCAAGGTTGAAGGCGATTTCATTCAACCGCCGGTGGTGATCATTCCGGGTCTGTTGGGAAGCCGGTTGATCGATGCGCAGTCTGGCCAGGAGCAGTGGCCAGGAGGCACCTTCGACGTCGCTTTCTCCCAATACGAAACCATCGAAATGCCAGTGGATGGCAGCACTATCACGCCGGATGCACTGCCTAGTCCTCTCGTGGCGGGAGGGATTGCCGAATCGGCTCTGGGCCGGGACTTCTACGGCCTCATCATCAAAACACTGGTCAGCCACGGTGGTTACAGGCGTGCTGATATTGGTGAGCCCGTCAGCACGCCAAACGAACGTCGCGTCTACGTGTTTGACTACGACTGGCGACAGGACAACGTCACCACGGTCAGGACGTTAGCCAGATTTCTTGAGGCTATTCGCATCGACTACGGTGATCCCGCGCTGAAGTTCGATATCGTCGCTCATAGCATGGGTGGTCTCATCACTCGGTATTTCCTGCGTTACGGCACCGAAGATGTGCTGATCAGCAACCACCTCAAGGTGACGTGGGCAGGCGCAGACTGGTTGAACAAGGTCATCCTGTTGGGTACGCCTAACCTTGGGTCGCTGTCTGCGGTCGAAGGGTTTGTACTCGGTCAGAAGGTCGGGTTCTCCCGAATCCCCCAGGAAGTGGTCGCGACGATTCCGAGCACCTACCAACTGTTCCCGCATCGCATCGTCAACTGGTTGATCAACAGCAAGGGACAACCGATCGACGCCGATCCATTCGATATCGCCACCTGGCAGAAGTACCAGTGGAACATCTTTGACCCGGTCGTACGGGATCGAGTCATCAAGCATCGCGGCGAAGACTACTACGCCAATCTGACGCAGCGATTTGTCCAGTACGCTGAGCGTGCGCGCCGGTTCAGCTGGTCGCTGACGGTGTGCCCGGATTACAACGAATCACTGGGGAAGTGTGAAACCGGAGCGGTTGAGCCACCGGTGCGGCTGGTGGTATTTGGTGGCAGTTGTACGCAGACCCCGGCGCGGGCGATGCTGGAAAAAGTCGACGGCAAACGGCAGCTTCGTCTGCAACCATCCGAAGTCGCGCATCCACCTGGAGGTCTTAATCTGGATCTACTCATGCTCCAGCCCGGTGATGGCACCGTCACCAAGCCTTCACTGCTGGCGCGCGACGCCTTGAATCCGCTGACTCCGCGCCATGCCTACTCCTACTTTCCGCTGGCCTATGCGTTCCTGCTGTGCGAAGAACACGCGATGCTGACCGGTAACGTACACTTTCAGAACAACCTCCTGGATGTACTGCTGACCCGCGCGTTGCCGTGGGAACTCCACCTGGATCATACCAATCGCAAGTGAATACACGTTGTTTGGATCCCTCCGAAGTGCGGCCCTCCATCCGATCTACCGTGAGTCTATTTACGCGGAACTCGCAGAGACTTGTCTCGCTCGATTGATAAATTAATTCTCGCCTATCCTTCTCCACCGAAACTTCGAAAGTAGTAGCTTAAGTTTCGGCCTTGCGGTGGCCCGGTCCGTCGAAATCGATTTCTGCACAAGAAACGCTCAATCAATCAGCGCCTTAACCTCAATCGGATAAAAAATACGCCTCCAAAAATGCTGCGCAGGGGTATTTAAGAGCTTCGGAACGATTGACTGGAGAGAAGGTCGGGATTGCAGCGGAAATCAAACCGTAAGGTCACAACCCATGAAGTTGGCAGATTCAGT
>JAYSTS010000216.1:0-5119 GCA_043719475.1 Gammaproteobacteria bacterium | reverse complement strand
ACGGCGCCATCGGCGCCTGCCTGATGGCGTCGCCTCGCCTGGTTGCCGAGTGTGTGTCTGCGATGCGTAGTGCCGTAGACATCCCGGTCACGGTGAAGTGCCGCCTCGGCATCGATGATCACACCAGTGATGCGTTTCTGGATGAGTTCGTCGGTTTGGTGGCACAAGGTGGTTGCGAGCGGTTCTATGTACACGCCCGTATTGCGCTGTTGAGCGGCTTGTCACCAGCCCAGAACCGTTCCATCCCGCCGCTTCGGCACGACCGTGTCATCGCTCTCAAGCAGCGCTTCAAGCATCTGCACATCCACCTCAATGGTGGACTGCAAACCACGGATGACGTACTGGAAGCGTTGCAATCCTGTGATGGCGCCATGATCGGCCGTGCTGCCTATCATGACCCGTTGCTGCTGGCCCGCGTTCACAAGTCAGTGCACGATGATGGCTGGTTACTTTCCGCTCATGCCCTGCTCGACGGTTATCGTCCATATCTTGAATCACAGATGCATGCTGGTGTGCCGCTGAAGAGCATGACCCGGCATTTGCTGGGTCTCTTCAACGGGATGGTGGGTGCGCGCCACTATCGGCAAGTGTTGAGTGATGCAAAGCGGCTGACGGCCAACGATGCAACGATTCTCGATGACGCAGTGGCGATGCTGCGCGAACGATCGGCGGCTTGATTCAGCCGAGCCAGCCTGCGACTTTCCAGCGTTGCGACAGCACAAGCTGCACAATCCCTACCGCGATGATGAACAGGGGGAAGAATACGGCATTGGTCCCAACCGTCGCGATCCCGTCTTGCAAGATGAAGGCGTTGAAGAACTGGATCACCACGGCAACCAGGCTGAGCGCCAGGAGCGGCACCGCCCATCCTTTGCGCATCACCAGCCCGATGGCGCCTAGCGCGCCTGCGCCAACTGCAATCGCATAGACCGCCCAAGCCCAGCCCGGCATTTCACGCCACATCGCTTGCTGTTCTGGCGGAAGTGTATCGAGCGCGTTGCTCACCATGTCCCATTGCGCGAAAAATGCACCAATGCCGATGAAGTTCCAGATCAGCAACAGGATGCTGACGATGAAAACCCAGCGAGGTCTTTCAGTCGAATTATTCGTCTCCATCGCGCTCTCCTTCTTACCTCGCCGCCAAACTCAGCGTTTTTTATCGAGCGTGCTGGGTGTTCCGCGCCAGCCACAACGTTCCGTTGGCTGCAGGATCGGAACCGGCTCTCCCGGCACGGCACGACGGCACGAGGACACACACCGAGATTCATAACTAAAGACGCACACCTCTCCGCCCATACCCTGCTCCACGGTCACCGTTCATAACTCCAGGCGCGGCTGCATCCCGGTGTGCCGCGCAAGAGCATGATTCGGCACCTGCTGGGCCTATTCAACGGAAAGCTTGATTCAGCCAGCCCGGTTCATGGGTGTCGACTGTGCTTCTTCTTCCTCAAGCGCCAGTACCAGATCGCGAAACGTGGACTCATTTTCGGCGTTCATCGACATCAGGGTTCGATGGGCTTCGATCACCCGGCGTCGTAATTCGGTTTCATCCATGTTGGCGCGGCGCGGAATTTCACTGACTTCAACTGCGGCAGGTTCGGCCGAGCGGATCACCACAAATTCCTCGGCAAAGCCCGACACTCGCAAGAGTTTTTCCAGATCGGGATTGGTCACCAGTATGGTTGGCCGCAAGCCATGCAGTTTGCGGGTTTCGATCGACAGACGAGCAAGAATGCCCAACGACGTACTGTCCATGCCCCGCGCTTCGGTGAGGTCAACCGTAACCGCCTTGAACTCCGGATCACTCAGCAGCCGTTTGATGAAACCGTCGGCTGAAATACACAGCGTGACCCGTACATCGCCCACCAGCTTGAGCAGGTAAACGCCATCGCAATCCCCAACTAGAATTCGACCGTCTGCCATTATGGCTCCCGGCTGATGATCAGGCAGGACATGTCATCCGGACCCTGCTGTTCTGGAACAAGACCGAGGCTGGTCCACACATCGTCCAGACGATCACTCTCTGCGGCTGCCTGCAGCAAGCGTTTTTCCTTGGCATCAAGCGATTCTTCGTCAAGGAGTTCGAGTACGCCGTCAGAAAACAACACCAGCCGATCACCAGGTTCGATGGTCGCGGTGACCGCAGTATAGGCAACTTCCGGAAACAGGCCGACCGGTTTGCCACTGGCCTCCAGAAACTCAGGTGCGCCGGTCGCCCGTACCATCACTGCCTGTGGGTAGTGTCCGGCATTCACGTGAATCAGCGTGTCATCACGCAGGTCAATAAGCACCAGCGCCATGGTCACGTGTTTGTCGATCTTCTGTTCCAGCAGTTCACGGTTGAGCCAGGCAAGAATCAGCCCGGGCTCATCGAGCATGTCAACGCGATACTCCCGACGGATACGCCGCGAAAAATTCTTCAGCAGCACCGTGACGAATGCAGACGACGCGCCGTGGCCGGAAACGTCTGCAACATAGGCAGCCAGATAGTGCTGAGCAAAGGAAAAGTAATCGACGAAGTCGCCGGAAAGGATTGATGACGGGACCACTCGATGTCGCAGGACGTAGTCACCGATCATCATGGGATTCGGCGGCAGCATGCCCAGCTGAATGAGGCGCCCGGCACGCTGGTCTCTCTGGATTTCACTCTCTTGTCGCTGCACACGATGATTCAGCGCCAACTGTCGTTGACGAGATCTTGTCTCGAGTGCCATGAACTGCGCCTGAATACTCGCGCGATCGCTGTTGACATCCAGCACATCGAGCACACCCGTGCGCAAGGCTGTTAACACTGATTCGGCTTGCGCAATCGAATCGCTCACCAGCACAACATCCAGCAGTGGGTCCGCTGCGAGCAGCTCAGTCGCGTCACGTAGCGTGGTTACCACGATCACATCGTTGCGACCCGATCGAAGCGCGGAGCGCGCAGCGCCAATGTTAGCGACCGGACTGCATAACGTCAGGTTCGAAAGAACTTCGAAGAGAGGATTCGGAGCAAGCTCCGAATGAACGACAAGGAGGCTCATCAGCCCGTGGCTCGTGACTAGCGCTGCAGTAATGGGCTCGGCACCCTACTCCCCTGCAGGGGTAGATACAAGCCGTTCCATGTGAGCCATTCCATATGAAGGTCGCTCGATTGGCGAGCTGCAGCATCGCGATGCAGCCCGGATTGCTTACTCGTCGTGCTCTTCCGACAGGAACGGATCTTCCTCTTCCGACTCACCATCCTGCACCAGATATTCACGCCGCTGCAGGAATGTATCTCTCTGGAACAGGTACGCGTCACCTGATTCGCTCATCAATGACTCGGCTGCGAGCAGGCCGACCCTTATATCAGTGAGGTACAACGCATAGGTTCCATACTGGGCTTCGACCGGGGAAATGAATCGCAGCGGATTGACGACGGAATCCAGCACCATCCCGAACGTGTCGCGCACCGTCGATGAGCCACGAAATGGCAACATCACATGATTTCCGCTGCCAGCGCCCCATTGCCCAAAGGTCTGCCCGAAATCTTCCTGATGTTTGGGAATACCCATGCGCGAAGCCACATCGAAAAAACCAACGATGCCAAGGGTGGTATTGACCAGGAAGCGTCCCGTATCACTAAAACCGTCTCGAGGCTTGCCCTGCAGGAACTGGTTGATCGCGGTGCCCGGCATCTCAATGTTGTCGAACGCGTTGCCGATGCTGCGACGAACCGGCACGGGCACAATTTTCTTGTAACCTCGTGCAACGGGTTTAAGTACCCAGCGATCCAGGAAGTCGTTGAACGCAAACACCTTGCGGTTAAAGGACTGCCAAGGGTCTGGAGTTTGGGCGTGCACCGGAGGAACCAAACCAATTCCCAAAGCGCCGGTCAGCAAACAAGTAACCAAACCCTTTGATGAGAGATGTTTCAACACGTTTGCCTCCTGGCTACATCAAATCGACTGGGGCAATCACCGCGCCCAGCAAGATTTCCAATTCACGCAATCTTAACAAAGCTGCGGTGCCTTGCTCACGCATGACTTGTGAAGAAATGTTCAGCTCTTCCCCTACCTGCATCAGAGCAGCTGTTCCGCTTAGCCCCTCGAGCAGCAACGCAAGCAGCCGATGTGTCATGGCATTGGACGCCATGAATCGCACCTTGTCGTCCGAACGACGATAGACCACCAGATAGGTGGGCTGTGCCGGGGCTGACACCGCCGGGGCTGAAACAGGCAGATGCTGCGGTCCGATGTCCTGCACCGGATACCGGTAGACCAAGGGCCAGATCAACGGTGATACCCGCACGTGTCCGAGTAGTGAACCATCGGGGTCGTAACCATCCAGCGGCCACGGGGTATCGTTTACACCGAGCGCCATTTCCACCCATTCGTAGTGCAGGAATTCCAGCAGCCAGGGGAACTGCTCACGGATGGGATGAGTCGACACAAACTCCAGAAATTCCTGGGAGATCTCCAGAAAATAAGGAGATTCGCTGCCATGGCGATGAATGAACTCACGAGCCAGCTGCTGCCACGGCAGTCCTGACCAGCCAGCGCTCTGGAAGATGCGCTTGGTAACGGGAAATGTGCCGGCCAGAAAACTCTCGATGTTGTTGTAGAGCAGCTCTGTATAAATCCGCATGCGCCTGGGCTCGATGCCATCCGGCACAGGGTGCAGCTCTGGATTACGGATATGGGCTGTGAACGACAGTTGCAGTTCCTGAAATCCGGGCAGGTTGCGACCGGGTTCAGACATGCCGCGCGGCAAGCGATTCAGGTGCCACCTCTCGCTGGAACGAACGGATGTGCCCTATTTCACTCAATAGTTCGGGCATCGGCGGGAAATTGAAATCGCGTTCGAGCAGGGTCGGCACCGGGCCAACCCGACGATAAGCGTCCGACAAAAGTGCCCACACCGGCTCGATGACTGCGGACGCATGGGTATCGATGCGCAGATCTTCAGCCTCCACATAGTGCCCGGCAATGTGGATGTAACGAGTGCGCCCAAGATCGAGTGCATCGAGAAACGCATACGGGTCATAGCGGAAGTTGATGCTGTTGACGTAGACGTTGTTGACGTCGAGCAGCAGATCACAATCGGCCGCCTCGAGCACGGCGTTGATGAAGTCTACTTCGCGCATCTCCTGGCC
>JAYSTS010000215.1:0-5120 GCA_043719475.1 Gammaproteobacteria bacterium | reverse complement strand
CCAGGCCGTGCCAGGTCCTGTTCAACACACGCCAGGAGCCACGAATTGCGCCAGACGTTGTGCCATTCCCGGGCCATGGTGTCGGACGAGATGTAGCGGTCCTTGGTGAAAGTGTGCGGTCGGTGTGTGCTGGTGTGTTCGATGATCTGCAGGGACATGAAGTCTCACGCGTTCTACGTCGGCAGTCGTGATGTTAACGCTTCTCGACGAGGGTTCCACCCGAATGCTGAGTTGGTGTGGGAGGAGCGCGCAAGACTGTGTAGGTGATGACGTACAAAACCGGGATGTGTGTCCTCGTGGGATACCTCCTGGGATAGGCGGGTGAGAGAAGAGCCGGTGGCTCTGTGGGTGATGGCGTACAAAACCGCGGTGTGTGTCCTCCCGGTGTATCCGGCGCCGGGTTCTGCAAGAATGCCGGCAATCAATGAGGAGACGGCCATGAGCCTCGATCAATTCCGGACCCAGACCCGAGACTGGCTTGACGCCAATTGCCCGCACAGCATGCGCAACCGCACACTTCACTTCGAGGATGCGCACGAGATCTACAGCACGGCGGATGCCGGGCTCTGGCTGGAGCGGGCAGTGACCAAAGGCTGGACGGCGCCGACCTGGGAACGCAAATACGGCGGTGGCGGGCTGGATCGTGAACATGCGAGGGTGCTTGCGGAAGAGATGAGCGCCATCAAGGCGCTGCCGCCGGCGACGGGAATGGGTTTCGCAATGATCGGGCCAACGCTGCTTGAGTTCGGCACGCAGGCGCAGAAGATGCGGCATCTGCCGAAGATCACCAGCGGTGAGGTGAAGTGGTGCCAGGGTTATAGCGAGCCTGGTGCAGGCTCTGATCTCGCCGGGCTGCGAACACGCGCCGAACTCCACGGCGATCATTTCGTGATCAACGGTCAGAAGATCTGGACCTCTGGTGGTAACTACGCCGACTGGATGTTCGTCCTGGTTCGCACAGATCCCGACGCGCCGAAGCAGCAGGGCATCTCATTTCTGCTCCTCGACATGCACCAGCCCGGCGTGACGGTGAAACCAATCCGCCTGATCTCCGGTTCTTCGCCGTTCTGCGAGACCTTTTTTGACGATGCCATCGCGCGCAAGGAAGATCTCGTTGGGGAAATCAACAAGGGCTGGTCGGTCGCCAAGCGCTTGTTGCAGTACGAGCGATCCGGCGCGACCCGCGCTGAGTCAACGAGCAAGCCAGCCCAACCACGACTGAATCCGTTGGCGCGCCTGGCCAAGAATTATCTAGGTGAAGACGACGGAAAGATTGCCGATGCCGCCACGCGCCGCACGATTCTCGATCACAATATGCAGGAGACCGCGCTTGCGTTGACTGCAAAACGTGCCATGGAAGAGGCGCGTGACAGC
Source organism: Gammaproteobacteria bacterium (assembly GCA_043719475.1). Taxonomy (GTDB): domain Bacteria; phylum Pseudomonadota; class Gammaproteobacteria; order Pseudomonadales; family Azotimanducaceae; genus SYFY01. The sequence continues at coordinate 3,746 of JAYSTS010000215.1, read as the reverse complement.
GGTGCACCTGGCGCTGCCACGTCGATCTTCAAGTACGTCGGTTCAACGCTTGCAAAAAATGGCTCGGAATTACGGGCCCAGGTGCGTGGGGTGAATGGCATCGTCTGGGAGGGCTCGGGGTTCACGCCCGACGAACTGGAGAGCGGCCGAAACTTTCTTCGCGACAGAGCCGTGACCATCTATGGCGGCACGAATGAGGTCCAGCTGAATATCATCTCCAAGCGGGTGCTTGGACTTCCCGATTGAACGCGCAAAACAAGGACGCGCAAAACAAGGACACGCAATGAGCAACGAAGGGCAGAGGGAATACTGGAACGGCAATGCAGGAACCACCTGGGTCGAGGCACAAGACCGCCTCGACCGATTGCTCGCGCCGATCAGTGAAGTCGCAGTGGCGGCTGCAGCTGTCGTGAAGGGTGAACGGGTTGTCGATATCGGTTGTGGCTGTGGCACCACCAGCAAACGATTGGCGGATGATGGCGCAGCGGTATGGGGCATCGACATCTCTGCCCCTATGCTTACGCACGCAAAAACACGGTTCGAGGGCACGTCGAATCTGGCGTTTTCACAAGCCGATGCGTCGACTCAGAAATTCACCGCCGACCATCAGCTCCTGTTTTCCCGCTTCGGGGTCATGTTCTTCGATGATCCGATAGCCGCGTTCACCAATTTGCGGACGGCGTTGACCGCCGATGGCCGATTGGTGTTTGCCTGCTGGCAAACTGCGGCCGCCAATGCCTGGCTGTCGATTGTTGGTCGCGCAGTGCAGCCGTTCCTGCCGCAGAACAAGAATCCAGCGCCAGCACCAAATGGCCCGGATCCCTTCGCCTTTGCCGACACCAGCTATGTGGAAGGCATTCTGCAGAAATCGGGTTTCCGCAATGTCAATTTCAAGTCACTTACGCCGACGCTGCATCTGGCCGATGATCTGGAAGGTGCCATTGCTTTTCAGACGCGTATCGGACCGCTCTCGCGGGTGCTTGCCGAACTTCAGGGTAACGCGCGAGATCTGGCGCTGGTAGCAGCGAAGGAAGCGCTGGCGCCACACGTCGGTCCAGACGGTGTGCGGCTCGGTGCGGCCGCTTGGTTGGTCACTGCGAGTGCGGCCTGATGACCAATTTCAGAATGCGGCCTTGAAGCGACGCGTGAGCCAGATTCGCATCCACACGACGCCAACGACGATCGTCAGTGCAGAGCTGATGATGACGGTGGGGCCGAACGGAAGCGCCAGGAAATGGCTGCATGTCTCGGCAACTGCAGCGCCTCAGGCAGTTGTCAGAGGCAGCTGTCAGAACTGTGCGACGAAACTGGGTAGGGCTTCCGTGAATCTGTGTGCGGTTTGCTGCAGGCTCATATCAGGCGCCGCTCTTGGAGTAATCCACCGCCAGCCAATGATCAATTTTCACAACCACGGTAATCGTATCGGTGATCCCATCTCGATCCGCATAGGCATCGCCCGCGCTTTTTCCCAGATACCGTCGAGCCAGTGGCCGAAGCTCCTCCTCCATCAGTGACTGCCGGATGCTGCTGACATGGCCCTCGACGGTGACGTAGGCATAGGGCGGAGACTCGTTCTGCACGCAGAATGAGACCGGCAGTCCTTCCTTGAGCACCTTGCCCTTGCGCGAATTTGTACCGGTCATCACCCACAGTTCTCCACCAGGTGAGTACTGGTACCAGATGGGTGCGGACAGTGGTGCAGCGCTGTCACGCGGGATGCTCAGTACACCGACGTGAAGTGCAGCGAGAAAGCTTTCTTTTTCGGCCTGTGTCATTCGTGTCATGGAGTCGTTCCTGGCGAGGTGGACGCAAGCTTATCGGTTGGCCGACTTACGCGACAAGTAAAACCATGCGTAAGCCAGTCCCTGGTGATCACTTGTTGTTTTAAGGAGGGTGTCCGTGAGCGCATCGTGTATGAACAGTCGGGTTAATTTCGCTTGAACAGGTGATCAGATCGATTGCCTCCGGATTGAGCGATCAGGCTCGATGGGACATTCGCCGGCTTACAAAGTACATCGCCAAACCCGCCAGTACGATCCCCAAGCCGAGCAGTCCTTCAATGGGTCGTTCGATCAGGATGAAAACAAGGGTCCAGACGGTAAGTGCGGTGAAAAGTAGTGGTGGCAGGGGATACACCGGTATACGAAACGGCAGTGAAGCTGCCGATCGTCGGCTGCGCAACACAAAAACGCCGAGTACGGTGATCAAGGTATTCAACGACAGCGTAAACCCCGTGAACACCAGCACCGCCTCAAAGGTCCCGGACAGAATCAACAGAATTGTTGTCAGGCAAAGCGCAGCGACGGCAACGCTAGGCACGCCGTGGGCATTGACGTGGCCGAGAAATCGAAGCACACGGAAGTCATCGCCGATGACCTTGAGTACGCGAGGACCCGCCAGGATCATTGCACTGGCCGTCGAAATCAACAGGGCTGCCAGCACCAGACTCATGATCTCGCCGCCTTGCTGACCGAACGCATGACTGGCCGCGATATAGCCGATTTCCACCTTGCCGACCATGTCCTCAATTGGGGCCACTTTCAAAAAGACATAGTTGAGTGCGACGTACAGCACCAGCACCATCAATGTTCCCAGCGCCAGAACCCATGGCAGATGTCGGGCGGGATTGGTCATTTCACCAGCAATATAGCTGGCCGCATTCCAGCCGGTGTACGCGTAGTTCACGTAAATCAGAGAGACGGCAAACGCGCTGCTGACCAGCAATCTGCCATCACTCGCAGTCGGCGTCAGTGGCACGCTCTGGGGATCACCGACCCAGGCGATGGCAGCGAGGCAGAAGCCGATGATGATCACCACCTTCAGACTGGTGAAGATGATCTGTACCGTCGCACTGGCTTGCCTGTTCCAGGCATGAGCGAGTGATGTTGTGATCACCAGCAACAAAGCCGCCAACGTCGGTGAGACGGTTGGGAAAACCGCCTGCACATACGCGCCGAAGGTCATGGCGACGAGCGCGGTCGGTGCGGCAAAACCGATGGTGGCCGAGACCCAGCCAGAGACAAAGCCAAGCGAGGGATGAAACAGCTCACCGACGTAGTGGTATTCGCCACCGGACCTCGGCATCGCCGCACCAAGCTCGGCATAACACAGTGCTCCGCACAGCGCGATCACGCCGCCAACCACCCACAGGAGCAGGAGAACCAGTGGCGACTGGATGTCGACCAGCTGAAAGCCGAGGCTGGTGAATACACCCGTACCCACCATGTTGGCGATGACGATGGCAGTGGCTGCCAGCGCGCCAAAACCTCGATCCTTAACGTCACTCAATCGTAGAACGCCGGTGCAAGCCGGAGGGTTTTTGCCAGCGCCATGTCATGTTCGATCCACAACGTTGCGCCACTACCTTTGATGAGGCCCTCGACCTTGTCCATCGACTTGAATGTGGCTTGCGCGTCCGTGTTGAAGGAAGGTGCCCGCTTCAATTGCCTTGTGACGCGAAAATGATAGAGATCACCGGACAGGAGAAGTGGCCCGGTTTTTTTCAGCCGGACCAGCAATACCTGGTGGCCTGGTGTATGGCCAGGCGCCGAGATGATCATGACCTGCCCATCGCCAAAGACATCGTGATCGCCATTCAGCAGTGTTTTCCTGGCTGATTGCAGATCCGGATAGAGTGATGACTCGAAGATCGGGAACTTTTCGGGATGCAGGAACGCTGCGTCGTATTCCGTCTGCTGGATCAGGAGTTGCGACGTACTGAATGCGTTGGCACCACCGACGTGGTC
>JAYSTS010000214.1:0-2419 GCA_043719475.1 Gammaproteobacteria bacterium | reverse complement strand
ATCCCGGACTTGGTGGGCAGGAGTTGCATACGGAAACCACCCTTGATGTGCGCAAACTGTTGTCCAACTTCACCAAGGTCCGTTACGCAGGGTACAGCGGCATCACCCTGCCAGAGTCGTACAACGGCCTGGGAGCACGCAACTTGATCTTCATCCTGTTGCAGCTCGCCGGTTTTACAAGGCGTTTCGGGCGGAGGCGACCGAGCCAGGAGTTCATCTGATCTTCATCGAAGAGCCTGAGGCCCACTTGCATCCGCAGATGCAGGAAGTCTTTATCCGCCAGTTGGCCAAGATCGCGCAGCAGTTGGTCGCCAGCACAGTGGACAAGACGCCGTGGCCGGTGCAGTTCGTGGTGTCGACTCATTCGTCGCACGTCGCCAATGAGGCGGGCTTCGAGAGCATTCGTTACATTCTTGGAACGAGCGTTCTTGGGGCGCCAGCAGGTGTCCGCCAGACCAGGATCAAGGATTTACGGAAGGGCCTGAAAGGAACATCGGAGCCCGAGAAGAAGTTTCTGCACCAGTACATGACGCTGACGCGTTGCGATCTGTTTTTCGCCGACAAGGCTGTGCTTGTCGAAGGGCTGAGCGAAAGGCTGTTGCTTCCCGCCATCATCAAGAAGCTGGAAACAGCCGAACCTGACGGTCCGAAGCTGTCCAGCCAATACATGACGGTGATGGAAGTTGGGGGCGCCTACGCACACCTCTTCTTCGACCTGCTGCAGTTCCTCGAACTACGAAGTCTGATCGTCACCGATCTGGATGCAGTCGAAAAGCCAGGCGGCAAGGCATGTGCGGTCCATCAAGGAACATATTCAAGTAACGCGTGCTTGAAATCGTGGTTCGCCAAAGACGATCCGTTCACGCTGCCCGGCCTCCTTGCGAAGTCCGATGCCGAGAAAGTGAACATACGAAACCGAATTGCCTACCAATGCGCTGAGACAAAGGGCGGCCCCTGCGGGAGAACTTTCGAGGATGCTTTCATCCTCGCGAATCAAGTGATGTTCGGGCTGACTGCTAAGACGCCGCAAGAATTGGAGATGCAAGCTCGGGGCAAGGCCGATGAATTGAAGAAGTCAGAGTTCGCTTTAAAGCACGCGATCGAGGAGACTGGATGGACTGCACCAGAGTACATCCTCGGCGGCGTTCGCTGGCTGGCCGGCGGAGAGGCGCCTGTACCCGACCCAGTGCTGGCATTGGTCGTGGAAGCGGCCGTAGCCCCCGCTGATGGAGTGGCCGATGCCTGAGATCGAGTCACCAGCAGAAGTCGCGAGCCGGCGCGCACTTGAGGCGATGTATGCCTGCCTCGATGCCGGCAAGAGTTTTCGCTTGGAAGCCGGCGCGGGTGCTGGCAAGACCTATTCCTTGATCAAGGCCCTCCAGTTCTTGATTGATCGCGATGGGCGAAAGCTACCCAAACGCAGCCAGCAGATCGCGTGCATCACGTTCACCAATGTCGCCAAGGATGAGATCGCAGCGCGCACAGATCGAAGTCCGTTGATCTTTTGCGAGACGAATCACGCCTTCTGTTGGTCACTGATCAGCGGCTTCCAGAAGCCGCTTCGAGCCTTGGTCGAAGCACTTCCTGCGTGGAAAGATCGTATCGAAGAAGTAGGCGGCAGCTTGGAGAAACGCACCATCGAGTACAGCCTCGGGCATCGGTCCATCCGTGATGATCGCGCTTCGTTGCATCACGATGACGTGCTTCCTCTGACGATCTCATTGATGGAACATGTGAAGTTCCGTCGCATGATCTCGGATCGCTTTCCGATCATCCTGGTCGACGAATACCAAGACACCGACAACGATTGGGTTGAGGCGATCAAGACCCATTTCCTCGGTCAACCCGAAGCACCGTTGTTCGGTTTCTTTGGTGACCACTGGCAGAAAATTTACGGTGGCGGGTGTGGCAAGCTTGAGCATGCTGCCGTGACCGAAATTGGCAAGGAGGCCAACTTCCGATCGGTCAAGACCGTGGTTGATTGCCTCAACCGCATGCGGCCGGAGCTAAAGCAGTTCGTCGAAGATCTCGAAGCGGTCGGGCAGGTGCGCGTGTTTCACACGAACGACTGGCAAGGTCAACGTCAGAAGGGGGCGCACTGGGCAGGTGATCTGCCTTCCGATATCGGTCATGAGACCCTTGTGCGCGTCAAAGCCTCGCTGGAGCAAGACGGATGGGATCTGTCTTCTGATCACACGAAGATCCTGATGCTCACGCATAGGCTGCTGGCGAGCGAACAGGGATATTCGAGCCTACCAAGCACGTTCCGGTACAACGAAGCCTTCACGAAGAAGGAACATCCGCACATTGCGTTTTTTGTGGATGAACTCGAGCCCGCGTGCGATGCATTCGTGGCGCGCAAGTTCGGCGCAATGTTCGAAGCGCTCGGCGGTGGAACACCGTTGATACGAAGCCATGC
>JAYSTS010000213.1:0-13973 GCA_043719475.1 Gammaproteobacteria bacterium | reverse complement strand
ATGTCGCCAATCATCGGCGCGTTCTTGAACTGATTGCCACTGGTGCCAATGGCCAGGAAAAAACCTGCTAGCGGCGACTTGTCATAGAGTGGCACCCAGTCATCCGACACATCGTACAGACCGACTGTTCCGCGAGCCCGACTCTCAATGGCAAGCTCTGGAAACCGTTGTGCTGCCCGCATGACCTGGAGTGTCCACTGATCTGTCATGGTTTGATCAGTGTTGTCCGGCAACACCGGTTGTGGCTCATCGCAGACAGGATCCGTGGTGCCAATCAGCAGATCGACACCATCGGTCCGGGCATAAAAACCGGTATCAAGATCGGCCAGAAAACCAAGCTCGCTCGTACTCATCAGCGAAGGCTTGCGTACATAGGCGACCTCGTGGCGATGCGGACGAGTGCGAATGGACAGCTGTTCAAGGATACCCGCCCGCTCGTTGACAACCGCCGAGTGTGGTCCCGCTGCATTGATGACGATGGGAGCACTCACGCGATCGCCGTCAGCCAGCCGGATGCCGGTCACCTTTCCGCTGGTCTGAAGCACATCGACGACCTTCCTGCCAAACAGAAAGCGTGCGCCGTGAGCAATCGCCGCATCATGGAGGTTTCGCGCAGCGAGCTGTGGATCATTGACATGCCCAGCTGCCGGGATGTGAATTGCGCCGCCGAGCGCGCCTTTAACAGGGCTGCCAAAGTCGAGAGCTTCCAGCGTTCGCGCTGGACCAAATCGCTGCACGCAGAGCCCGGGCAAGCGGCGCTGCAATTCGCTTGTTTCCAGTATTTCATAGACCACGCCCACGGAATCCATGGCTGCCAGGTTGTCAGCGAACTCGGATTCCTGCCCTTCCATAAAAAGAATCAACCCGCCAAGTTCGCGATACTGTGCAAGCGTGTTTGTTGAGGATGTCCCGAGATAGTCGCGCCATCCCAGCCATCGACTGCGAGAAGCATGCGCGACAGCACAGGACACCACGTGCGAATAAAACGGTCGAATAATGGCTGACGAGTGAGACGTCGACCCATATCCAGGAGCAGGCAGGGAATCGACATTAACGGTCATGAAGCCAGCGCGTGCCAGCGCGAACGCGATCGAACAACCCACAACCCCAGCTCCGATGATGACGGCGTCAGTCGTTGTCGTACTGGTCGTTGTCGTACAGGTCACCGGTCGATGCCTTCATCGGTCTAGCTGAATCCAAAGGTATGGCGCTGTCATCTACAGTTCGCAGCGCGTTCAGTATGGAGAGTAGTGGGTGGGTGGCAAAAACAAAAAGAGCCGGCGAACCGGCTCTTCATGCTCGTCGCAGGATCAGCTACGACGTGGTCGTCACTGGATGGCACTTTCATGCCACACCAGCTTCGCGTTCAAACCCGGCGAAACGCCGAATCGGCTCGCCTAGGTCAGCTGACCCTCGGTTCGTGCACTAGATATCACTGATCACCTCCTTTGCTTGCCTTGAGATGGACTCGATTATCTCCTTTCACGCAGGTCTTGCAAGTGACCGATTCATCAGTTTGGGTTTTCGACGTGCGCGGTCGCGCCGTCTGCAATCGTCCACGGCACCTCACGAGGCTATTTGAAAAAGCTGCCGATCCGCGCTGATGGCTGTGAGCGCTGCAAATAGTCGAAGGTACCCTTGCCGAGCACTTCGTCTGCGGCATCCATCAACGCGCTCATGGCGGCACGATGCAATGTCGAAGCCAGACTGATGCGCTTCACCCCAGCATGGGTCAGTTCCTCAACCGAAAACGACTTGCCTGGCATCCCGACCATGAAATTGACAGGCTTCGTAACCGAAGCACACACCAGCTGCACCGCCTCCAGACTGGGTAACCCGGGTGCAAACAGCACATCGGCCCCGGCTCGCTCAAACGCCTGCAGTCGTTTGATGGTGTCGTCGAGATCCGGTTTGCCGCGCAGAAAATTCTCCGTGCGCGCAGTGATCATGAAGCCAGTACCACTCTCTCGCGCCGCATTGACAGCAGCTTGAACACGCTCAACGGCAAACGAGTGATCGAACAAAGGTCGCCGACTATCGCCTGTAGCGTCTTCAATCGATCCTCCAGCCAGACCCGTATCAATCGCCAGCCGGATGGTGTGTGCGACATCCGCAGGACTGTCGCCAAACCCCTTTTCAAGATCGGCAGACACTGGAACGGAAACCGCCGCCACCATGCCGGCAGCCTGAGACAGTGCTTCATCACGGGTGATCCTTCCGTCCAGGCGACCAAGGACACCCGCAGCAGCGTCACTTGAGGTGGCCAGCGCCTGGAAACCCAGTCCGGCGAGAATTCTTGCCGAGCCCGCGTCCCAGGCATTCGCAATGACAAAGCTGCCTGGTGCCTCATGCAGTTGACGCAAGCGTCTTATACGCTGGAGTTGATCGTCGGACATGGCTTAACCCGCTGACACTTGTACTGGTGGCTTGTTATCAACCGCATTCCACATCGCTGCATCCGGCGCGCCGATGACCCGCGCATAATCAACACCAGATGGATAGTTGGTCATGTGTGGGCCAGGTGTGGTGGCTGCTGGCTGGGCAATTGAACCCGCCGAATGCTGGAAAGCGGCTGGGTGTTTATAACGGGCGAGCTCTTCGGCATCTATGCCGGCCAACGCCACCACTTCAGGATCGATCCACGCTTCCTGATCAATCGGTTCCTTTGAATAAGACAGTTCCAGCGACAGGTTCTCAGGGCCTGCAAAGTACATCGACACACACATGCCATGGTCCATGGGCCCGAGTACCGGCACACCCTTGCTGCGCAGTCGATCACGCAGCGCCATCATTTCCTCGTGATTGTTGACGCGAAGTGCCAGATGCTGCATGACTCCACGTGCCACGTTTGCAGCCGGATTGCCGGCGTGTGTCTGGCCAAATGCCACCGGTATCTTTTCAACCTGCGGGTTACAGACAAAGGCGATGCTGCTCTCGTCATTGAGTCGCAAAAAGCCATGCCAGGTATTTTCCACACCGTGCATCCAGTACAACGCAACCAGTTCCATGCCAAGCCGGTCAGTGAAAAATTCGATTTGGCCTTTCATGTTCGCGGTACAGATGGCCAGATGATGCAGCCCTTGCACCTTGTTCATAACTCTTCTCCTGCTGATTGACTCGAACTGGACTTCACGTCCACATGGTTTACCAAACAGGTCGCGTTTTGCAAGGTGCGTCGTAACCGAGCGAGGCAACGCATGGAGGTAGCGCTAGGGGGTAGCGCTAGGGGGTAACGCGAGGGGGTAACGCAAGGAGGTAGCGGTCCCCACCTATGCACCGATGGCACCGCGACTATTCATGGGCACGTAACGCGTCGTACCTGAAGATCCCATCCAATCGACCGCTGGCGGCCCTGCCTGCAGCTCGATTGCGCAGCCATGCTTTGATTCCCGAAAGGTGAAAGATCGTTGCATTTCTGCGCGATCCGAGCTGAATCCCCGCAGTGCGGGCGCGCCTTAGCTGTGCGTAGCGGTCAAGGTTTGTTATGACATCGCGTCCGCCACCTCCTGCCACACACGCAGCAAGTACAGCCGCATCTTCGATCGCCATCGCCGCGCCCTGCGCCATGAACGGGAGTGTGGGATGACACGCATCACCGAGCAAGGTCGTGCGACCGCGGCTCCATTCAGGCATTGGTGGTCGATCAAACAGCGCCCACTTGAACAGCGAGTCCGGCTTCGCAGCGTCGATCAGCGTCTGTATGGTTGAATGCCATCCAGCAAATGCTCTGCGAAGTTCTGCGGGGTTGCCGGGCTCTGTCCACGATTCAACGGTCCAGCCGTCCTGTTCCACCACGCAGACGCAGTTCACCAGCTCACCTCGTCTGACAAAGTAGTGCACGAAGTGCCGACCTGGTCCCCACCAGACTCCAGCCACGGGTGGTAATAGACCGGCGGGAAGATCTTCGACCGGGATCAGCATTCGCCACGCAACGTTGCCGGTAAACGTTGCACGCTCAGGCCCGAACAGCGATTCTCGCACCACAGATCGAATGCCATCGGCACCAATCAGGATGTCTGCGTCGAACGACTTGTCACTGGCGGCCAGGGAAACGGCGTTAGCATCCTGGTGAATGGTATCGACGCGCATCCCGACGTGCAGAGTGATTCGCGACTCACTGCGCACGGCCCGCTCTAGCACATCGACGAGATCACTGCGATGAACATGCAAGTAGGGAAATCCGTACTCTGCACGAACGGCTTCACCGAGCACATTGCTGCTGATCACTCGCCCGCTGAGCCAATCGCGAATTTCAGTACGCTGGGGTAAGAAAGCTGCAGCCGTCAGCGGACCCTGCAAGCCCAGATGAAACAGGACTCGCGTCGCGTTCGGGCTGAGCTGGATACCGGCGCCCGCCTCTGAAATCGCCGGAGCCTGCTCCAGCACCTGAACTGTTTGACCTTGTTGCGCCAGACAGAGCGCTGCGGTCAACCCGCCGATGCCGCCGCCAACGATGAGTACTTCAGACATGGTCAGGTATCCACAGGAGCGCAATAGGAACACAGGACAAGGATACTCGCTCGGGACACACGCACGGGCGACAGGATACTCGCTCGGGACACACGCACGGGCGACAAAAAAAATAGGACATACGCATTTGTCCGCAAAAACGCTGGACGCGCTCCATGGCTGGGTTTTTGTCTCGGACATAGAGGAAGTCACGTGATTAGGGCTTGGAGATTTGGCAATTTGGATTCTGGAGACGCGCATTGCCGGTTGAGCTCAGCACGGCATCAAGCACTAGCAGCACCGAGATAAGAGGCCCAACGATAGGCCTACTCAGTCATCCAGCGCGCGCTCACGCTGCTGCAGCCCGCGACTCGCGGTCCACTTCTGCAACTGCGCGTGCGAACCATAGGCCCTTTGTCGCTTTTGCAGTGACGCAACGTGACGTCGCCATCGATCATTCGGATCAGGCTGTGAAGACATCTTCCCGGGACTCTCAGCAACTACTGTCAGGAGAAGAACATACTCACGAAGGCTAACGTTGATGATTCGACCGCAATCCGGAAGACCAGATACCAACGGAGCCAACAGCGCATCGAGCTCCTCAGCTGAATTCGCTGCCGCTTTGAGCCGAACTGCTACCGATGAGTCATGGCAGGCTTCAACAGTTTTTTCGATTTCTGCCCGTATCGGGTTGATGTCGACATACGCCATCGCTGCGAGTATCGACTCATCGTCAAGCAAGGCACCAGAATAAAATCGCTGTTCAAAGAAATGCCCTTTGCACTCGTCCTCGACATTCGCCCGCCTGGCAATGGGCTGCTTGAGGAATTTCATGAACGTTGAGACCGAACCAAGTTCTTTGCGCACATGTCGTAGTCGCGACTCATCCTGGAGCAGGGTCGACTTAACCACCAGCAATGCAAGAACGTCCACATCTCCACTTGGCAATCGCGGCGGGCAAACGGCTAACCATCTATCAGCAACCTCTTCATCCGTCCATCGCTGGCAAGCAAGAGGGTCGTAGTAGACAACAAGATGGAAGTGGTTACTCATGATGGTGTATGCATGCACCTCTACAGCAAAGTACTTGCCAAGAAGCATGAGACGGTCGATGAGCCACTGCTTTCGATGTTTGTAGTTCCGACGAGTGACACGATCATAACCACACAAGTAACTGCGCCGCACGCAGCGCGACACCAAGTGGTAGAAGAGCGGTACCAATGGATCGATCAGGATTTTTCGTGGAGTGGTCATGGCCCAATTGTGGGCTCACTGGTTTCCAGAGGCTGCGAGACATCGGATTGTGCCCGCGTGCGAAAAGGCTGTAGATTCAGGGGTGTGTGTCCTCAATCTGGAGACCAGGATGGCAGCAGTCAAGAAAGGCGGCACCGTCGCCGTCACCGGCGCGGCGGGTTTCATCGGCGGTTGGGTCGTACGGCGGTTGCTCGATCGCGGCTATCGTGTCAGGGCGTGTGTCCGCAATGTGCAGGATGATGCCCGAGTCGGTTTTTTGAAGGCCATGCCAGGTTATGCCTCCGGACGGCTCACCCTGCACGCCGCCGATCTCGACCAGCCAGGTTGTTTCGACGCCATCTTCAAAGGCTGCCATGGTGTCTGCCATGTATCCCACGTCAGCAACTACGACGATGCCAACTACGTCCGCAGAACCTGCGAACACATCATCCAGAGCATCAACCAGGCCGAAACCGTATCGCGCGTTGTCGTCACGTCGAGTATCGCTGCCGTCATTTCCGAGGTGGATATTCACGAACTGGAGCGTCGACCTGTTTGTTACGAAGATCGTTACCCCGACGAGCAGAATCCCAAGCGCACGCCTGAACGTGGTCAGGGATACTCAATGGGCAAGGTCATCGCGCAACGCGTGTTCGCCGAAGCCGCGGAGGCCAGCGGTCGTTGGGACGCCATCACCTGCTGCCCCGCCGACAATGTCGGACCCATCCAGTCACCCCATCAGAAAGATATGGGACCCTGGCAGCACATCATCGAAGGCATGCTGAATGGCAAGTATTTCCAGACCCTGGCCTATCGCCCCTGGATGGTTGTCGATGTGCGTGACGATGCTGACTGCCATATCGGCCTGCTCGAGAGCGTGCAGGTGAAAAACGGTGAGCGCTACATCGCCTGGTCCACCGAAACCCGCAATGTTGAAGATATCTGTGCCAGCATCGATCGCCTGCTGCCTGAACTGCGCTTCGCCACCCCCGGCATCACGGATGCCTCGCCGGACCGCATCAAGGCAAGGGAGACCGAACTGCGTCGCATCTGGGCAAATTGCGAGCTGCGCAACGATCGCATCCGCGCCATCATGCCCATCCACTTTCGCCCCATGGACGAGTCCATCCGGGATTGTGTGGAGTCACTGATCAGCGTGGCCGGTGTCGGTGTCCGCAAGCGCTCGTCCTGACAAGTCATCCAACAGCCTATTCGGTAATCCGACAGGAACGCTTCGAGGTTACCGGATTACACCAGACGCCAGCTGAAGGCGAGACGACATAATTCGTTCCAAACCGACTGGCCGGCAAGTAGTAGTCCGTGCTGATCGCCTGCGCACCACTCGCAAAGGCGGCGTCACGGCGGGCGGCATCCCCAGAGCGCGCTTCCCTTGTGTCGGCATCGGCACGAGTGCGAACCAGAAACCCCTGCCGAACCATCGCCTGGATGTGATCAAAATCAGTAACAGGATCATTAAGGATCATCACCGCCGAAGCAGGGTGGTCTGCCGGCACGTTGACGAACATCGGTCGCTCGCGCCACTTCGCTGCGTACATGTCCAGTTTCGGGCCTTGCTCGTCCAGGATGAGCAGGAACCGACCACGCACCATATCGACACGGGGCCAGTTGCCGGGGCCAATTGAACCGGGCTGCAACAACGCGTCTCCCAGCACCTCTCGCAACACGATGTCCAAGCGGTCCAGCGCCGCCGCATCGAACGGTGCAGGATCAGGTAATCCCGGCACCTTTTCATCTTTCAGGTTAAAACTGATCCAGATCGGTACATGGCGCGGGTGACTACGCGACCACGCCATAATTTGATCAAGGCAAAGGCGCAGCCGGGCACAACTGCTGTTCATGTCGATCACCTGAATGTGGCCGACTGGAAAGGCATTACTCGACGGCTCATTGAAAACATCCAGTTCAATTTTGCGGATGCCAAGATCCAGTTGTTGATCCAGCGACAGATGTTCGTAGTCGATCGCCCGCGCCGCCTCAGGATTGGACGTTTCCAGTGCCTCCCGATCGGCCGGCGACATGGCTTGTTTGTAACTGTTATGGCTGCCGACAAGCTGGATTTGGTCAAGCCGTGGTCCTTGTGCACAGCCCACTATGGCGAACATCAGCGCAAGCCCGGAAAAACGTAGATGCAGCATCATGAAACCTTTGTGAAAGTGAGAGTTTAAACTCCCATCAATGCACCGCAGGATACTCTTCGCATGAACATGCCCGACATGTCCACCCTCCGTTCCGATCATCACCGGAACATCGTCATCATCGGGGGTGGGTTCGCAGGTGTCACGCTGGCACGACTGCTCGAACGCTCCGTTCCCGAAGGCTGGGACATCTTTCTGCTCAGCAAGACCAATCTGATCACCTTCAACCCACTGTTGCCGGAAGTGGTTGGTGCCTCGGTGGCACCAGGGGACGTGGTGGTGCCGCTGCGCCGAATACTGAAACGAACCCGCTTTCGCATGGTCGAGGTCGAAACCATTGACATCGAAAACAGAACAGTGACCTACGTCAAACCGATTCGCGACACGATCCCCTTCGAGCATCTGGTGTTTGCTGCGGGACTCGACGCCAATCTCGATACGGTTCCAGGCATGGCCGAATTCGGTTTGCCCTTGAAAACCCTGGGCGACGCACTTTATCTGCGCAACCGGGTCATCGGTCGACTCGAAGAAGCAACGCTGACCTACGACCATGACCGCAGTCGATTGCTCACCAGTTTCATTGTTGCCGGAGGTGGTTTCAGCGGTGTGGAAGCGGCAGGAGAAATCCACGATCTGCTCGAAGAAGCACAACCCCACTTCAAGCGGGTCATGCACAGCCAGTGCTGCGTGCACATCGTGCATGGCCAGGATCGCCTGTTACCGGAGGTGTCGGCTTCCCTGGGTCGTTACACCGAAAAGTTGATGAAGGGGCGGGGCCTGAAAATCTATCTGAACTCGCGCGTGGCATCAGTTGATGCCAGCGGTGTGACGCTCACTTCAGGTGATCGCATCGATGGCACAACGGTGATCAGCACCATCGGTGCTCACGCCCACCCGTTTATAACTCGCCTGCCGATCGCCAACGCACGCGGACGAATCGAAACCCGACCCACCTTGCAATCCACCCGGCACGACAACATCTGGGCCGTTGGTGATTGTGCAGTGATCCAGAACATGGCGACCAACTCGCCCTCGCCCACCACGGCACAATTTGCAACGCAGCAGGCAAAGCTGCTTGCTACCAATCTGCTGGCTGCCATCAGGAACCAGCCACTGGCTTCGTTCGGATTCATCGCCCGCGGTCAGATGGCTGCGGTTGGACATCGCAAAGCAGTAGCCGAGGTGTTTGGTTACAAATTATCGGGATTTCCGGCGTGGCTACTGTGGCGAGCCTTTTATCTCGCCCGCATTCCCACCCTGGCATGGAAGGTACGGCTGTTCCTTGAGTGGAACTGGGCGACGTTCTTTCACAAGGACATCTCCCTGCTGGGTCTTGAACGATCGGTCACGCATCACGAAACCCAAAAACCTGCAGATCAATAAACTCACGCCCTGCGCATGTGTTTTTACAAGCCTGACCTTGAGTCCGATAGGCGCTGCCCAAACAACGGGGTATGCTCCCGTCGCCCATCCGATGGAAGCCAGGAATGTTCAGACCCACCTTTATCATCGCTCTGCTGTGTATCACCTCGTCGACCTTTGCGGCCTCGCTTGAAGACAAGCTTCGCGGCGCTCTGACCACCAAAGGTAGTGCCACATCATCGCTGTCACAAACCGACGCAACCGGTGGGGTAAAAGAAGCGCTGGCCCGAGGGGTTGAGCAGGCCATCAGCCAACTTGGAAAACCCGATGGCTTCTTTCGTGATCAGGCCGTCAAGATCCTGGTGCCGAAGAAGCTGCGCAAGGTCACCGATCTCGCCAAAAAATTGGGTTATGGACAGCAAGTGGATAACTTCGAACTGGCCATGAATCGAGGTGCCGAACAAGCCGTACCGGCTGCGTCAAACATTCTTGGTGATGCCGTGCGTGGCATGAGCGTCAAAGATGCGGTGAGTCTGGTTCGCGGTGGAGACTCCGCGGCCACCGACTACTTTCGACAATCCAGCGAACAAAAACTCTACGATGCGTTTCTGCCCATCGTCTCCAAACAAACCGCCAATACCGGCGTCAGCCAGAAGTACAAGTCTCTGGCCGGCTCCGTCGGCAGCAATCCATTGGGAGCAACACTGTTGGGCGGTGATAACAAGTCAGCGGATCTTGATGGTTACGTCACCAACAAGGCGATCGACGGGTTGTTCCAGGTGATCGCGGCCAAAGAGGCGGATATCCGCAGCAATCCTGCCGCGCAGACGACCTCACTGCTGCGCAAGGTCTTTGGCAAATAGCCACGCCCATCAACTGACATGTGTGGAATTGCCGGGTTATGGACCCCCGGCACTGCAATCCCTCTCGAGCGACTCAACCTGTTGAGTCGAGCCCTGCTGCATCGCGGCCCTGACGCGCACGGTGTATGGCACAGCTCGGACATCGGCATGGCTCATCGACGCCTCGCTGTCGTTGATCTGACCACTGCCGGCGCTCAACCGATGGTGGGCCACTCGGGCCGCTATGTCATGGTCTACAACGGTGAGATCTACAACACCGAGGAATTGAAAGCCAGCCTAGCGGGACGAGCCTTCCGTGGTCACAGCGACACCGAAATACTGCTGCAACGTCTGGAGACCCTCGGCCCTGACAAGGCGCTCGACGGCGTGGATGGCATGTTTGCCTTCGCGCTCTACGACCAACACGAGAAGACCCTCTGGCTGGCCAGAGACCGGTTGGGTGAAAAACCGCTCTTTTATGGTTGGGTGGGCAACACATTCGTCTTTGCATCGGAGCTGTCAGCAATTCGCGTAGCCTTCGGTCGCGAGCTGACTCTGGATCGTGGTGCTCTGGCCGGATTCCTGCGACACAACTATCTGCCGGCTCAAACCAGTGCATTCAACGAGATTCACAAGGCTCCCCCGGGTACCGTCATGCGACTCGATCTGGCCGCAGCACAACGACGAGAAGCGCCCCGTGCGCTTCCTTACTGGACGTTGTTCGAAGCCATGTCGCGAATCGACATGCCGAAGCGAATCGAAGACACGGAAGCCGAGCTGCTCGTTATGCTGCAGCGTTCAGTGCGTGGTCGCATGCTTGCGGACGTTCCACTCGGGTGCTTTCTGTCCGGTGGCATCGACTCCTCACTGATCACTGCCCTTACCCAGGAAGCATCAATACAGCCCGTATCAACGTTCACCATGGGATTCACGAACCCTGCCTTCGATGAATCCGCCCATGCTCGCGCGGTGGCACAACACCTGGGTACACGACACACGGACATGATCATCGGCGAAGACGATCTTCTCTCGGTCGTCGATACCTTGCCTCGACTGAGCAGCGAACCGTTTGCCGACAGCTCGTTTATCCCGACACTGTTGCTTTCGCGTCTCACCCGACAACACGTCACAGTGGCGCTCTCTGGCGACGGTGGTGATGAGCTTTTCTGGGGTTATGCCCGATACCCGTTGTGGGAACGGGCCTGCTGGCTGCGTGCACAGATACCGGAGTTCATGCGACTTGCACTTGCGCGCACTCTGCAATCAGGTGTGGTGTCAGGTGTTGCTCGCCGCCTGTCCCTGCGCAACGCTCGTGGAGTTCGATTCCGCCTCGACCATCGTCTGAACAGCATCGGTAGTCTGCTCGCGGAACCCGACGACAGATCCTTGTACCGCTCGATGATCTCCCATCACAAACAGCCGAACACATTTATTCCGGGCGCTTCGGAGCCCCAGACACCCTATAACGATGGCACCATCTGGCGTGCAGCCGGGCCCCACTGGCGGAAAGTTTCGCTCACAGACACCCTCGCCTACCTGCCCAACGACATCCTCACGAAAGTGGATCGCGCCAGCATGGCCGTTAGCCTCGAGACACGCGTTCCGCTGCTGGACCATCGCATCGTCGCGTTTGCGTCGTGCATGCCCAGAGAGTTTGTTGTCGACGGCGATGGTGGCAAGCGACCGCTGCGCCGATTGCTTGCGAATTACGTTCCAGAAAAATTGACCAGGCGTCCCAAACAAGGCTTCGGCGTACCGATGAATGACTGGTTACGCGGGCCGCTACGATCCTGGCTGCTGGATACCTTGCAGGAATCAACGCTGTTACAACAAGGTGTCTTAGCTTCCGCACCAACACTCGCGATGCGCGATGCCCATCTCGAGAACGAGGGTGACTTTGGCCCGCACCTGTGGGATCTGGCGATGCTGACCGCCTGGATCGGTCAGCGCTGACCTAGAGCGAGCACAGCATCCCAACGGCTATAAAACAGCGCATCAGAGTGTGAGTCAGTCACATCCTGCGCGACCAGCGCGAGTTGTGCCCGCAATACGTCATCCGCACCAAGCTTGCGCATTCGCAGGCTCAGAGAAAACACGTCGCCTACCGGCACCAGAAAACCATTGAAACCATCACGGATAACCTCACGAGGTCCCGTCGAACAATCGTAGGCAATCGGCACGCAGCCCATGGCCATGGCCTCAAGCAACACATTGGGAAACCCTTCTGCACCAGACACCGACACACACATTTGCGCCCTTCGATACCAGGTAGCCACATTGCCAGCCCTTGGAATCCAGTGAACCCGATCTGCCAATTGAGTGGAGACGATGATGGCCTGAACGTGTGACTGTTTGTCACCTTCGCCGATCAAAACCAGGTGCCACGCGGGATTGTCGGCAAACGCCGTGGCAAACGCCTGCACCGCATCCTCAGGCCGCTTTGGCTCGGCCATCCTGCCAATACACAAGACTACATGCGCCGCCGATGGCAACACAGCGTCGGGCTCAATGTGTGGCGCCTGGTCATCAAGCGGTAACGATATTCCGTTGGCGATGACCACCAGATTCGAAAGAGCCAACGTCCGGCGATACCACGTTGCACTCTCTTTTGTCTGCACAACCACGGCTGCCGCTTTCGGATAATGGCGATCACGCGCGTAACGCTGCAACCAACCCAGACCAAGAAACGCAGGGAACATGCGCTCGCCAACAATCACCGGAATACCCAGTCCGCGAGCCGCCAATAAGGCAACGACATTGGCTGTCGGCAAAAAGCTGATGATACGGTCCGGCCGCCACTCCCGCAGCACTGTTCGAAGGCGTCGTGATCGTTGAACATTACGCACCAGCGCACGCCACCAGTGTCCACTGATCCCACCCGTTTGCGTTGACGCCCGCCGAATGTCTGCCGGCACCGGCAATTGATCCTGCTCGACTGGTGTTTGCGTAACCACCATCACCTCATGACCAAGACCATGCCAATGGCTTGCCAGCTTCAGCAGCACACGCTCTGCGCCGCCGACCGCCAGGCTATTGATATGAAGGAGTAACCGCATGATCAGTCGTTGTTTACCGATTCCGGTTCAAATGAGCAACCTGCAGGCGTACGCAACGGTGCCGCTCGTCAACGCGGCGCGACGCTTGAAGTTGTCGGTCGCCACAGGCGAGGGCTGACGCGATGTTTGCCAGGACGCAAATCCGTCGTACCAGGTCACCAGTAACATGCGCCCTCGCGTTTCAACAGGCGAATGTGCCTTGACCTGCTCCTTAAACAGGGCCAGCGGCCTCGAGGCATATCGGTCCGAGACTTCAAAGGTCTGCCACGCCGCACGTGAGATGGCCGCAATTTCGTCCGCATCCGCATGCCTGATGTCAAAAAAACGCAGCACGTAGAGACCCTCGCGGGTTAACGGCGCCGAGTTTTCCGGACGCGTCGTGGGCACCCAGGAATAGCGTTCGACAATCGATACGCCTCCGGGCAGCCAGCCTGGCATTTCTTCGACAAAGTCAGCTCGCTGCAGAGGATAGGCGAGCACCAGAACCAGCTCCCGCGAATGCATGCCAAACAAGCCTTGAAACGCACCCCAGATCTGCGCGCCAAATACAGTCAGGCGAGCATTGATTCCAGACCTGAGCTCAGCCTGCAGCGCGGATGCGTCCATACGATCACTACGCAGACGCAGATGTAGGTAACCTATAACGCCGCTCATGCAGACCCCGTGAAGACCTGCAACGATTGTAGCGGGCATACGACGTCGTGTACCTTTTGGATTTAACCAACACCTTGATCGGGAGCCCAAATTCACCATGCCATCGACTCGTGCCGAAGCCCTTGCTGAACTTACCGCGCCAGGTTATCCCTATGAACTGCGGATGCAGGAAATTGGCGGCCGACAATACAAGGTCTTCACCAACGCACCGAACAATCTCC
>JAYSTS010000212.1:0-41504 GCA_043719475.1 Gammaproteobacteria bacterium | reverse complement strand
ATCTGGGCAGCACGCTGTACGCCGAGCAGCTGGCGACCGTACCCGTCGTCAATGTGCTTCTCGGTAGCGTAGTGGGGATCGGCGCGGCCAAAGCCGTGCTCGGCCACTTCTCGGTGATGGTGCGAGACATCGCACAGCTCTTTGTCGCCGGCCCACCGGTGGTGAGTCACGCCATGGGTTACGACGTCACCAAGGAAGATCTGGGCGGCTGGCACATTCACTGCCGCAACGGCTCGGTCGACAATCTGGCCGAAACAGAGGCCGAAGCGATCAGCATGACGCAGCGCTTTTTGTCCTATCTGCCGGCCAATGCCTTCGAAGCGCCAGCGACGAATGCCGCGAACAGCAACGACCCAACAAACCGAAGAGAAGGAGAGCTTGCGACGATAATCCCTCGCAAGCGCACCACCACGTTTGAAATCCGGCGGGTTATTCGCCTGCTCGCCGACCGCGACTCCTTCTTCGAAATCGGCAGCCTCTGGGGCACCGATCAGGTGGTTGGGCTGGCGCGCTTCAACGGTCACGCCGTTGGTGTCATCGCCTCCGACAGTCAGCACATCAATGGTGGCGCACTGACAGCGGATGGATGCCGGAAGCTGACCCGCCACCTCGATCTTTGCGACCTCTTTCATATCCCCGTACTGAACCTGGTCGACAACCCGGGTTTTGCGGTGGGGATCGAACATGAAATGAACGGGACGATTCGCCGTGGCGGAGAGTGGATGATCGCTTTCGCACAAACCACGGTGCCAGTGTTCACGGTGGTGATGCGACGCAGCTTTGGTGTCGCAGGGAACAACTACGCAACGCCCAGGGCAGAACCCTCAATGCGGGTGGTGTGGCCGTCTGCCGATGTCGGTGGCATTCCGCCAGAAGGTGGCATTGAAGCGGCCTACAAACGCCAGTTGGCAGAAGCCGCTGATCCCATTGCGTTCAGAGCCGAGTTGATGGCACGTATCGAGTCTGCGCGTGGACCCATCGGCCCGCTCAACAAGTTTCAGATGGAAGAGATGATCGACCCGCGCGATACGCGGCGTTATGTTTGTGACTGGGTGAAGCTTGCATATCAGGTGGTAAGACAGAGTGAGCGTTTGAAGCCTCGGGCTTTGAAGTTTCGACCGTGATTAAACTCATCAAGAGTCAGACATCCTCTCACTGTGTTGAAAAGGGGTGAATCAACGTGACCTTTGACGAATACATAGGCATGGAATACGTGGACGCTGGCACAGACCGTTCTGCCCGAATCCGTATCGAAGCACATCACTGCAACCCGACCGGCAACATCAACGGCGGCGTAATCATCTCGTTGGCTGACAACATATCCACTGGCGCTGCCAATCACGCTTATCTGCAGAAGATGGGTGAACGGAAGTTCCTGGTCGGAGTTGATCTCCACGCAGTGATGCTCGCCAACCAGCAAGGAGGTACGATCCGTGCAACCGCCACGCCGATCAGGGTTGGCCGTCGCATCACCGTGATCCGGACGCAGGTATGGGGAGACGGTGATCGGTTGCTGGCCGAGGTGACGACCACCCACGTGCCCACTTAGGTCACTCGGGCAGAAATCCCAATCTCTATGTTGGTGTCACCATCATCAAGGTTGAGCTTGATCACGACGGATCAGCCTGGGTTCTTGGGTGCACCAAACAGAACACCCCCGACGATTAGCATGCTCATTCCCGACACCTCTCCACTCCTGTTGATTGAATTGAAAATCGTATGGCGACCGATTCCGGGGACCCAACGTCGCGTGGACATTTTTTACGTCTTAGCTCGGCCGAATTTTCTACGCCAGCTGTGTGACGCGAATACGCTGAGCGGGCTTGTTAGGTGAAACTGCTGAAGGACTACTGCGTGCTGGCAGCACCACCTGGCGTCTTGCGAACTTGATTCAGCGTTTCTTGAGCCTGTTTGCGATCTGCCTCAATCTGCGCATTTGAGCGGCAGACCCGCGTCGGCATGTGCGATCCCAAAGGTCGTTCGGTAGTGCACATACCGTGCGGCAGCCTGGTCACTGAAGGCGCAGGACTCCGGTCGGTCGTGCAGGCACCGAGGGCTGATATTCCCAGCAAAGCGAACGCGCACCATCGATTGACACCAACATTGGCTCGGAAGGAACAACACAGCGAGTGATAGACGCTCGTATACGCGCAGCGATCGAGAATCGCAGTCCACCACATCTTCGGCACCCCGCTGCTTTGATGATCAGTACGTCTCATTGTGACGCGACTACCTGTGGAGGAAAGTAGAATTTACGGTGGCAACCCACAAATGGGCTAGTAGTCAGCTCGAATCACGGAATCCCGACGCTGTCCATTACACCGACAATGCGGTGGTCCAGCCAGGTAAAATGAACCGATCGACTTTTGTGGACCCATTCCACAGTTCGAAGAATCACTGTCGTGAACACAATGCCAACCGGTCATTGGTTCTGAGCGCACTTGCCCAGATAGAATCATCCAAGCCGAGATTCCTGTTTTTGCCAAGGGGCCCCAAGTGAAATCGATGCTACTCATCGTTCCCGTTCTTCTGATCAGCGGATGCATCATCGTGCCGATGAACGACGGTGGTGGAACAACCGCCGGCGGCACCGCGCAGATCTGCCACAAGGGTAAGAAGACCCTTGAGTTACCGCATACTGCGGTACAGGCACACTTGAACCATGGAGATAGGCGCGGGCCATGTTAATGCAGGTGTTCCGGCGTCGAACTATGAGCCCCTCCTGCCGTCATGATTCTTTCAGCACAGTAAACACTAACGCTGAGGACTCCTGGCTTGAGCAGCAGTATCGATTGACGCTTTCTGGTGCGACCGACTACCCGGATGACGATCGGATTTGAATCGGGCAGCATCGAGTGAACATCGGTATGACCACTCACTATGCCCACCGGGATACTGCTTAGCGACGCAGTAGCGGAATACCACCGGAGAAGTGGTAGCTAGGGGGAGACTTGAACTCCCGACCCCAGGATTATGAATCCTGTGCTCTAACCGGCTGAGCTACCTAGCCACGGGGCTGCGGATTCTCCCTGCCGACCCCCTGACTGTCAACGCAAGTACCCGTATTTCAAGGCGAAAAAGCGGCTGTCCGGAATCGTCTGGTTTACCATTGCCCCATGAACATACCCGCCTCAACTGCCCTGGATGACCTTCGCTTCGATAATGTGTCGCTTCGGGAACTCCCGATCGATCCGGAACGGGGGAACCGTCGTCGGCAGATCAAAGCTGCAATCAACTGCTACGTGGAACCGACTGCAGCTCCAGCGCCACAGCTGATTGCCTATTCTCTGGAAGTTGCCGAGCAGCTCGGACTCGATGCCGTTACCTGCACATCGCCCCGTTTTGCTGAGGTATTCGCAGGTAATGGGCTGTTGCCTGGCATGGCGCCACACGCAACCTGTTATGGCGGTCATCAGTTCGGTTCCTGGGCGGGACAGTTAGGCGATGGCCGGGCCATCAATCTGGGTGAGGCCATCACCACCAACGGCTCCCGTCTCATGCTGCAGTTGAAGGGTGCAGGCGAAACCCCATTTTCCCGAACCGCGGATGGGTTGGCAGTACTCCGGTCTTCCGTGCGCGAATTCCTGTGCAGCGAGGCGATGCACCATCTGGGCATTCCGACGACGCGGGCACTGTCGTTATGTGCCACAGGTCGAGGTGTGTGGCGCGACATGTTCTACGACGGCAATCCTGGAGAAGAGCCAGGCGCTGTTGTCTGTCGGACCGCACCTTCCTTTCTTCGTTTCGGTCACTTTGAGTTGTTGGCTGCGCGTGAAGAGATCGATCTCCTTCGCCAGCTCGCAGATATCACCATCGCACAGTATTTCCCCGAAATTGATGCACGAGCCCAGGGAAAGGAAAAGTACCTGCTCTGGTTTGCGGAAGTGTGCAATCGCACGGCGGCGCTCATCGTTGACTGGATGCGGGTCGGGTTCGTACACGGCGTGATGAATACCGACAACATGTCGATTCTCGGCCTGACCATCGACTATGGCCCGTATGGCTGGCTCGACAGCCATGATCCAGACTGGACACCCAACACCTCAGACTCCGGCGGACGCTACGCTTATCGAAATCAGCCGCCGATCGCTCAGTGGAACCTGCTGCGTCTTGCGAACGCGATCTATCCACTGATTGGTGAAGCGCCGCCGCTCGAGGCTTGCCTGCATGACTTCGTGAATCAATACAGCCAGCGTGCAGAACTCATGATGGCAAACAAACTCGGGCTTCGGCAGTACGACGCCGAACTCGTTGACACCTTGCAGTCCCTGTTCGGTGATGTCGAAGTGGACATGACCCTGTTCTACCGGACCTTGGGACAACTGGCACCGGGCAGCTTTTCCGCCGATGACCTCGCCGATGACCTCAAAGACACGTTCTACCAATGGGATGCGGATGCGAAGACGCGACTGCAGACATGGCTCGCCCAGTATCAGGCCACGCTGACCCTGCAGGCGGTTGATGCCCAGACGCGTCGACGCGTCATGCAGCAGACCAATCCGGCATTCATATTGCGAAACTTCCTCAGCCAGCAAGCCATCGACAAAGCCGAGGCTGGTGACTTCACCGAGATCCATCGACTGCTCAAAGCCTCGCGTCGTCCTTATGAGGACCTGCCGGAGTTCGCGGACTATCGGGTGAAGCGGCCCGAATGGGCGAGGCGCAAGGCGGGGTGTTCGCAGCTTTCCTGCAGTTCCTGATTGCAGGCCTGCAGAACCTAAGCCAATCAATTCTGCAGTTGAACAATCCGGTTGATCCAGCGCTTTGAGCGCCTGGCTTCTGACGGTAAGGTAGCGGCTCAAGCGACAACAGCGGAACGGAATGCGAATCGCGACCTGGAACATCAACGGACTGCGGGCCCGCCTCGAGCTGGTCAAACGATGGCTCATCGAGCGGCAGCCGGACGTCGTCGGATTTCAGGAACTCAAGACGCAGACCGAAGAATTCCCCCATGACGCATTCCTGGAAATCGGTTATCACGCCCTCGTCCACGGTGAGAAGGCGTGGAATGGTGTGGCGATCCTGACGCGCGCTCCGGCAGAGCTCGTGCAGACCGGTCTGCCGGACCAGGCCGGGTTCGGTTCACGGCTGATCACCGCACGCATTCAGGATCTCGAATTCACCACCGTCTACTGTCCCAATGGCAAAACTCTCGATCACGCAGACTATCAGCGAAAGCTCAGCTGGTTCGAGAGCCTGAGGGCGCATTGGCAAAACCAGTCTCGCACACCAGCAGCCGTCCTATGCGGCGATTTCAACATCGTCCCAACCCCCCTGGACAGCTGGCAGGGTAGTAAAGCGGACGGAGAGATCTTTCATACGGTCGCCGAGCGAGCGCGCTTCGGTGCACTGATGGATAGCGGCCTGACGGATCTGTTTCGTCACCACTTGCCCGAGGAACAAGCCTACTCCTGGTGGGACTATCGCGGCGGTGCTTTCCACAAACGCCAGGGCCTGCGCATCGATCTGATTCTCGGCACACCAGCGGTTCGAGATCGACTCGACTCCATCTACATTGATCGTGAGTACCGCAAGAAGCAGGGTGAACTGACGGCGTCGGATCACGCGCCGGTAGTCGCAGAGCTCAAGTAACGTCTCAGAGCTCAAGTAACATTGACCGAACTCAAGTACAGACGGCAGGACTCAATTCATGACTCATATTTTCGCCGGCAATCCAATGGACCGCTGCGAGGCCGAGCGACGGGATGAAAGCTGGATCGCTGATGCGTTGACAAAACCATCCACGCGAATTCTCGTTTTCCACAAGCTGCAAGTTCTGACCGACTCTGCGAACGGCGCATCGACTTTGGTGTGGCTCGAAAGTGAGCGCGTGGTTCCCCACCTCGGCAGCGTCGTGCCTGTACTCCTCGGCCGACAGGGAGACACCGTTCACTTCGCCGCTGATGTGAGCCATCTGCCGGAACCCTCAATCACACTCCGACTGAGCGCAACAAATCAGTTCACGGACTGCCGCATGGCTGCAATGCAGATGGCGATACCCGAAACCGGAGTGATCGCCCAAGCGCGTGCGCAGGTCGACTGGCATGTACGCCACCGCTTTTGCAGTGTGTGTGGCACTCAAAGCGTTGCCAGGAAAGGTGGACACGTTCGTGTCTGTCCGAACTGCAAGGCCGAACATTTCCCGCGCACCGACCCAGTCGCGATCATGCTGGTGGTTGACGGTGATCGCTGCATCCTCGGTCAACCCAAAGGTCCTCTGGTGCGCACCGGCATTTACTCTGCGCTCGCAGGTTTTATCGATCAGGGCGAATCAATCGAAGAAGCCGTTCGTCGGGAGATCATGGAAGAAGCCGGACTCAAGGTGGGATCCGTGCGATATCACTCTTCACAGCCGTGGCCATTTCCTTCGTCGCTGATGATCGGATGTCATGCACAAGCGACCAGCACCGATATCCACATGGATACGGAAGAGATGCATGACGTTCGCTGGTTCTCGAGGGACGAAGTTCTCGCTGCGCGCGCTGGAACTCATCCGTCATTGAAATTGCCCGGGCCGATTGCCATTGCACATCATCTGATCAATGCATGGGTGGATGGTCCGATTGATCTTTAGACAGTGCAGCTCAAAGTAACGCCGGGCTGGCCTCGTATGCGGAAGCGTGACAACCTAGCCCGCACTATTCATGAAGGATCGTAGCGAGGGCGTCGAGAGTAGTGAAAACGCGGGGTGGCGCGGACAGGAGCGCGCACAGGCGTGCTTGACAGCACGTCGAGCACGCGGAGGGAGCACGCCCTGTGTTTTCGCTGCTATCGGCGTCCGCAGTAGGTCATTCATGAATAGTGAGGGCTAGGAACTGGGACGATACGAGTGATGGCCAGGGTCAGGCCTGGGCTTCCAGATAATTGATGATATCGAGGGATTCGTACAGCCACTGCGTCCCCGTATCTCGATCGATCCGCAGACATGGCACCATCGTCCGGCCACCACCCCGAGCCAGTTCCTGCATGGCTGCCGGTTCGCGGTGGATGTCTCGTAGTTCCACCGGAATGTTATTTGTCTCCAGAAACCGCAAGACCCTGCGGCAGAATGGGCACGAGTCGTATTTGTAGAGTTGATAACGTTCGCTCATGAGGCAAGTATAACCACCTCGGCTCCCTCGACCACAGACCAGTGGTCGACGCCTATTTTCATGACCAAGGCTGCAACAGGTATCAACATGGCCAAACCACAGGTAACACCACCCCGCATCAGGAAAATCCAGCTTGCCGTCCTTGCCTTTGTTGCAACTGTAGCTGTTCTGCTTGCCGTCTACGGAATGCTGTACAGCAGCGGCGTCACGGAAGGCACGTTCACCGAAGGCGAGCACTACACAAAAATTGACGCTGGTCTGCGGACACGCCCTGGTGATCCGATTGAGGTGATCGAGTTCTTCTCGTTCGGCTGCGTCCACTGCAAGAACTTCGACCCGCTGATCGAAGAATGGCAGTCTGCTCAGTCACCAGATGAAGTCAGTTTCAGACGCCAGCCGGTTTCTTTCAGTCCCACTTGGGCAATTCTTGGACAAACCTTTCTGACTCTGCAAGACCTGGGCATCGAAGCCACGAATCGCGAGCGACTTTTCAAGGCCATCCACGATCAAGGCAAACAGTTTCTTTCGGTCGAATCGATGGCTGACTTCGTCGACGGCCATGGTGCTACCGGAGAGGAGTTTCTGCGCTCGTTCAACTCACCCAAAGTGCGTCGAGGGGCTGCCGAGTTCGAGAGCATCCAGACACGCTACGACGTGCAGGGCGTGCCGACCATCGCCGTGGCCGGCAAGTACATGGTGAAGATGGAAGTCGGGCGCAAGATTGCACTGGACGTGGTTGATCACCTGGTTGCCCTTGAACGCAAGGGTGGCAGCGCGCCTGCAGCGAAATAACCGGCGACAGAACACCGCATCAAATTCGCTGCTGGGGTAAGGTCAGAATCATCAGATCTTTTTTTGGATGTCGGTTCGATTTTTACCAGGTAACCGCAAGCGAAACCCCGACTCGTCGCGGCTCGCCCAGTTGGGTGAATCCACGGGCGGTGTAGTCATCACGCGGATCGTTGCCAAAGAAAAATCCGCGGACGAAGGTCTCTTCGTCGGTGACATTGCGCGCCCAGATCGAGGCGCGCCATCGCTCACTCTCGTACCCCGCTGACAAGTGCAGCTGTTCATAGGCTGGTGACTGCACGCCATGACTATCGGAGAAAAAGTACTTGTCTCGCCCCTGCGCATCCAGCCGAACAAACCAGTGTTCAACCGGTGTGTACTCAACACCCAGATAAAATTGATAGCCCGGTGCCTGTGCCTGCTCCCGGCCATCAAGCTGCTCACCGCTGCCGTTGATGAAGTTATCGTACTGAGTATCGAGCCAACCCAGTGACCCTTCGAAGCTCCACCGCACATGCGGTTGCCAACTGAACTCGAGTTCGATTCCGCGGTTGAAGCCTTCTGCAGCGTTGCCAATGTAGTCAACGAACTCTGCGCTGCCGTCACTACGGACTCGCGTGACCGATGTACCGACCTGCACATCCCTGCGTTCCATCCAGAACACGGCTGCGCGAACCTGCAACTGCTCGGTGATGTCACCCTTGATTCCGGCTTCGACATTCCACAAGACCTCGGAATCAAACTCGCGAAGATCTTCATCCAGCGTTCCACTGGTGTTGAATCCGCCTGTCTTGTACCCACGCGCAAGCGACAGATAGAGCAGCGCCGGATCAACGTCGTACTCCAGAACAACACGTCCGCCAATCATCGACTCCGTGGGCGAAAATTCAACCGCTTCAGAGTCATCGAAGTGGGCCGAATTGCGTTCAACACGAAGCCCGATCGTCAGGCGCATTTGGTC
This sequence comes from Gammaproteobacteria bacterium, assembly GCA_043719475.1. Classification (GTDB taxonomy): domain Bacteria; phylum Pseudomonadota; class Gammaproteobacteria; order Pseudomonadales; family Azotimanducaceae; genus SYFY01. Next base: position 32,663 of record JAYSTS010000212.1, on the reverse strand, counting down.
AGCGATGGGTTGCACCCATTCTCCGTACAAGGCGAGACGTTCAACGTCATGACGACTCTCATAGGGCGCATCCAGAAAGGAATAGTCTCGTGTCAGCTCTACATCCTGCTTGAGAGCATAGAAGCCAGTCACCCATTCACCATCGGTGGGTGTCGGTGATGAAATCAGCCGGACATCCAGAGAAGTTGTCTGCCAGTCACGGGCATAGTGATCGGTGGACGAATAGCCAAAGGGATGAAAGCCCTCGAACGTCCAATCCTCATCATAGCCATAGGCGATCTGTGAATCGGCATGTCCGAGTGTGACCTCCAGTTGACTGCCATTGGCGAAATCAATACCCGCGACAAGACTGGCATAGTCCGTGCGCTGCTGGTCTTCACCGGGTTGGTCCGACAGCGTGTGTCGGTTGTTGTCCAGGGAAAAAGCATCGTACCGATTGTCGGCGTCCACATGGCCGTAAGTGAGTAGCCAAGCCGCCGCTTCCCCCTGCCACGCGAGTTTGGTACGCACGGTGGTTTCGCGCCGACGATTGGTGTCGTCGCGATCAAGGAAATCGTTCTTGAGGAAGCCATCATCCTGGTGTCGACGAGCCACGATCCGCATCGAGAGCTGGTCAGTCACCGGGCCGGAAACAACACCCCCAACACCAAGTGAGTCATAGCTGGCAGCATCAACGTCGACTCGACCGTACCACTCGTCCACCGGCGAAGCGGAGGTCAGATTGACGAGGCCCGCCAGGGCATTGGCACCGTAGAGCGTACCCTGCGGTCCGCGGAAGACTTCAATCTGCTCGATGTCGTAGGTGGTCGCCGCACCGCCTACACCACTGAGATCAACCCCATCCAGAATCAGACCGACGGATGAATTGAGGGGCTCGGCAAACTGGCCAGTTTCACCAATGCCACGAATCTGCAGATAACGTGCCCGACTGGCGCCACTGGCCAGATTGACGTTTGCCGTGCGGGCCAGCATTTCTTCAAGATGATCAACCACATCCGTGCGGGCATCGGGTCGAAGTACGGAGATGCTGGCGGGCGTGTCCAGCAAGCCGGTGTCACGGAATTCTCCGAGCACGACAATTTCTTCGATGACCGAAATGTCAGCGACGACGGCGCAGGGAAAAAGCGAAGAGAGAAATAGTGCGTTGAAACAAACTCGGGGAAACATCATCGACCTCGGGTAATTCAGGAGCCCAAGGAGTCGACTTACGTCGCCTATCCCTACGCCGGTATCATCCGGATCAGGTTCAAAGGGTCCGCTCGCGCGTCTCAGGCCTCCTGGCCACCCCTTAGGCAACAGCAGTCTACGCCAGCCCAATTGGTGCTGTCTTCAGGTTTCATTCAGTGGTTGGGGTTATCTTGCGTGCAGGCGAATCCGGGTTCGTGATCAGAAGATCGCGCTGACTAATTCAGGTAGATTGGTTTCGCGGTCAGGAGACCGCTCCTACAAGTTGAGGATCATCGGTTTCGCGGTCAGGAGACCGCTCCTACAATTTGGGGGTCTTTGGGTTCGCACCATCTTTGTAGCGGTCTCCTGACCGCGAACCAATTACGCGATGCCACACTGACAACTCAAAAGGACCAACACCCACCGAACCCATGGATCCTGAACTCCTTCAAACCCTCGCCCTCGCAGCAGGTGTTGCCTGGGCCAGCGGCATCAATCTCTACGCAGTGCTCAGCGTGTTGGGTCTGGGTGGTGCACTGGGTTACGTAGAACTACCGCCAACGCTATCCGTTGTAGAGGACCCCCTCGTCATCGGTGCTGCCCTGACGATGTTCGTGATCCAGTTTTTCATGGACAAGATTCCAGGTGTCGATAGCGGCTGGGATGCCTTGCATACGTTCATCCGGATTCCGGCCGGCGCCATTCTCGCGGCCGGCGCAGTCGGCAATGTGGACCCGGCACTCACTGTCGCAGCGGGACTGCTGGGTGGGACCATCACAGCGGCGACTCACGCAACCAAAGCCGGCGCGCGAGCGATCATCAATACCTCTCCCGAACCTTTTACCAATTGGGCCGCTTCACTTACCGAAGAGGCCATGGTCTTTGCTGGCCTGTGGGCAGCACTGTCCCACCCCATGATATTCTTGGCGCTCTTCATTCTTTTCCTGCTGATCCTATGTTTCCTCCTGCCGAAGCTCATGCGCGGCGTGGTCGCCGTGTGGCGCCGGATTGCGGGTTGGCTCGGGCTCACTCGATCCGTACAGTCCTGAACGGCAGGCTAGATCATGGCTGAGTACCGGAGTACCGGTCGCCGTCGTTCGAACGCCAAACCGCAGTCGCAACTTAGCCGCTGGTTTCGCCGTGTATTCTGGTTTTTTGCTGGTACCGGAATGCTCCTCACGACGATGGTCCTGGGCTACCTGTGGTATCTCGATCGAACGCTTACCGAGGTCTTCAACGGCCGTCGCTGGTCTCTGCCCGCGCAGGTCTATGCAGCGCCTACTGAGCTGTACGTTGGCAACCAGCTGAAACAGCGTGAGTTCCTGACGGAACTCGAACGCAGCGGTTATTCTAAACAAGGTAGTCCACGCCATCCGGGTCAATTCTCGGTGGAGGGTGACACGGTTACCGCCCACCTGCGCGTTTTCCAGTTTGACGATCACAGGCGCGACGCACAGCGAATTCAGGTCAGATTTCGTACTCATGGGATCATCGAGATACAGGATGAACATGGAACGACGATTCCACTCATTCGGCTCGACCCTCCGATCATCGGCAGCTTTTTCCCATCACATGGTGAAGACCGCGTCGTTCTCGATCCGGAGGAAGTTCCTCCACTGCTGTCCGAAGGTCTCAAGGCGGTGGAGGATAAAGACTTCGATCGTCATGTTGGCTTCAGTGTCAGCGGCATTCTCAGAGCCGCGTTGGCCAACATCCGTGCAGGTGAGGTTGCACAAGGCGGGAGCACACTGACCCAGCAACTGGTGAAGAGTTATTTCCTCGACAACAGTCGAACGATCAAACGCAAGCTGCATGAACTGGCCATGTCCGTGGTGCTGGAAATGCGTTTTTCCAAGGACGATCTCCTGAATGCTTATATCAACGAGATTTTCCTCGGTCAAAGCGGTAATCGAGCCATTCATGGATTTGGGTTAGGCGCGCAGTTCTACTTCAATCGCCCGCTCAGTGAACTTGAGCCTCACGAGATCGCCACACTCATCGCGATCATCCGTGGACCGTCGTACTACGACCCCTTCCGCCACGCGGATCGCGCATTGGATCGCCGCAACCGAGTGTTGGCCGCCTTTCAGAAGGAGGGTCTGATCGATTCGCACGCCCTGGCTCAACAGCAAAAACAGCCGCTCGGTGTCACCGGAGGACAACGTCAGGGCGGTCGTTACTACCCGGCATTCATGGACGTCGTTCGAACCACGCTGAACCGCAACTACAGTCGAGATGATCTGGCGTCACAGGGACTTCGGGTGTTTTCAACGCTCCAGCCACGTCTGCAGGAAAGTCTGCAAAAACACATCGCCGAACGGCTAACTGCGCTGGAAAAAGCCCGCAAGCTTGAGAAACTCGAAGCGGCTGTAGTCATCCTCGATGCGCAGACCGGTGAGTTGATGGCCCTCGCCGGCGGACGAGCGGCAGGATTTGAAGGATTCAATCGTGCAACCAGCAGCCGCCGACCTATCGGTTCGTTGATGAAGCCATTGGTGGTACTCGCGGCGATCGAACAAAGCCGCTCCCTGACTGAAATCATCGACGATGCACCAATCACCATTCCTCTGTCCCGCAACAAGAGCTGGACACCTCGCAACTATGATGGTCGAGTGCACGGCCCTGTCCCCATCGTTCGTCTGTTGGGAGATTCTCTGAACCTGGCAACGGTTCGCTTGTCACAAGACATCGGACTACCGCCGATACTCAATCTGTTCCTGCGAATGACCGACCACAAGGCGACGAATTCGAATCCCTCCTTCGTACTCGGCGCCGAACCCATGTCGCCTCTGGAAGTGGCGCAGATGTACGGGACCATCGCCAACGGCGGCTTCCGGATGCCGGTCAAGGCAGTTACCGCGGTGCTCAATGCGCAAGGCAAGGCGCTGTATCAACAACCCTTCGAGATGCAGCCGGTGATTGATCCCGAGGATGCCGAAGCGCTGACCTACGTGCTCGAAAGTGGCATGCAACACGGTACAGGACGGGGATCACGCCATGCCCGCGCCGGCGTTGCAGGAAAAACAGGTACCTCCAACGACTATCGCGACAGCTGGTTCGCGGGCTTTGATGATCGAAAAGTGGGTATCGTCTGGATCGGGCGTGACGACAACAAGGCGATGGGACTGACCGGCAGCACCGGTGCACTCGCCATCTGGGACCCGATTTTCAACGATCTCGGCGTCGAGCCCATCGTTCACCAGGACACCAGCATGGTACGCGATGTTGAATACGCGACCGGTCTGCTGGCAAATCCTGAGTGCGCCATTACCGTGCGTCTACCCGTCAACGCACCGGAAACTTTGCCGTCGAAACCAGGCTGTGGTATCACGCAAGACATCGATCAACGATGGCGCTGGCCATTCTGGGATAACCGATGAGAACCGTTCTGCTTTTGATCACGATGATGCTGGCGGCATGTTCCAGCGCGCCACCAGCGCCCGCTCCAGTGGAACATCGGCCAAGTCCTTCAACTGCATCCGTGCCTCAACCCGCTAAGGCCTTGCCGAGTACGCCGTCCCGCCCGGCACAACCGCAGACCCAACCGCCACCACGGATCCCTTCCAGTGGTGCTACCGAGGCATTGATGATTGCCAGTACCCACGCAGCTGCGGCGGGTGATACCCGATCAGCCATCACCCATCTACAGCGTGCCATCCGCCTGGATGGTCGCAACGCTGAGCTGTGGGCTCGCTTGTCAACCGCATTCCTGCGGGATGGTCAGGTGGATAATGCCCGACAATATGCCAATCGGGCGCTCGTGCTCGCTGGCAGTCGAGGCGATTGGAAACGGGCCGCCTGGCTTTCCATCGCCGAACTCGAAGAATTCGATGGCAACCAGGGCGAAGCCAACCGAATCAGGGAGTTGTTTGCATCCGGCCGTGGCTGAATAAGCCAGGTCGATACGCAATTGCGATTGGCTCAGTACAGAGCAACCGGCAGATGGTTAGCTTCCCTTCTCTACCAATCCGGCCAGATGCTCACGATCCCGCTGGAATCGCTTTCCGGCCATGTAAAACAGCGGTATGGCTAGTAGTGACAAGAGTGTGAACGTCAGCAAGGTCCAGGTGTACGGCTCTTCAACACCACGAGCGATCATCGCATCCACCGTGAAGCCACCCAGTGTCACGCCAATACCCAACCCGACGAAATTCAGCGAGAGGATGTAGAAGGCAACCACCGTCGCCCTGATCTTGGCCGGCACCAGTTCCTGAACGGTCGAGAATGTTGGACCGTAGAAACAACCCAGCTGAAAGAAACCGAGGAATACACCAATCCAGAACCAGATGCTGTCACCGTCAACCAGACGATAGGCCACATTGACAGGCGCCAGTACCAGCATGATCCAGAACAGGAACATGGGTCGTCCAAGCCCTGTCCGCCGCATGAACAGATCCCCGCCAGCACCACCAAACAGGTTACCTAGTATGCCGCCGGCCATACCCAGCCAACCGGTGGCGATGGCAATCTCGGCTTTGTCAAAGCCTCGCTCGTGTACGTACCAGAGTTGGTCGAATGTACCTGCCCCAAGGATAAGGTGCAGCGCAACACCGCCTGCCATGGTCAGCTGGAGAGCGGGCGAGTTACGCAATGCGAAAAACAGCGTACCAAGCAGTTCCCGAAAAGTTGGTCTGGGCGCTGCATCGCTATAGCCAACCTCTCGTTTTCGAGCCGGCTCCCTGAAACAGAGCATCACACCCGCCAGCACGATGCCGATTCCACCGAGCAGATAAAAACAATTGCGCCAACCGATAGCAGGGCCAAGATAGCCGACGATCAGTAGACTGATACCGACCCCGATCGGCACACCCATGTAATAGATCCCTGAGGCAAGCCCAAGCCAGCGGCTCGGAAACTTGTCAGAAAGCAGGGACATGGAGGTGGGTGTCATGATGGACTCGCCGACGCCGATGAACATTCGCGGAATCGCCAGTGAAACAAATCCCTTCGCCATTCCGGACAAGGCGGTCAACGCACTCCAGGCCGCCAACCCGATCGCAATCAGACGGACTCTGTTGTGACGATCGGCCAGCGTGCCCATGAAGAGCCCCATGGCGGAGTAGAAAAAGAGAAAGATCAGTCCGGTCAACAGACCAAATTGAGTATTGGTCAAGCCGAGATCAGGAACGATGAAATTGGCAAAACTGGCGAGTAGCTGCCGATCAATAAAGTTCATGACGTTAAGCAACGTCAGAAACGCGAGGAAGCCGTAACTCCCCGCAGACACACGGTCATCCGCCTGCTGCACTTTATGTCTCCCCCCATCAAAGTGATCGCAAGAAACTCTGCTGTCAGCGCAGCAGTTGCAACCAGTGTACGACCGGTACGCCCGCAGCGGAAGCCAGATGCAACTGACAGCCGACGTTGGCCGTGGCGATGAGATCCGGGGAGTCGCTGCCGAGCGCGTTCAATTTGCGCTCACGCAGCTCATTGGCGATGGTTCCCTGCAACAACGAATAGGTTCCTGCCGAACCGCAACACAGGTGCCGATCGGGTACTTCTGTCAGCACGTAACCTGTGGCCTTGAGAATCTTTTCCACTGGATCACGCACGCGTTGTCCATGCTGCAAACTGCAAGGGGAATGCCAAGCGATACGCTTGCCAGGCATGGCCGTCGAAAATGTGAGCCCCGAGTCCGCCAGATACTCAGCAACGTCCATGGTCTTGTCTGAAAAGCTTGCGGCCCGTTTCGCGAGGGGCGTGGCAGCCAGATGCCGACCATAGTCCTTGACCGTCACGCCACATCCGCTGGCGGTCGAGATAATGGCTTCAGCGCCTGCAGCGGCAGGTCCCAGCGCTTCCACATTGGCTGCCATCGCTTTGATGGCCGCTTTGTCATCGCCCAGATGCAGTGCCAACGAGCCACAACACCCTTCTCCGGCCAGTTCAACACACTCGATGTTTCTCGCCTCGAGCAACCGGCGAAGCGCCTGATTCACTTCCGGTGTGGACACCGACTGAACACAACCGCCCAACAACACAATTTTTCGCGCGTGACTGTTGGAAGTGACCATCTCGGCCTTCATCCCCAGTGGTGGCACGTGTTGCCGAAGTTGCTGGGGCAGCCATCGCCGAAACAGGTTCCCGAGCTGCACAACCACTCTGAACCGGATCCGATTGGGAACAAAGTACTTGAGCCCAGCTATGACCAGCCGATCCCACGCAGTGCGGTCGTCAGACATTTCACTCCGGGCAATCTCCAGTAGTTCACCATACTGAACACCAGATGGACAGGTGGTTTCACACGCGCGACAAGTCAGGCAACGATCCAGATGCTGGTGTAATCGAGGCGACTGCTCCTGTGTTTCGAGGAAGTCCTTGATCAGATAGATGCGACCGCGTGGCCCATCCAGTTCATCACCAATCAGCTGATAGGTCGGACAGGTTGCGTTGCAGAACCCGCAGTGGACACAACTTCTCAGGATCGCATCCGCTCGCTGGCCATGATCGGTCGCCAGGAGTTGTTCAGGCAGCTGGGTCTGCATGGATCAATCCTGGATTGAAGACGTGATCGGGATCGAACGCATCCTTGAGTCGGCGCACCAGAGCGCTGACACGATCGGGTTGTAACGGTGACGAACCCCGCTGACAGGCGGACTCACGAGGCATAACGGCGTCAACCGATTCATCTCGACGACTCCAGCGAAGTGCGCCGGCCCAATCAATACAAACGTCAGCTGCATCAGGAAGTGTTGTTGGGGGGACCGCATGTCGCCACAGTCTAGTGGCGGTTAGCATGGGTAGTTCGGCGTCGCGCAGCTCGGACCAGAATCCTGGGTCTTCCTCAACACCACCCAACTGGTCCGCGACGTCCTTCACCACACAGCCGGCGCCAGCCAGTCGCCAATGCAACTCGCCCGCGGTCCAGGTTAGACCAGACAGTGGTAACGATTGTCCGGCCCATTTGCGCATGCAAATCACTGCAGCCGCAGCATCCATCGTCAACTTCCGACACTCCACACGTTCCGGTTTGGGCGCGACACGCAGGCTTGCGGCCAATACAACACCGAACGCGCCTTCCGACCCGGTCAACATTCGTGAGACATCAAAACCCGCAACATTCTTGAAAACCTGACCACCGAACCGTAATCGCTCAGCGAGGCCGTTAATGACTTCGACGCCGAGCACACTATCGCGCAACGAGCCGCGAAACGGCCGCGCAGGCCCCGACAAGCCACTGGCAACCGCTCCGCCCAGGGTGCCCCGGCCGGCAAACATTGGCGGTTCAGCAGCCAGACACTGTCCATGTTCATCCAGAGCGGCGGCGATGTCGGACAACGGAGTTCCGGCTCTCGCAGTGATCACCAGTTCTTCCGGTTGATAGTCGATGATGCCGCAGTGCGGTCCGAGGTCGAGATCTGTTTGACCACGTGGCGAACCCAACAGAATCACCTTGCTGCGGTGACCGCGTATGGCAAGTGTGGAACGCGCCGCTCGTGCCGCACGAACCCTCTCGATCACATCGGCTGCAATATCGGTCACTAAAAGCGATCCAGATGCTTGAAGCGTTCGGTTCCGGAATGCACATGCGAGCCACCGACTTCGACACAGCGTGCCAAGGTCGGGATCGCCTTGCCCGGATTGAGCAAGCCATCTGGATCGAATGCGGCCTTCAAGCGAGCGAACTGTGCAAGCTCAGCCGAACCAAACTGATCGCACATCTGATCGAGCTTTTCGACACCGACGCCATGCTCACCGGACACCGTGCCACCCACTGCTACACAGCATTGCAGGATGCGGCCACCAAATTCTTCGACCTTGGCCAACTCGCCCGGCTTGTTGGCGTCGTAGAGAATGAGCGGATGCAGATTGCCATCACCCGCATGAAAGACGTTGGCTACCCGCAGACCGTACTCGTCAGAAAGACGTGAGATCTCCTCAAGCACTTGCGCCAACCGTCCGCGCGGGATGGTTCCGTCCATACAGTAATAATCTGGTGCCAAGCGACCGACTGCCGGGAATGCGGCTTTACGGCCTGCCCAGAGTCGCGTCTGCGCGTCTGGATCGCGCGCCACTTCCAGCCGAAACGCCCCTTCGGCCTGCATGGCAGCCTCAACCTTGCGCAAATCTGCCGCCACTTCAGCTTCCGTGCCATCGAGCTCACACAACAGCAGCGCTTCGGCATCTACCGGATATCCGGCATGGACAAAGTCTTCGGCGGCCTGTATCGCCAGGCGGTCCATCATTTCAAGGCCCGCAGGAATCAGCCCGCCGCTGATGATCGATGCCACCGCACGACCCGCGGCAGCTAACGAATGAAAGGCGCCGAGCATGACGGCCTTGGTGGGAGGCAAGGGCGTCAGCCGCACAATCACTTCCAGCACGATGGCAAGCAGCCCTTCCGATCCACACACCACAGAACGCAAGTCCAGGCCAAGAGGATCCCAGCCTTTGCCACCCAATTCGTGGACTTCACCATCCAGCGTCGTTATAACAAGACCGGCGACGTTGTGCACCGTCAACCCGTATTTGAGACAGTGCACGCCGCCCGCGTTCTCGGCGACGTTGCCACCAATACTGCAGGCGATTTGGGATGACGGATCAGGGGCGTAGAAAAAGCCGTGTTTCGCAACCGCTTCACTGATGGCCAGATTGCGAACTCCAGGCTCCACTCGCGCGACCGCATTGGCTGGATCCACCTCGAGGATGCGGTTCAGGCGAGCCATCGACAATAACAGACCATCCTGCATCGGCCTGGCACCACCGGAGAGTCCCGTGCCAGCGCCACGCGGAACAATTGGAATCTGGTGACGTCGACAGATCGCAAGGATGGTTAGTACTTGTTCACGCGTACGCGGCAAAGCAACCGCCCACGGCACTTCACGAAACGCGGTAAGGCCGTCGGTTTCGTAGGGTCGTTTGCCGGCCGGGTCCGTTATCAGACTGTCAGGCGGCAACAGCGCCTTGAGATCACGGAGTGCTTGAGAGTGAGACATGACGGGCTGAGTGTATCAGCCCGCAAGAAAACTCTGATGCCAAATCCAGGGTCTTTTCAACCGGTTATCAGAACCGGTAATTCAATGCGGCGAAGGGGCCGTCGATGATCAGGTTTGCCTTTTCGATGTCGCCAAGTTCATCCAGCTTCAGACGAAAATAGCGATAGCCCACTTCGAGGCCAAGACCAAGATCCGAGTTCCAGCCCAGCGCACCACTGTAGTCGAGAAAGGAATCACCCTTCCACGTAATCGCCTGCGCGTTTGCAGACATCCAGAAGCCACTGAGCAGTTCCCACTCGACGGCTGCATAGAGCATCGGAATCGTGCCATCGAATTCAACTTCGGCATGGTAGATGCCGCCGGAAATCGACGCACTGCCCTTGAGTTTGCGTGCCTCGAGCCCGAGATCAAGGCTGAGAGCGTCGTCCAGTACCCGGTAATAGAGGATGGCATCTGTCATCTCCAGATCGAGGGTCGAGTCAACAGTGCCGGGTGGAATAAAGCTGACTCCGGCAAGCACCACATCCCGCTCGATCTCGATGCCTCCGCGCATCCCGACCTTCGCCTGTTGCACGCGAACATTTGGCACAAACGGAATGGGGTGTTCGAATGCAACCGCGATGACATTGCCATCATCGTCACCAAGGCCCATGTCCTGACTGGTGTCGACTTCGGTACCGTTGGATTGAAGGTGACCTTCACTGTTCTGGTGCCATGTGCCAGCACCGGCATAGATCCCAAACAGGGTCTCGGCACTGACGCTATGGGCGAGAAGTGCTGATGCAGCAGCAACGATCAGCTTCGCGATGAATTTTCGAGCAGCCATGGTAACCATCCTTGGTGGGCTTATGGCCGAAGTATAGACAGCCATACCAGGTACGCTGTGAACCAGTGCACATTAGTTTCAGTCCCGATTCCGAAGTTCAGGACTGATACGACGCCGTGGGGAGCACAGCGGCATTAACCCTAAAAGCATTAACCTTGATTCGACAATAATCGGCACAACTGCAGCGCACAACCCATCGCCGCCCCAACGATTCATCCCGTGCCGATTTTCGGTATGGCCCGTTACAAAAATCGCGATCAGGAGATCTACAGGGCGCTGTTACTCGACGATTCATTTCCGCTGCGATCCCGACCTTCTCTCCAGTCAATCGTTCCGAAGCTCTTAAATAACCTGCGCAGCATTTTCGGTTGCGTAATTTATGTCCAATTGAGGTTAACCAGGTAAACCCGGAACAAGCGGAGCTTCCCTACGGGACGATCAGCGCATCAGGCGGAATACTGACGATGCAGTTCACCGATGATCCGGAAAAAGTCAGCGCGGACTTCGGCAATGATCTCGGCAACCGGTCGCACAGAATCGATTCTTCCGCACACCTGACCGGTAAGCGCAATGGCCGCTTCCATGTCACCACCGAAGTACAAATCAATGGCTCGACCAAAATCGCCCATCGCATTTTTTTCGGTGTCGAACTCAAGCTTCGTCGTTTTCTGGGTGCGTAATGCGCGCAGAGCTGGAGATTGATGCCGATTGAGGAAGACTGTATCGGTTTCCTTCGCGGTCACGATGGCGGTCTTCCAATTCTGATGCACCGGTGACTCAAGTGCGGACACCATGCGTGTGCCCATCTGGATGCCTTCTGCTCCGAGTGCAAACGCTGCAGCCATGGAGGAGCCGTCGACAAATCCACCGGCGGCAATGATGGGTACGCTCACCTGCGAGCGCACCAACGGCAGCAGCACCATGGTCGCCACATCCCTGGGGTTCTTGAAGCCACCCCCTTCACCACCTTCCACAACAAGACCGTCCACACCGCACTCAACCGCCTTTTTCGCCGACGACAGGTTGGGGACAACGTGATACACCGTGAGCCCGGCTTTCTTGAGTTCTTCGGTGTAACGCTCCGGACTGCCAGCAGACGTGGTCACAAACTTCACGCCCTCGTCGATCACGAAACGGACGATGTTTGGATCGCGGACAAAAGCTTGCGCAATATTCACCCCAAATGGCTTGTCCGTAAGCGTCCGCATCTTGCGGATTTCTTCCCGTATTGCGTCGAGTTCTCCAGACGATGTTTCAATGATGCCAAAGGCACCGGCGTTACTGACGGCTGAGGCCAGTTGTGATCGTGCAATCCACCCCATGGGTGCCTGGACGATTGGAATTTCAACACCAAGATCGCGGGTCACTCGATTATCAAAGCGCATTCATGACTCCTGAAAGGAAGTTTTCAACAATTTTCAAAGCACTACGGGAAGTTCAAGGAACTCGTCGTAGATACGACGCTGGTGGGTTGCAAGACGTGGCGAGATCGCGGCCAGCAAGCGTTCATCCTGGCAAGAATACGCACTGCGGATCATCGGTGTCGTCACCATGAGAGATTCAGGCAGCGGAATGAACATGTTGGCAAACGTGGCCCAATAAATATCCGCAGCAGTGAGCTGATTGCCCACCAGATAGTCACTCTGCCCAAGCCGGTTGGAGAGCATGCGCAGGATGCTGGCAACCCGACGATGTGCAGACTCGGCGTGCACCGGGTTCTGACCGTACTTCCCGGCCAGATATCGTGTGACTCCGGCAGGAAAAGCGCCACGGGTGGTATCGCCGATCATCACCAGTCGATAAGCCCAGCCGAGCCCCATTTCGCCACATATTTCATGGGCAATGCCAAACAGATCGGCGCGATCTTCTGCATCATCCGGAATGAGCGGGGTTGAATCGGATAGACGTTCGGCAAGAATCAGGATCTCTGCCCACCCGGTGCGGGGCTTTTCGTTTTCGAACAGGACGACGGGAACCGAGCTGTTGCCATAGTGGTGGGCTACGGCTTGCGGCGGGTCACTGTCCGCTTGCGCGCCATACAGGCAATCCAGTCCTTTGGCATGGAAAATCCCCTTTGCTGCCTCGGTCCAGGGAGATGGAATATCGCGCAGAACTGCCATCCGCAGTCCCTTCGCCTCACGAATTTCACCGATCGAAACAAAACCTGACATTGGTCTGACTCTTGAACACCTGGGCGGAGGATTGTAGTGGGCTTCAGGATTCCAAACCAATCAACGCGCTGATGCGCAGACACTTCGAACAGCCTACCGAAGCGATTGGTGGTTCGGCGGTACTACATTCAGCGGCACTACATTCGGCGGTACTACAGCCGGCCAGCTCGGGCGAGTAATGCTGTTCCACACGACTGCCGTACCGGAAATCCGTGTGGGCAGCTTTGTCAGGCAGACGTCTTGGACCGCAAATCGGGCAGCACGTACCCCTGTGCTTCAAGATTTGCCCGCACCACCTTTTTGTCCATCTTGCCGGTCGAAGTCAGTGGAATGCTCTTCACCTCCAGGACGTCGTCCGGGAGTTGCCACTTCGCAAACGCCGTGGCGCAATGATCAAGTACGGCTGAGCGATCCAGTACCACGCCGTCCTGCAGTACAACCAGGGCTACCGGTCGTTCATCCCATTTCGGGTGCGGATGCGCAACCACACAAGCCTGGGCGATACCGGCCATGGCGACGATGTGATTTTCAAGGTCCACCGAGGAAATCCACTCCCCACCGCTTTTCACCAGGTCTTTCGAACGATCCGAGATGATCAAGTACTCATCAGGATCGATCTTGCCAACATCACCGGTAACCAGCCAGCCATCATGGAATTTCTCTGGCTGTGGGTTATTGAAGTATTCCGAGCAGATCCACGGGCCACGAATCAGGATCTCGCCAACTGTCTCGCCATCATGCGGAAGACGTTTGAAATCCGCATCAAAGATATCGATCTCGAGCCCGGGCATCAGCAAACCCGCCTTGGCCACATTCTGGAACTGTTGATCCTCGGACAAAGACAACTGACTGCGCTTCATGACCTTGCGGGACAAGGTTGCCAACGGAGAAGTTTCGGTCATTCCCCAGCCCTGGATCATCTCAACACCCAGCGTATCCCAATACCAACGAATGAGTGAAGGCGGTGGTGAAGATCCACCACAGGTCAACCGACTGAGCTTGCTGAAATCGTACTTGCCCGGATTGGCCTCGATGAGTCCTTTGATGCCCTGCCAGATCGTTGGCACTCCGGCTGATACCGTTACCCCTTCTGAAGAGATCAATGCAGCGATTCGGTCCATGGTCATGAAACGATGTGGCATCACCTGCTTGCAGCCCAACATCATTGCCGACCATGGCAGGCCCCAGCCCATGGCATGGAACATAGGCACAATGCCGCACAAAGTATCCGTGCCGGATAATCCCATGCTGTCAGTCATGCACTGCGCCATCGTATGCAGATACTGGGATCGGTGTTCGTACTCAACCCCTTTGGGATTACCGGTGGTTCCACTGGTGTAACAAAGCCCCAATGCTGAGTTCTCATCGATCTGTGGCCACTCGTATAACGTCGGCTGGCCGGTTATGAATGCCTCGTAATCAACAGCCTTGGGTAACGTCGTCTGCCAGCCTTCAAACCCCGACTCAGCCGCGACGATTATTCGTTCGACGGTCGGCATGCGTCCTTTCAGAACTTCAAGCACCGGCAATAGATCCGCATCAACGATGATCAGTTTGTCGGCTGCATGATTGATGATGTACTCGAGATCCTTGTCAGACAGACGGACATTCAGCGTATGCAGAACGGCGCCCATTCCGGCCGTTGCATGATAGGCCTCGAGATGCCGCGAGCCATTCCACATGAACGTGCCAACACGATCACCAACCTTGATGCCAGCCTTCGTCAGCGCGTGTGCAAGCTGATGCGCACGGTCACGGGTCTGCCCTATGGTCTGGCGACGAACACCTTCCGCAGTTGCGGTAACAATGTCGTCCTTGGGTGACAGCCGCGCCCCACGATCGAGGATTCTCGACATCAGGAGCGGAGAGTGTTGCATCGCCACGGTAGATTGCCCTCAAACTTCAAAGAGGCTGGAGTTTACAAGCGCATGCGCCATCCTGTCATGGCACGAATCGCCTCAATCACCCCCTCTCAATCACCTCCTCTCATTCACCTCCAAGGCGCCCATGGAGCGACAGGTGGAAGATCACGTCCGGCGAACTGTTGGTGTAGAGATCCTCGACAACGCCCAGATCCAGCCAGAGCGATGGTTTGAAGAACAATCGCCCGCCCACCGTTCCCTGCACGCCGGTTCGACCCAGCAGACTGAGGTCGACATCGAAGGGTGCACCCTGCACATCGGCCTGCATGAGCAACTGAACGCGATCATGCACCTGGTAACCGAAGCCCAGGTGCCCGACGGGCATGAATTCCCTCTGCAACTGTGGCAGCAATTCACCCTTGCCCAGAACCATGCCGCCGACCATCGCCGTCATGCTCAGTCTCGTGAGGCCAAAAACATCAACCTGGCCATATTCCAGCCAGGCTCCAGCGTCCATCGCCTCTGAACCGGACAGGGAATCGACACTTCCAGTGGGAATTTTGACAAGGCCATGCACAACAAGCGAGCGGTGCGGGGTGTCCAGCAGCGAGCGCCCCAGGTAAAGACGAACATCGCCAAGATCCTGCTCCGAATGGCGCAAATCCACGACCGTTTCACCATCGACTTGAACGCTGTAAAACAAGCGATCTCTGCGTACGAGATCCCGCCCGCCACTGCCGAAACCAAGGCTGTCATGATAGCCATCGATGAACGAATCGAGAAAACCACCCTCATGGCTGACCCAGGGAATATCGATGCCCCAGCTCCAGACATCCGCAAAGGTCTGGTTGTACGACAGGTTGGTCAGCGTGGTTTCGCCATCGAATGCGGCGAGGGAATTGTCCCCCAGATCACCGCTGAAAATATTGCCGCGGTCGATGGACAGCGTCAGCGAATCTGCCGACGACCTCATGACCGGCGCACCGAACAACAGCGCAGCGGGTGAGGTGTTTCGTATGAATAGCGGAGAAGCAACTGACTCCTGCGCCTGCGTGAATTGCATCAGCAACGTCGAGGCTAGAAACAGGCTGCAACCAAACGATGAATGTCGCATGAAGCTCCCTGGGGTTTTTCTGGCACGCGCCAGCATTCTGCCAGAGGGCCAGGACGAACCGACAGTTCGTTCCGTAAACTTTGTGTGACTATTGTTCGCGGGGGGTCGCAGATTACTGCTCCCGGGGCTCGCAGATTACTGCTCCCGGGGCTCGCAGATTACTGCTCGCGGGTAACCCGATTACGGCCTTCTTTCTTGGACTGATACAGACACGCATCCGCACGTTCGATCAGATCACTGACTGATTCACCGTCACGATAGCGGGACACACCCATCGACACCGTAACCTTCAGCGGCTGGTCAGTTTCCGGTGACTTGATGGTCTGGGTCTCGATGATCGCTCGAATACTGTCGGCCAACATGGCTGCGCCATCTATGGGCGTTGCGGGCAACAGGATGGCAAACTCCTCGCCGCCATAACGGGCCAGCATGTCTCTGCCTTTGACACACTGCTCCATTTCCTGGGCAACAAAACGCAGCACCTGATCACCCACCAGGTGACCATGCGTATCGTTGAACTTCTTGAAGTGATCAATATCGACCAGCACAAGACAACAATCAGAGCCGTCGCCTATCGCCTCAGCGGTCATTCGCGCCGCCGCCTCATCAAAGGCTCGACGGTTGGCAACACCGGTGAGAGCGTCGGTGCGAGAATCGCGACTCAAACGGCTGATCTGCGATTTCATATCAGTCAGCTCATCACCCATGGTGTGCAAAGAAGCTTCAACTTCCTGGGCGCGCGCGCGTGTCTTCTGGGTTTCTCGAACCAGATTGATCACCAATTGATTCAGGTCTTCCTGTGTCGGGCTGCTGCCTAACGCGCTGCCTGCGGCGGCCAGCACTTCCGAATACCCGCTCATGTCGTTACCGAGGCTGCTGACTTCCTGGAGCACCGAATTCACGGCTTCCCGCACGGCACCTTGAATGCCGTCGACTTCAGCCGACACTTCATCGACAAAGTACTTTTCGTAGATTCGGCGACATTGGTCGGCGTTAAAAGTGAGTCCCTGCTTGATATGTGATTCGAGTTCCGAACACAACTCATCGTTGCGATGGGTCACGTAGTCGTACCAAACCGCGTAGTTCTGCGGAATTGTCGGGACACGTTGCTGACTCATCATCGGCAGTACGCGCTTCAGTACCTGGACAGATTCGTCCAGAGACATGTCAAAATGCGTTGGCATGGGCGTGAATTCCTGATTCTTACCCCCTAACGCTAGACCAGAACTCGAATTTGTCCCGCATTCAAGCCGGGAATCTAACTACGCGTCGAGCGCCGCCCGCTTTGCCCATTTGTAATCTGCTTTGCCGTTTGGTGCCCGACGAACGACATCCACAAAGAGCACCGATCTGGGCACCTTGTAGCCAGAGAGATGTCCACGGGCGAACTCGATCAGCTCCTGGGCTTCGCAGCCCCGGCCTTCTACGACCTGTTCGCGATACGAAACAACCGCCACAATGCGCTCACCAAAACGGTCATCGGGAACACCAACCACAAGACAGTCGAAGATATCCGGATGTCGTTTGACCGCTTCCTCAACCTCTTCCGGAAAGACCTTCTCTCCACCGGTATTGATGCAGACACTGCCACGACCGAGAAGCGTAATGCTGCCGTCAGTTTCGACCTGCGCGTAATCGCCGGGAAAGCTGTATCGGACACCATCGATCTGTCGAAACGTGGCTGCAGATTTTTCCGGATCCTTGAAATAACCAAGTGGGACGAAGGCACTCGTTGCAACCCGGCCTATTTCCCCGGAGCCTGCCACCACCTCATGGCCATCGTCGGCAAACACCCGCACCCCTGCGTTGAGCGCAAATTTGGCTGTTTTTGCCGCTGCAGAGCGGGTTGTGACCGAAGACCCCATGCCACCTTCCGTTGATCCCATGACATCAAGGAGTGCGAAGTCTCCATGCTTCAAAAGGCCAGCCTTGGTTTCTGCACTCCACATCACACCACTGGAGATAATCTGGCGCAGGCTCGAAACGTCATAGGGGTTGCCTCGTGCAAGGGCTGCGTCCAGTGCACCAAGCAGAGGCTTGGCAAAGGCGTCACCAACGATGACCAGGTCGCTGACACGATGCGTCGCAACCAAGCCCCAGAGATGATCAGAATCAAGACCCAAACGTTGCGTGGTAACAACTGTTCCGCCAAGGATCATTGGCATGAAGGAGCCTAACCAGACCCCGGTTCCGTGCATCAACGGACACGCCGGCAAACTCACGGGTTTGTCGACGATGCCAGGGAGCAGATCGATCAGACCTTCAATCGTCGTCGGCGGGATCAATCCCCTGCCACCCAATCCCATAGCCACAAAAAACTGACAGAAAGGCCCACCGGGATACATGACCCCTTTCGGCATACCGGTGGTACCACCGGTGTACAACATGTAGACATCTTCTGCAGATCGATCGATTCGCGCCATCGGGTTCTGGGTGCGAAGCGCCTTTTCAAATTCCACCGCGCCTTTCAGTAGAGCTTCTGTGCCGTCATCAACCTGAATGTACAGCTTGACCTTGGGCAACCGGTTGCGAATCTCCCAGATCCTCGCTGCATATGTCGCCTGAAACACAACCGCCTCGGCGTCCGAGTTGTCGAGCAGATAGACCAGTTCATCGGCCTTGTAACGATAGTTGACGTTGATCGGGCAACCCCGAATCTTGAAGACAGCGTATTGGGCTTCTTGATACTCATTGCAGTTGTGCAGATAGAGCCCGACCTTGCTGGCATGGCCAAGGCCATGTGCCGAGAGAACCGAGGCAAGCCGCGCCGCCCGATCATCGTATTCCCGCCAGCTCCGGGTCAGACCGTCGCAAATCAATGCTGCTCGTTCGGGCTGCAAATCACTGATCGCCTCAAAGACGTTGGCGAAATGAAAATCCATGACTCTCCTTTTTCAATCTCGTGACTTGGACATTACCACCACAAATTCGTCTGTTACGCCACAAACGCGGCCACTCGGTGTCATCAGAGCCCGGTTTACCGAAATTTTGATTCAATTTGCTGGCATGGAAGTTGAAACGCTCTCCAAACAACATCTCTAAACGCCAGGATGCACTTGATGAAGTTGACTCGTCGACTCAACTCCCGATATCCAACTACCAGACTCCTGACCATCGTCCTGGCACTTTCACTCACTGTCATGGCCAGTCTGTCGACTGGGTCGAAGTCAGACATCACCGACAGCATGGTTGATCTGGTGACCACCTGCGATCCATGCAGTTCACCCCTGGTTTCGAACCCGAACAACACCCTGAACTAACCCGGAGGTCTGGACCATGGTTCGTCGATTTAGAAACACCCTGACGCAGGATAAACGCAACGGCTGGATCGGCGGGGTCTGCGCCGGCATCGCACGGTCAACACGTACTGATCCTGCAGCTATCCGAGTGGCCTTGGTGATCACCGGTCTGTTCCTGCCCAAGCTCGTGATTGCCGTCTATCTTCTGTCCTGGTTGCTGCTCGAGCCTTATGATTCTGATCGAAACTGAGAAGATTCACCGGACATTGGACACCGCACCAGGCAGCCGCCACCAGCCGGCCCGGGAGTTTGCGCGTCTGCCGCCAACTCACGAAAATCTGCCGAGAGGTCACTCAGCCGTTCAGTCATCCGCTTGCGTTGCTGGTCGTCTGCGGTACGCAGCAGCATGAGCGTGACGTCCCGTCGAAGCGCATCATTGGATTGGCTCACGCTGATGAATTCGGGGCTCCAGAACGATTTACGCTCTTTAACCAAACTGCGGTACCGGGCATCAAACGCCTTCGTGTCACTTCGTCCGGCCAGAGCCGCAAGCAAGGCGGTCTGCCAACGCCGACGGTAATCGACCCACAATAACTGCTCGGGCTGGTAGCGAAGCGACTGAGCCTGAACGTAGTCCCGCTGGTCTCGTGTCAATGACCCCATGAGGTACTTGGCGCCATCCTCCATAGAATCAGCCCAGTTCTCTCGGACCTCGCCCAGTTCAACGTCTGATTCATCCTCGGCAAACTCCTCATTCGCTTGTTCCAGGTTGGCTGGCAATTCCGCAACCTGGGCGTCCGTCAGAGAGAGCATCAATTCGATGGTCATCGACGTGGCTTCTGCCTCGATGCGTTCAGCCCAAGTCGTGACATCCCGGATCATGGCTTTCAGCGTCGGATCCGTGAATTCCTGATTGATCTCCTGCACCAGCTGATCCAGCCGATCGGCATAGACAGGCAGTTCGGAGACCCGATGCCAATACAGCAGTCGATCAAGCTCAGCGCTGAAGTAGGCATCCTGCCGATCATCAAACTCCACATAGTCGGCGATCTGCCAGCGAGCAAGACGATCAAGATTGTTGTAGGTCGCCGAAACCGTGCAACCCGTCAACAGCAGGAACCCAACGCAGCAGGAAGACCATTTCAGCAGCTTATTGATCATGACTCCTTGCCGCCGACAGCGGGCTGGTTGGAGAGTCTTACGGCGCCCGGTTCGATCGTCTCGGCGCTGGACATGATCGGTTGTGTCCGGAATCGCTCTATCTCGTCTCGAACGATACCAATCACATACGTCAGCACGGTCAGGTCATCCAGGTAACCAATGCCCAGCAGGAAGTCCGGAATCACGTCGATGGGCGTGACGAAGTAGAGAATACCTGCCGCGACAAGCAGCAGGGACTTCTTGGGCACATCACGGTACTCCCCCGTCGCGTAGGCCTTGAGCAACTCGACGAGCGTCGTGAGATCACCACGAACGCGCTGAATCGTCGTTCCAGATCGACCCACCGACGACAGCTTGTCATCCGCATCACGGCCCAGAGTCCCCAAACGTCTGTCGCGAATCAGCACCGCAGCCAGATTGAGATAGCGCTTCAGTTGCCACGGCCTGGTCATGGAGTCACCTTTACAGTTTTCTTGTCAGCGTCGCCTTGTGCATTCCTACCGAGCAGGAACCCTAGAATCCAACGGCTAACCAGCGGCTCATCGGTCGGTTTGTTGAGGGAGTCCAGCCCGGCGTCAGTCACCCGCTCTCCAAGCAATTCCCGACGATAGCCAATCAATGATCGGGAGTAGGCTTTGCGAAACTCGGGATGCCCCTGAAAAGTGATCACGTTGTCACCCATCGTGAAGCCGGCGATCGGACAGCTGCTTGAACGCGCTGAAAGCCTCGCTCCCACTGGTAGAACCGCTACCTGATCCTTGTGGCTCGACAACAAATTAACCTGAGCACTGGGTGGCTGCATCCAGTCCAATCGCTCTCGGATCTCGGTTTCCTTGACCCCGACTTCCCATCCAGTAGCCGCAGGCCGCACCTCACCGCCAAAAAAATGCGCCAGCAATTGGTGTCCGAAACAAATACCAACCACTTTTTTACCTGTCTTGATCTCTCCATCGAGAAATGTGGCCAGCCTTTTGATCCACGGAAGATCGTCGTACACGCTGTGCCGAGAGCCGGAAATGACGTAACCATCACCAGCCCCTGCCGCTGGCAGGTCGAATCGCACGTCGTGCGTGGACAATTCAATATCCGGGTGTTCAAGCAGATTGCCGAACATGACCGGATAGTCACCAAACTCGGGCTGAAACTGCTCGAGCACATTGTCGGTCTGGAGAAGCACTACACGCAACGACTTGTGCCACGAACGATGGGTCGAATAATGATCGCGCATCCAGCCCGACAGGTACCAGTACTTTACCGCAGCAGCCGCATTGGTAGCGCAAAGCCTGTGGATAACTATGAGGATAAGTTGTTCGCAGCTCTACGAGCTACTGCGAATTTCCTGAACCCCATCCTCCGATCGACTTACGCAAACGGGGTCATAATCTCTTTAAATTCATCTACTTGCGTAAGCATCCATCTAAAATCACTGAAGCCTCGCGCCCATCTTGATTTGCGGTCAGGTGATTTTCCAGGAATGTGCATAAGAAAACTGAGGCGCTGTGTTAGCGAATACTAACGGGAGGATCCTCGCCGTTCCTGAGCAGGTCGAGTCGACTGTCATCAAACTGCAACGAAACGCGGTCGTCAGAATGACCGCATGGTCGACTTGTCAGGCCCGCAGCAGTACCCAAAGCACCACCAGGAGTGCCCCCAATGCCGCTACCAACCAGCGTAGTTGCGGTCGCGTTCGGCGGGAATCGGGAGATCCGGAACCCACAACAGTGACGATGCTGCCCTTTAAAGCGCCCGAATGAGTAGCCATCGATGCGATCTCGGCCCGCCGATGCGTATCATCCAGCTTGCGCGGGGATATTCGTTGCAACTCCGCTAACAGCAGTTGTCTTGCCTGTCGGTACTCCGCCAAGGTCGACTCTCCAGCGGCATGCGCACGTGCAACTCGCCGTAGCCGCTGGGAGAGTGGACTCAATCGCATCAACTTCATGACTACTCTCTATGACTACCTATGACTACTCTCCATGACCACTCTCTATGACCACTCTCTATGACTACTCTCTATGACTACTCTCTATAACAACTCTCTATAACAACTCTCTATAACAACTCTCTATGACAACTCTCTATGTCAACTCTCTGACGAAACGAAACCCCGTCGCATCATCGACGGTGTCATCGACACGGTCCGTGCCGTGTGCCACACATCGTTCGTCGGGGTCTCGAAAACTGCCGCCGGCGGCGAGCGTGAGGTCTCCATCAACCACCAACTCCCTGACGTTACCCAGCACGTGCCACAGTCCGTTGGCATCCGCCGGTCCTTCATTCGTAATCACCGGGCGTTCCGCACCGATGTATCGCCCTCGACAATGACGCACGCCACCCTGGGAAGAGCTGGCCAGCAACTCCCACTCCATAGCAGTCGGTAGTCGATAGTGATGCCCAGTTCGCTCACTCAACCACTGCGCATAATCTTCGACCAGCGGCCTGTGTACTCCGGTTACCGGAAAGTTGCTCGACTGCAGATGGCATCGAGCGGTGTCATCACAGAACGCGGCAAACTCACGCGTACTGATTTCCGAACGCGTGATCGCAAATTTCTCACCGCTTGCGGTGGCTGAATACACCACCAATTCCGGAGTCGGGGTGGCTGCTGCCTGATCCTGGCAGGTCTGCGGGGTTGAGCCGTCATTATCCGACACCACGCAAGGATCAGGAGATTCAAATTCGAGTTCGACGAGCCCCTCAAGTCGCGCGGTTGCATCACTACGCAGGCTGCTTGCGAGGGCCGGATCAACTGATCCGAGTTCGATGATGCACTCATCCAGTCGGGTATTGGTACGCTCAGCTGCCTCTTCGACAAACGCAGGCTCATCGTCATGTCGACGGATCACCTGTGCCAGCCTGACAAGATCCAGACGCAGGCACGACCCCGAAAGAACGTCGGTCAGCAGTCGCATCGCCTTTTTATCGAACTCCGGCTCGTCAACGACAGCGACCTCAGGCGCGGCCTGCGGCTTGGCTTTGACGAGATTGACCCCAGCAACCTGTAGTTCGCGAATCACGTCAGCGGCGAACGGGAAGGGTTGGAGCGCATCGGCCAGACGCCTGGCACCTTGCCGATCACCGGCTTGTAATCGACGTCGACCTTCTTGCACCAATTGCATGACCACCTGATCCCGGCTGCTGACAACACTACCGAGGGGCTCGGGCGCTACGAGTTTGCCGATTTGTTCAAGTCCGGCATGCACGTCACGCAGACCATCCAGGGAAGCCAGCGTCTGTTCCCGGGTCATGGTTATTCCCAAAGGCACGACGAGTGCATCGAGCACCCCAGTCATCCGCTGAGCAATGGCCTGATCCAGAATCGCTGACGGTGCCAGGAACTGGCTTTCGGAATACAGAACCAGCGCCTCTGCCAGCGGTTGACGGGACGCCATGCCGCCTGCGATTGCTGTCGCCGCCTGTTGTTTGTAGATCTTGGCGGCATCGCCGGAAGTGTCGACTGCAGCCAAACTCTGCAATTCCGCATCCAGCCGTTGCAACCACAGACCGTCGAGTCCGGGCTCTTCGATCAGACTGCTGACCCGTGCGGTCTGCACGTCCAGCAAGGTGACCTGCCGGACTTCGTCACGAACGTCCTCGATCTGCGACCCCTCGATCACCCATGAACCGGTCAGTGCCAGGAACAGCGTCGCGGCGACCGCGGCGATCGAGCCGGTTCTCCACAGTTGTCTGCCCGTGAGCGAGGCATGCAGATCCTGCACACTCGCCAGACGATCTTCCCTGCGAAACGCCAATGCAGATCGCAACGCCCGCCATTGGGTCATATTCAGCTGTCGTGGACGCTCCGGGGTTATCCCGGCGGCCAGTGCGTCATCCGCGGGTAGCCGATTGTATGGATGACGCCCGGTCAGCACGAGATAGATAACCACCGCCAGGGCATAGAGATCGTCGCGAGGCTCCGGAGTTTCTCCCTGGATCATCTCGAGGCTGGCATATACCGGTGTCAGTGCTGCCAACTGAGCTGGATCAAATGCCGTGACCTCGCCTTCCGCATGCTGCAAGCGGGCCGCACGTGCCAGACCAAAATCCAGGATCTTCGCCAGATTCTGGTCAGTGACAAAGACGTTGCCGGGTTTGAAGTCAGCGTGCACGACGCCATTTTCATGAGCGTATCGCAGCCCTTCACACATCCCGTTGATGACCGACCATGCAATCTCGTTGGGCAGGCCATGGGGATAGGCCTGTACCAACTCAGCCAGTTCTCGACCCTGCAGCAATTCCATGGTCATGAATGGAACGTTGCCGTCCTTGTCAAAATCAAATATCGAAACAATGTTGTGATGGGAGAGCTGCTGTGATCTGGAGGCCTCCCGTTCAAGTGCAATGAACGCCTCTGGATGGCGACGGATATCAGCATTCAGTACCTTCACGGCCACATAGGGGTAACGATCACGTGCCTCGACCTTACGTAGATCCTTGGCCCGATAGACCGTGCCCATGCCACCGCTGCCGAGCCGATCTTCCAGCACAAATCGGCTCTTGAGCACACGCGGTGTCGCCTGATCAGTCGCAGTTTCCCGAGCCGAAGAGTCGTCCGTTCGATCACGACTGCGTGGTCGCAGTACGGTCAGATCCTTAGGTGTGTCCTGATCCATGAAAAGCCTCAGCCCGCGAGGGCGCTAACGATGACAAACGACACGTTGTCCTGCGCCACACCGTTCAGGCACGTCCGCATCAACTGGTCTGCGACGTCATCCAGTTCGCCTTCCAGTCGTGCTTCGATATCTGCCTGCGCGAGTTCTCGATACAAGCCATCAGAGCACAACAGGAAGCGATCACCTGCCTCGAGATCAAAGACAACGACGTCAAGATGCAGCGGACCATAACCACCTACTGCCCTGGTAATGACGTTGGTATCCGTCGTGAGGGCCTCTGCTTCCGTGACATCACCGACATCCAGCAGATCCGATAGTGGGTTGTGGTCACGCGTGACTTGTTCGAGTGCTCCTGCACGAAAGCGATAGAGCCGACTGTCGCCTGCCCAGAGCGCAACCCCAAAGTCGCCTGCTGCAATGAAGACAACGACGGTACTGCCTACGGTTGCACCCGCGAATCGGGTCTTGCCATAGTCATGTAGTCTCGTGTTGACCTGCAGCAATACGTCTTCCACCACATCGATGCGATCCACCAGTTTGTGTTGGGCTCTGAACTCTATGGCGCGAAGCGATGCAGCAATGGCCTGGCTGGCATAGTCCCCGGCTTCATGACCGCCCATGCCATCGGCCACCATCCAAAGGCCGGCTTCGGATCGATCCAGCACGGCATCTTCGTTCAACTTGCGAACGTTGCCACGATGTGTTCGATGTGCACTGGCAAAGGCCAACGCCGGTGCCAACAACTGGGCTTCAGACATGGCTGTACCTCAATGCAGTGGTTGGTGCGAGTGGTTGACCGAGACTGAACCAGCCTTCACCCCACATAGGCAGGCGATCCCGGTGCAACAGACGGACATGTTCATCTTCTGTCTGCACGAGCGTGCCGTTGGTGGAATGATCAACGAGTTCAAACCGATGACCACGTGCGGGAAACTCAATGGTCGCGTGAAATGCAGAAACAAACGCGCCAGGAATACAAAGATCGGCGTCGGCAGAATTACCGAGCAAAAATACTGTGCCAGGCGTGACAACATATTCCCGATCCATCCAGATCAGGATCAATCGGGACGGGACGAACTCCCCATTACTCAACGACTCCCTGTCGCTCTGCACGCTCAGTTCCTGATACGGACTCCTACGGCAAAGCATAGGCAAAGACGCAGAAAACAGGTGATAACCCCGTCACATGCAGGCGACGGAGTTATGTCGCCAGCAAATCAGATTGGCGTCATCCCTCTGTCAGACTTTTCGAGCACCTTTGAAGTCTGGGGTGCGCTTTTCCATAAAGGCGGCGATGGCTTCCTTATGCTCAGGTGAAACATACGCCACCTTCAGCCCTTCGCCCTCCCGCTGCTGGACCAGCGCAAGATCGGTCTCGGCCGCATTCTGGGTAGCCAGTTTCTTGATCATGCGCAGCGCCACCTGCGGGTTCTCGCCCATGGAACGTGCAACCGCGATGGCCGCGTCAACCAGCTCTTCCGGCGAAACCACCTTGTCCACGAGTCCGAGACTGAGTGCTTCACTGGCATCAACCGTACGACCGGTCAGCATGAGTTCATTCGCCTTGCCAAAACCAACCCGGGCAAACACGAACCGGGAACTGGCGAGTTCAGGCACCAGACCCATCTTCACGAAACGCAGAGACAATTTGGCGTTGGTGCTGGCAACGAGATAATCCATCGGCAGGATCAACGTGGTGCCAAGGCCGATCGCAGCGCCGTTGACCGCCGCTACCACAGGTTTGGAATCCCGCATCAGCCCTACCCAGTCCTGCGATCGCGCGCTGCGCTTAAGTGACGCCCCTTCAGACTGGGCCTTGAATACCGCTTCGATATCGGCCCCAGCACAGAAACCGCGGCCCGCGCCGGTCATGACGATGGCGCCGATATTGTCATCCGCATTGGCGGTCATGACCGCATCGGCCAGTTCTTCCGCCATCTGGTAGGTCCAGGCATTCAAGCGCTCCGGACGATTGAGGGTGATCAGGCAGACGTTATCGCGATTCTCGGACAGTATGGTTTGGTAGGTCATGGCTCCCCCAGTTGTCGGGCACACTCAGATCAGCAGCAGAATTCCGCCGATGATCAATACGGCGCCCAGCATGTGTTTGAAAGTGATCTGCTCACGAAGTATCCAGACGGCCGTGACAAAGGTAAACAGCAGTTCGACTTGCGCGACCGCGCGAACCAGCGCCGCACTGACCATGGTCATGGCCGTAAACCAGCCTGCTGAAGCCCCTGCACCCACCAATCCGACCCACACGCCCGATCGCCGCGCGCGCCATACCTGAAGAAGTTGTCCGGGTTCTCGCACGGCCAGAAAAATTCCCATCAACAACACCTGCAACCCAAGCGCGACCGCAAGTGTCGCCGCAGCGCGTTCAACTGCAGAGCCGTCCGCGAGCGAAAGCGAAGCTGCTCGATACCCCACGGCCGACAACGCAAAACCGCTGCCAGCAAACAAACCCAGGACTACCGCTCGCTTGCCACTTAATAGCTCCCTGATCGAAGATTTGCCTGACAAAAACACTACGCCGACAAAGGAAATCGTTATACCGATCAACATGAACCACGTCAGCGACTCACCAAAGAGGATGAATCCCAGCAGCGCTGCCTGGAGGGTCTCGGTTTTCGACAGGGCTGTCCCAACTGCAAAATTGCTGTTTACCATCGACGCAAGCAACGCAGACGTGGCGAACATCTGGGCGACGCCGCCAATCACACAGTAGAAAAAAAACCGTGTCGTCAGTGTGTGCATCACTTGATCACTCATGACCAACGACGCATAGATCCAGGCAAACGGCAGCGCATAGACAAACCTGACAAAACTGGCGCCATTCACCGACAACTTGCCAGCGAGCCGACGTTGCAGTAACGATCTCAGATTCTGCAGAAAGGCCGCACCGACCGTGATGATGATCCAGGAGTCCATCAGTCAAGTTTCCCGACTGGTTGCCTAACGAACACGGGATTCAGCGAAAACTGCCGGAATCTCCAAAGTAGCCCCACGGCGGCCACCGCAAGCCCAGTGGTCAAGCCCATCCAGAACCCGTTCGGACCATATGCGTCGAAACCCAGGTACCCATAACCAAGGATGACACCAACCGGAAAGCCGATACCCCAATATGCAAATAACGCGATGTACATAGGCACCTTGGTGTCTTTGTAACCACGGAGCGACCCGAGTGCAGTCACCTGGGTGTCATCGAACAATTGAAACAAGGCGACGAACACGAGCATCTGAACAGCCATCGCTGAAACTTCGGCATCGGTTGTGTACACACCAGGAATCCACATCCGACAGGCCAGTACCACTAACGCTGCCAGCACGGCAAAAATCGCTGCTACACCGATCGCCATCCAACCGCTGCGACGAGCTGCCGCGAGATCGCCGGCCCCAACGTTGAAGCCAACGCGAATGGCAGCCGCCATACCAATCCCCATCGGCAACATGAACGTCAGTCCACCCACATTCATTGCGATCTGATGCGCAGCGACCGCTTCGACGCTAATCCTCCCGATCAACAGGGTCACGGCGGCAAACATGGCCATTTCGAGAAAATTGGAGAGGCCTATGGGTACTCCAAGCCTTACCAGACGCCAAATGACTTTAAAGTCCGGCCAGCTAAATCGGTCAAACAAACCACTCGCCCGCATTCGTGAGTGCCGGACTATGAAGACCATGGCGATGAACTGACTCCACGCAATGATCGCGGACGAATAGCCGCAGCCCATGCCGCCCAGCTTTGGCATGCCAAAATTGCCGTAAATGAACGCGTAGTTGAGCAAGATCTTCGTCGGCAGCGAAGCCAGCGCTAGCATCATCGCGGGCTTGGTCCAGGAGTTACCCTCACACAGGTAACGCAGTGCAAAAAAACACAGCAACGGCATCACGCCGAATGAAAGGGCGTGCAGGTAATCCACGGCGATGGGGATTGCGCGAGCATCTACACCGATGAGGTGATAGATGGGTTCTACATTGTTGAAGAGCAAGACCAGCGCCAGACCACCACCGAGTGAGATAAACAGCGCCTGGCGCACCACCTCGCCCATTTCGGAGACTCGGCTTGCACCGTGCAACTGAGCGATCGTCGGGGTGACCGCCATGACCACGCCGGCAACCAGGAACTGGGTGGGGAAATAGAGATTCCCACCCAGCGTCACTCCCGCCATATCGGTGGGGCTGACTCGGCCAACCATCACCGCATCGGCCACACCCATGAACATCTGCGATAGCTGAGCGAGCACCATGGGCGCCGCCAGCCGTAGCAGAATGCCAAGTTCACCGCGCACAGGTACCTCGTCGGGATATAAAGCGAAAGTAATAAAGCGAAAGGTGACGTCAACCGACAGGTCTGATTGACCTCGTCTATCGAATCAATCGAAGGATTCGAATGGCCAGTCGGGTTTTCAGCCGTATACTGCGACTCGCAAGCACGTAACCGATAACCATTGAGGAGGATACCTTATGGAACTCAAGGTCAGTAAAACCCTGCAGCATCTCAAGGATGCATTTGCGGGCGAATCCCAGGCCAACCGTCGCTATCTGTACTTTGCTGCGAAAGCGGATGTCGAGGGCGAGAACGACGTTGCAGCGGTATTCCGCTCAACTGCAGAAGGCGAGACGGGCCATGCACATGGCCACCTGGAGTACATGGAAGGTGTGGGTGATCCAGCGACGGGACTACCGATCGGCTCTACTCGCAACAACCTTAAGGCGGCAATCGCCGGCGAAACCCACGAGTACACTGATATGTACCCGGGCATGGCCAAGACTGCTCGCACAGAAGGTTTTGACGAGATCGCCGACTGGTTCGAGACGCTGGCCAAGGCAGAGCGTTCACACGCTAATCGCTTCCAGAAGGCTCTGGACGCACTAGCGTAAGTTCACAGCCCCACGACTGCACCCTTGTCCGCATAAGGGGCCGCATGCGGCCCCTTTTTCATGGTGGACAACGCTTCCACAGCGGTTGACGGAGATCTCGACATGTTGGTGAAAGAAGGCAATCTCAGCGCACCTGAACGTCAGCCCCTGGGTTGGCAGAAGGAGGAATTCTGGGATCACGACAAACTCAATCATGAGCTCGAGCGCGTATTTGATATCTGTCATGGCTGCCGGCGCTGCGTAAACCTGTGCGATAGCTTTCCAACGCTCTTCGATCTCGTCGACGAATCGCCGACGATGGAAGTCGATGGTGTCAACAAAGCCGACTTCATGAAGGTGGTCGATCAGTGCTTTCTGTGCGACCTGTGCGCCGAAACCAAATGTCCTTACCTTCCGCCGCACGAATGGGCTGTGGACTTTCCACACTTGATGCTGCGAGCGAAAGCACAGAAGTTCAAAGCCGGTGATACCACCTGGCGTGATCGCATCATCACCAGCACCGATCCCGTGTTCGACATCGTGTCAATACCAGGGATCAACCGTCTGGCCAATGCAGCAGCGGGCAATCCAACCCTACGTAAGTGGGGCCAGAACATGGTTGGAATCCATGCCCAGGCACCACTGCCGAAATTCACGGCCAAAACGGTCAGTCGTTATCAACCCGATATGTCTGGTGACGATCTCATCACCAGAGCCTGCACGCGAACCACGGGAAAGGTCGCGATCTATGTCACCTGTTATGGCGATCACAACGAACCACAAGTGATCGAGGACATGGTCGCCGTTTTTGTGCATAACGGCATCAGCGTCAAATTGCTCAAGGATGCTCGCTGCTGCGGTATGCCCAAGCTCGAACTGGGTGATCTGCACAAAGTGGCAGCGCTCAAGGACTCCAACCTGCCAATTTTTCTACAGGCTATTCGCGACGGCTACGACATCATCGCGCCGATACCTTCCTGCGTACTGATGTACAAACAGGAGCTGCCGCTGATGTTTCCAGAAGATGTTGACGTCGCCAAAGTACGTGACCGCTTCTTCGACCCTTTCGAATACCTGATGGTGCGACACAAAGCCGGGCTTATTCGCACGGACTTTCCGGCTTCGCTGGGCAAGGTGGCCTACCACGTCGCCTGCCACCAGCGGGTCCAGAACTTCGGCATGAAGACGCGTGAGTTCCTGGAGCTGGTGCCCGGCACTGAGGTCACCTCAATCGAACGGTGTTCCGGTCATGACGGTACCTATGCCGTAAAAACAGAAACTTACGACAAGGCGATGAAAATCGTGCGCCCTGTGGTTCGCAGGGTTAACGAAATCGAACCCGACAGTTTTGGATCAGATTGCCCGATGGCAGGTCGGCTGATCGCCCACGGACTCGACAAGCAGGATCCAGACTCGCTGCACGCTGCGGAACACCCGATCACTATGATTCGCCGTGCTTATGGAATCACCTCATGAAAAAACTCTCGCGACAGGATCTGTTCGGTCTCGAAGCGTACGCCGAAGCGCGCCCCGCTTTTCGCAAACAGGTTATTGCACACAAAAAGCTGCGCCAGATTGCACTGGGACCAAACGCGACGCTGTACTTCGAAGATCGCCTCACCATTCAGTACCAGGTGCAGGAGATGCTGCGTGTTGAGCGCATATTCGAACGATCGGCCATCGATGAAGAGATCGCGGCCTACAATCCACTGATTCCGGATGGCACCAACTGGAAAGCGACCTTCATGCTGGAGTATCCGGACCTCGAAGAACGTCGAATTGCTCTAGGCAAACTGGGCGGCGTTGAGCATCTGGTCTGGGTTCAGGCCGAAGGGTGTTCTCGCATCACCGCCATTGCCAACGAGGACCTGGAACGAACCAATGATCACAAGACTGCAGCGGTGCATTTCCTGCGAATCGAGCTGGACGCAGCTTCAATTCGTAGCCTGCAAGCTGGCGCTGCTTTGTTTATGGGGATCGATCATCCTGTGCTGCCGTACTCCATGGAAGTTCCTGAGATAAATCGACACTCGCTACTGCAGGACCTCACCAACGGCGGTACGTAGTAATTCAGTCATCTCTTCAAGCAGTTCGCCGCGACTGGAAGCCCTGCGCCAGCAGAGCCCGATCTCGCGATGTGGCGCGCCGGCGCGTGCCGCTTGTTCGAACGGGATGTAACGCAGTCCTGCGGTCTTGGTGAGGGCGAGTTCGGGCATCAATGTTGTACCCACGTTCGCGCATACCATCTGGCGCAGCGTCTCGAGGCTGGTGGCGCGAAAATTCGTGTTTTCAACAGCTCCCGCAGAGTCACAGACCGACAACGCTTGATCACGCAGGCAATGCCC
The DNA here is from genome assembly GCA_043719475.1 of Gammaproteobacteria bacterium. GTDB lineage: Bacteria > Pseudomonadota > Gammaproteobacteria > Pseudomonadales > Azotimanducaceae > SYFY01. The sequence continues at coordinate 366 of JAYSTS010000212.1, read as the reverse complement.
GTCTTCAAGCAGAAGCATCCGCTCGGCCGCCAGGTCCTTGATCGTTATCTGCTTTTTCCCAGCCAGCGGGTGCTGGGTGGAGAGCGTGAAATAGAACGGCTCCTTGTACAGCGTGCGGACCTCGCTCTGATCATCGATCAAAGGCAACGCAAGAATGATTGCATCAAGTTCCCCAAGCTTCAGACGCGCCGAGATGTCCACCGTCTGCCCTTCATACAGCTGGATTCGAAGTTTTGGAAAGCGCTTGCGAATCGGTCCAAGAATGCGCGAGAGGAGATACGGTGCCACCGTCGGAATGATGCCGAGACGAAGATCGCCACCGAATGGATCGCGGTGTTGGTCCGCAATGCGCATGAGTTCATCGAC
>JAYSTS010000211.1:0-13986 GCA_043719475.1 Gammaproteobacteria bacterium | reverse complement strand
GGCTACGCCCTCCCTGCGTCGGCGGCCAGCAGACGGCGTTTTCTCATCCTGATTGTCGCGGCTTTCTCATCTTGTTTGTCGCGCCGCACTGACGTCGGTCGACCAGACAAGCCGCCAGACGGGCGGTCAGATCCAGTGCCTCATCGCAGGCCTTGAGCAGAATGGCACCACCGTCAGACGATGTGTGTTCCTGGTCAAAGTGAACAACCACCGGCTTCGTCGTAAGTCCTTCGAACAAAACACTCTGTGCGGTGGTATCGTTGTTCATGCAAAAGCCTCGTTTCCTGCAAATTTGTTGGTCTGGTAACCACATTTTCGCACGTTCGAGGCTTTTGTTTTATACCTTCGTGAATTTTCCGGGCTAGTTGACGAGAAGATGTGATGACCCAAGGTGATCCTTCAGGAAATATACCTGAGTTCTCGACACACCGGACGCACTCACGGTGACGGTGACCACCGTTTCTGCGTCGATGTATCGCTTGATCTTGACCACGTTGTTCGGATTCATAATCTTCTCGATGCTGCCGACGTAGTGCGTCGTTGTCGGTAGTCCGACCGATGCGGGTGTATCAAAGCGTTTGAACCGCGACCGGTTCTGATCATAGGCGATGGTCACAGAAGCAACGTTCGGACGCTTCATCGAAGCGGGCATGTTCGCCACGTTGTGGTTGATCGTGCGGTTGTCGCCGCTGATCATGTTGCCGTTAGCGTCGTAGTCATAGCCGGTGCCACCGAACCCTGGTAACGGGATGCGGCAGGATCGAAGCGTAAACGTAGTGATCCATTCCGCTCTACGGGTTAGACAAGGTCGGTGACGCGGCCTGCCTACACAGAGGAGCAATCCGCTTCGCAAGCCCAACGCCAACAATGGAGTTCCCGAGCGGGGTGAAGTGCCCAAAATCATCTTCCCAATACAAGACTTCACCCCTTCGTTGTGCGAAGTCAGCGATAGGTGAATAGACTTTCGAGGAAATGGAAGGCGCATCGGGAAAACTGCTGGTAAAGGTCACCCTATCTTCTCTCCAGGGTACATCGAGTGCATAGAATGCAGCACCACGCTGCTGAGCTTCGGCTGCAAACCGATCAAGCAAAGCTATCGACAGACCCTCTCTGGCTGAGAGATCCGAAATCGTTGACTGCGTCCGGTCCAGGTCCTTGTTTGCGGTAGCCGCCATCACTCTTTGCACTCGAGTCGAGAGGGACTGTCTGGCCCACGCGTAAAACATCGAATTTTCTGCAATCAAACGGTACAACTGAGATTCGAGCAGCTCTGCGTTTTCAATGGGCGGAAGATAAGTCTCATTGGCTTTGACCAACGTCCCATGCTCCAGAGTAAAGAGTCGGGATCGCAAGTTGTCGTCCAGATCGGTTTGGTGCCACTCCACCAGAACCAGATCAGGTTGATACTTGTCACCTTCATTCAGATAGGTCACCAGTTCTTCAGCTGTACCATGTCCGGACACCGACAGGTTGATCACTTCGACATTGCATTGTCCGGACGTGTTCAGTTCCTGTTCCAACACAGAAAGCCATGCATCCCCAAGTTCCACTTCGTAACCCATCCCGAATGAATCACCAAAGGCGACGATCCGGTAGGTGGATGCTGGCTTGTCATAGGGGATCTCGCGATCAGCTCTGATGCCCTTGCTGTTGATATCAAAACGAACCCGATAGTCCTTCCCGGTGTGATAGTAAGTCATGGATGGTTTGTTCATCCGAACACCGTATTGCGCACCGACCACATATCGAGGCTGGATCTTGGTGGGTTGGACGACACGTATGTACATTTCACTCGCCACCAGACCGTACAGCACGAGGATCGGCAACACCCACCAGGTTTTGAGCATTCTAGAACGCAAAATAGATGAACTCCGCAGGCCTGAACTGGTTACTCGCGAACACGCCAATACTGAGCAGAACGATCAACCATATATTCAGATTGGCAAACCAGTGAAATCTCGGCAGCACGTAAAATGACTGGAACCGAATCTGGAAAGCCTGCACCAGTAACAGCGGCCAGACGAAGCTGATGAGAGTCCAGCCAGCATCGGTGGAAGCAGCAGTGGTTCGAAAGTCGGTAAAAATGGACTCAAGGAAAATCCAGATCGTATCCAGATTCTGTGCGCGAAAGATCAGCCAACCCAGGCAAGTCAGTTGGAAGAACCACAGCACATGAATGGCCTTCATCACGCCGGTACTCTTGGCGCCTGCACTCTCGATGCCTAGCAGGCGGTACAGCACAAGAATCATCCCCTGATAGAAACCCCACAACACAAACGTCCAGTTGGCGCCATGCCACAACCCCCCGAGCAACATCGTTAGCCAGAGATTGCGATAAGTATTGAACTTTCCTTTTCGGTTTCCGCCAAGCGGTATGTACAGGTAATCCCGGAGCCAGCTCGACAGACTGATATGCCAGCGTTGCCAGAAGTCGGATGGGTTGGTTGATATGTAGGGCAGGCGGAAGTTGAGCATGAGATCAAATCCCATGAGCTTCGCAGTACCACGTGCAATATCGGAATAAGCGGAAAAATCCGCGTAAATCTGGAAGGCAAATGCGTACACCGCAATCAGCACCAGCAGACCACCACCTGCAGGTAATGCGGAAGTATCACCCTGGTCATAGGTACTAAATACGCTGTTGACGAGAATCGAAAGATTGTCGGCGATGACTACTTTCTTGAAGAGCCCCCAGGCGATCAACCACAACCCCTCTCGGGCTTGTTCAGCATCCCAGACCCGGTCACGCTGAAACTGCGGGAGCAGATGCTTACCTCGTTCGATCGGTCCTGCCACGAGCTGCGGGAAGTAGCTCAGGTAGGCGCCGAACTCGACGATACTCGCTGTTGGTTTCATGTCCCGGCGGTATACGTCGATGGTGTAACTCATGCTCTGGAAGGTGTAGAACGAAATCCCGACCGGCAACACGATCGACAACATGATGATCGATGGCTCAACACCAAACACCGTCAGGTACATGTCCTGGAAACTATCGACAAAGAAATTGAAGTACTTGAAGAAACCGAGAATCGTAAGATTGACGATCACAGACGCACACACCACGCTCTTGGCTTGCAGTCGCTCAGGGATCAAAGCCACGAGGCCGGGCCCTGCCATGACCAGAGCAGACAGCAGTACCGTTGCAAGCAGTCCGGAGTAACCACCTTCCGTCAATACGCCTTGCTGCCAAGAGTCTGGCAGGACAAATGCTGCATAGGCGATTGCGATAAACCCTACCGACTTCAATCGACTCGACAGGGAGATATAACGGTTCTCGATCAACTGAGCAGCGTTGAAGTCAAATACGGTGGTGAAGGCGATCAGGTATAAAAACCGTACGTCCCACCAGCCGTAGAAAAAGAAACTGGACGCCAGAATCAGCAGGTTTTGCGCGGACCGGTGACCATTGAGCAGCCAGTACAATCCAAGGACCGTCGGAAAAAACAGCAGGAACTCAAGACTGTTGAATAACATGTGTTCAGGTTTCCCGGACTTTTGACGCTGCGGTGACGAGTAGCGGTTCCAACAGCGCGTTCAAAGCGTCGTAACCCGATTCGGTCAAATGTAGCGTATCAACAAACACCATTTGGCCCAGCGGTAAAAGTGCCACATCGCAATCGACAACCAACACGTTCGCAGGCCATACCGCGTTCCGAAGAGAATCATTGAGGAGGTCAACACCTTGTTGAACTTCCTCACCCCAAACCATCGACCTTAAAAGACTCGGCTCAGAGGTTGGAAACACCGTCAGTAACAAGACTTGATCGACATGCGCCGCCAGCAGGGTAACCAGCTCTTGCAGACTCCCGTAGGATTCTCCGACAAGCTCCTGCACACGCTCAGGCGCCATGCCTGCCAACCGCAAGTCATTCACGCCCGCTTCGACAATGACAACAGAAGTGCTTTTTCCCAGCAGGCCCGTATCGAACTGACTGGCGATCTGATGTGTCGAGGCACCCGGATAGCCAATGTAGCGCGCGGAAAAGGCATCGTGTTGACTCCACTGTGAGATCCGGGAGTCACCCAGAAAGACGACCTTGCCGTTGTCGTTGCCGAGGAGTTCTACCGTTTGCTGGTGTTGTGCTTCAAGAGATTGACGATAGAAATCCCTGGCGAGCGAAAGACTCTTCACACAGACAATCACGGCTGTGAGGGCCATCACGCTCAATATGCTGACCAGGACTCTGTCGGATACGCGCACTGACATCCTTATCCATTGGTTTCGGACCAAAAGGCGGACCAAAAGGCCACGCAACGCTTAACGCATCAAGTCGAATCGTACTCAATTCAGAGGTGTTTGAACGCGGCGTACATCAAAGGTTTATCAACACCTCGTGTCGCAGTCTGCCGTGAGAAACAACTTTGTCAGGCTTTCAGCGCACAACGCGGCGGATTCCTGAAAGCGAGTGTTCATCTACTCGAGAATCTGGCGAACGCTCACAACGTCGCCAATAATGACCGTACTTGGACCGTCGATACCGACGACCAGCGCCTTGGTTGGCAGATCAGCAATTGTCCCTACCAACACCCGCTGCTCCGGCAATGTTGCATTCTCAACCAGTGCCGCAGGTGTATGAGGCGCAAGTCCATGCTCGATCAGCAAGGCACTGATCTGTGGCAAATTGAACAGCCCCATATAGAACACCAGGGTCTGTCCAGGCTTTGCAAAATCCCGCCAATCGATGTCAATGGAACCCTTGGCTCGATGCCCGGTAACAAATCGAACACTCTGCGAGAGATTTCTATAGGTGAGGGGAATTCCTGCGTAACTGGCAGCGCCAAGTGCTGCCGTAATTCCAGGAACGACGATGCACTGCACACCCTCTTCCACCAACGTCGCGATCTCCTCGCCACCTCGACCAAAGATGAACGGATCTCCCCCCTTCAATCGAACGACGTTTTTGCCAGCCCTCGCGGCGGTCAGCATTCTCTGGTGAATGTCGTCCTGGCGAGCGCCGGTAAACGCGCGCTTCTTGCCAACATAGATCTGCTCGGCGTCTCGCCGTGCGTAGTCGAGGATGGCGCGGTTCACCAGGTTGTCATAAAGAACCACATCAGCGCGCTGCAGCAGTTGAAGCGCCTTGAGCGTGATCAATTCCGGATCACCCGGTCCGGCGCCGACGATTCCCACCCAGCCCACGGCCGGTGCTAACTCCGAAGCAATGCCTTCGAACGCGGCTTCCGCCCGTTCCGGTCCGAGTGCCGCCAGACGCTCCCAGGCGGAGCGAGGCAGGCGCTTGCCCAGAGCCCGCATTTCCAACCGTTTGCGTCCAAGGTACTCGGCGAAGGCACCGATATGTTTTGGCAGCATGGCCTCCAGACGACCACGCAGCTGACGCGAGAGGGTCGGCGCCTTGCCACTGCTCGAGATGGCGATGAGGATCGGGTTGCGATCGACGATACTGGGAAATATCACCGTGGATAACGCTGCATCATCAACGACGTTGACGGGTATGTTTCTGGTCTGAGCTGATTCGCTGACAAGGCGGTTCACCGCTGTGTCATCCGTCGCGGCGATCACCAGCGCCGCACCATCAAGATCAGAAACTTCGAAGAGACGGGCGACGTGAGTTAGTTTATCCGCTGCAAGAAACGCTGAAAGCTCTTCGCACAACTCTGGTGCGATGACGACCACACAGGCACCAGCGGAATTCAGCAATCTGACTTTGCGCGCAGCCACTATCCCACCACCTACCACGACGCACCGAGCGTTGGTCAGCTTGTGAAATAGTGGCAGGTAGTCCACGGCCTAACCTTGATTCGACAACAATCGGTAAAGCTTCCGACGCACAACCCATCGCGGCACCCATCGCAGCGTTGGGAAGCCCTCTCCGCTGCAGGAGCAGTCTCGGCCCACGATCAGGAGATCGCTCCAACAGACATTGGGCATCGTGACTTTGTGGTCTCTTGTGGGAGCGGTCTCCTGACCGCGATTGTTGGGATCATCGAAGATCGCGATCGGGAGATCGCTCCCACAGGGTGCTCACACGCGCCGTTGCGGAACGGCCAATCGGTATTGTCCACTGATCGGACCGTCCAGGGCGCTTTTACTCGACGTCTCATTACTGAATTTACCAACTTCATTTGTTGTGACCTTACGGTTTGATTTCGCTGCAATCCCGACCTTCTCTCCAGTCAATCGTTCCGAAGCTCTCAAATACCCCCGCGCAGCATTTTCGGTTGCCTAATTTTTGTCCAATTCAACCTAATTGTGCGCGCCAAATTCCAGCCGCGTTTGCCCTGCCATATACGGTCGCAGTACATCAGGGATGGCAACGTGACCAGCGCCATCCTGATAGTTCTCGAGCACTGCAACCAGCGTTCTGCCTACTGCCAACGCACTGCCATTCAAGGTATGCACAAGTTCAGGCTTGTTGGTCACGGTATTACGAAAGCGCGCCTGCATGCGTCGCGCCTGAAAGTCCTGGAAGTTGCTGATCGAGGAAATTTCACGATATTTCTGCTGGCCTGGCAGCCACACCTCCAGATCAATCGTGCATGCCGATGCAAAACCCAGATCGCCGGCGCACAAGGCCATCGATCTAAACGGCAATTCGAGTTTTTTCAGAATGGCTTCCGCGTTGGCGACGATTTCATCGAGTGCATCCCACGACTTGTCGGGGTGCACGATCTGCACCAGTTCAACCTTGTCGAACTGATGTTGCCGGATGATCCCGCGAGTGTCCTTGCCGTGAGATCCCGCCTCGCTGCGAAAACACGGTGAATGACAGACATGCCGGATCGGCAAGGTGTCTTCACTGACGATCTTGTCGCGATACAGGTTGGTTACCGGGACTTCAGCGGTTGGAATCAGAAACCGTTCTTCATCGCCCTTCAGCGCAAACAGGTCTTCGCGCATCTTTGGCAATTGACCGGTGCCGTACAGCGCTTCAGCGCCAACCAGATACGGCACCCACACCTCTTCATAACCATGTTCCAGCGTGTGGGTATCAAGCATGAACTGGGCGATGGATCGGTGCAGTCGCGCGATAGCGCCGCGCAACACGACGAAGCGAGCGCCCGAAATTTTCGCCGCCGCATCAAAATCCAGCCCGACACCGCCGGTCAAATCGACATGATCCAGCGGCGCGAAGTTGTACGTCGCAGGCGCACCATGTTGCCGCAACGCCACGTTGGCATGCTCGTCACGGCCATCGGGCACACGCGCATCGGGCACATTGGGTAGTCCAAGCAGCAGCCCATCGAGTTCTGCCTGAAGAGTCGCAAAGTCCGATTTGGCGCGTTCCAGCTTCTCTCCAAGTCCCGCGACATTGGCTAACAGTGCGGCTGGATCCTCTCCTTTCGCCTTCGCCTGGCCAATCGACTTCGACTGACGATTCCGCTCGTTCTGGAGTTGTTCCATATCCTGCTGCAACTGCTTGCGACGTTCTTCGAGATGAACGTAGGCAGAAACATCGAACGTAAATCCGCGGCGACCCAAAGCTTGCGCAATGGCTCCGGGATCCTGACGCAACAAACGGGGATCGAGCATGTCCTTCCCATCCAGTTCGGTTCAAAACGGCACGCTGCAATACAGGCTTGCAGTGGCCAGGGCGGCGCGCATCATACCCGCGAACGCCGCTGTATTTGAACACGAACTCAGCTTGGTCGATCCAACCTGCCTGACCTGTGTCAGGCACAGATCACCCTTTTTTAGTCGCTGCCGCCTGTCGACGAAGCCAGGGCGAGCCTTCCTGAGCCGTACTCATGTCCAACAATTTGTCCTTACGAGCCAGCAGATCCTCGTAGGTCACATCCGGTCCCAACTCAACGTCATCGTTGGTAAAGATCGCCGACACTGAGAATCGCCCATTCCCGGCGTGGATCGTCACACCGTTGGGTGCGTCCTCACTGCACATCAGAATCACTGCAGGAGTAACCAGTTTTGGATGGCGCGCAGGATCCGGGTTATCGAGATCTTCGTTACGACCAGGAATGGTGTTGATCAGGCGTGTTGCAGCCGCTGGTGCGAGGGTATTGACGCGTACATTTTTGCTCACGCCTTCTTTCGCTAACACGTTCATCATGCCCAACATGCCCATCTTGGCCGCGCCATAGTTGGATTGGCCAAAATTCCCATAGATACCCGAAGCCGAACTGGTGAACACGATGCGCCCGTAGTTCTGGTCCAGCATGATCGGCCATGCCGCGTGTGTCACATAGGCCGTTCCGTTCAGGTGTACGTTCATGACAATGTCCCAGTCTTCGAGCGACATCTTGCGGAAACTCTTGTCCCTGAGGATGCCGGCATTGTTGACAAGGATATGCACCGTGCCGAAGGCTTTCACTGCATCGTCGATGATCGACTTTGCACCTTCCTTGCTGGATACCGATGCCTTGTTGGCAATGGCCGTCCCACCGGCAGCACGAATTTCTGCAACCACCAGATCGGCGGTGTCGCCAGAGCCACGTCCGTCGCCGCTGCCACCCAGATCATTGACCACCACGTTGGCGCCACGGCGGGCGAACTCGAGCGCATGCGCTTTGCCCAGACCGCCGCCTGCACCGGTGATGACCACCACCTTATCTTTGAACTCGCTCATCTCTCCTCTCCCCCAAATTTTTCTCGGCTCAATTTTTCTCGGCCCTTTTTTTCTCGGCCCAATTTTTTCGGCTACCACGCGCGTATATTTAACGCAGGCCGCCTGATATGACCACCACCACACACGACGATCAACCTGAAGCGATCCGGACGCCAAACCACGCAGCCACCACACAGCCAACGGCGGTCGTGATCATGTAAGTGCCTGCAGACCACCATCGTCCCTCGCCGATCAGGATTACCGCGTCCATGGCAAACGCGGAATACGTCGTAAACCCGCCAAGCAAACCCGTCACCAGAAAAAACCTGCCCCAGGATTCAAACCAGTCGCTTCCCGTCAGCGCACCGATGGCCAAACCAATCATCAAGGAGCCCACCAGATTCACGACAAAAGTTGGCCACGGGCCCGGCAGGAACGGCGCCAGGCCGAAACCGAGCAGAAAGCGCATCACCGCACCGGCGGCGCCACCCGCCGCAACCATCAGCACCTGAACGGCGCCTTGACTCATGGAGCCCCGCCTTCCTTCGCGTGTTGCTGTGCCTGGACATCCATCGCACGGAGTCTGTCGAGCCTTTGTCTGATCCTGATCTCGAGTCCAGCATCCACTGGCTCATAAAAACGCGTACCACGTAACTCGTTGGGGAAATAGTTTTCCCCGGCAGCATACTGTTCACCCTCATCATGCGCGTAGCGATAGTCCTTGCCAAAACCCATGCCTTTCATCATCGAGGTTGGCGCATTTCGCAGATGCATCGGCACTTCATGACTTGGCGAGTTACGCACCAGTTCCATGGCCTTGTTGAACGCGACGTACGTCGCATTACTCTTGGGTACCGCAGCCAGATAAACCACGGCCTGCGCGATCGCAAGCTCGCCTTCCGGTGATCCCAGCCGCTGGAAGGTGTCCCACGCAGCGATGGCAATCTGGAGGCCACGAGGATCTGCGTTGCCGATATCTTCGCTGGCCATGCGAACAACACGGCGCACGATGTAGAGTGGATCACAACCGCCATCCAGCATTCGACATAACCAATACAGTGCCGCGTCCGGATCACTGCCACGTACACTCTTGTGCAGCGCCGAGATCTGCTCGTAGAACAGATCGCCTCCCTTGTCGAATCGGCGATGGCGCTCACCGGCAGCGCTGTGCACATCCGCCAATTCCAGGCTATCGCCAGCACCCCTGAACTGGGCCGCGATTTCAAGCAGATTCAGTAATCGGCGCGCATCACCATCCGCGAGATCACACAACAAACGGCGTGCATCGGGTTGGACCACCAACTCGAGCAGTAACGCTGCCCGATCGATAATGCCTTCAAGGTCTGCATGCATGAGAGATTTAAGAACCAGCACACGCGCCCGCGACAGCAAGGCTGAATTGACTTCGAATGAAGGATTTTCCGTAGTAGCGCCGATGAAGGTGACCGTACCGTCTTCGACATGCGGCAGAAAGGCATCCTGCTGGGATTTGCTGAAACGATGCACCTCATCAACGAACAACAGCGTCTGCTGGCCTGTCAGCAGACGCGCTCGCGCAGACTCAACTGATGCTCTGATGTCCTTGACACCCGCGAGCACAGCGGATATCGCGATCAAATGCAGTCCGCAGTGTTCGGCCAACAGTTTCGCAAGCGTTGTCTTGCCAGTACCTGGTGGTCCCCACAGGATGAGTGATGACAGGCGACGGGTCGCCAAAGCGCCTGCCAACGGCTGACCAGACCCAAGGAGATGGCGCTGGCCGACGAAGTCTTCGATCCTGCGTGGGCGAAGCCGATCGGCGAGCGGGCGCTGATCGTTCACCCCTGCAGAACTTCCGTACCGGGCGGAACCTTGAGCACAAACGGCTCGGCAGGCTGCGGAGATTTCGCCGCCGATTTGAATTCCAGACGCAATCGCCCACCAAACTCATCCAGTACATCGAGGCGCTTCAGCGACTGTGCTTCCAGCCAGATTTCCACACGCTGCGCTTTGGTTTGCGGTTTGAGCGGCGCCAGCATGAAGTACTCCACCTTGCCGCGCTGATCATGGGAGAGTAAGTGGAACTCGTCCTGCAAGCGTCCGTCCGGACGGTTCAGAATGCCGAGCGGCGTGCCTTCCAGCGCCTGTGCCAATTCGCGTTCGGTCACTTGTTCAAGATCAGGGTCGTAGACCTTGAGCAGTTCGCCATCCGAAACAATGATCTGGGGATAAGGGTCGTCAACGACCCACCGGAATTTCGGCCGTTGCATGATGAAGCGGCCAGTGGCGAACTCCACCAGTTCACCTTCCACGCCATGCACATACTGTTCAAAGGTCACGTCGAGTTGATCGAGACCAGACAGCACGTGCTCAAGCCTTTCGATCTGCGCATCGGCAGCGCGTACGGAACCCGCCGTCAGCAGAAACAACAGGACGACCCACCGACGCGTGCTCATGAAAAACCTTACTCCCGATGCGGAACCAGAACTTCCCGGCTGCCATTCGAGTTCATGGTGGTGACGATACCCGACATTTCCATCGCTTCGATCAAGCGGGCGGCGCGGTTGTAGCCGATCCTGAGCTTGCGTTGCACACTGGAAATCGACGCTCGCCGTGACTCGATGACATATTGAACCGCCTCATCATACAGGGCATCTTCCTGCTCGGTCTCGGCTGCCCCGCCACTGCCTTCAATGGCCAGGAACGGTTCGTCGTCACCTCCCGTCAAAACGCTTGCATCGTAGTCCGGTTCGCCCCGCGCCTTCCAGTCCGAAGCGACCCGATGCACCTCTTCATCGGACACAAACGCGCCATGCACCCGCAACGGCACCGCGGTTCCTGGCGGCAGATAGAGCATGTCGCCGTGACCGAGCAGTTGTTCGGCGCCACCCTGATCAAGAATCGTGCGTGAGTCGATCTTGGATGAAACCTGAAAGCTCAAGCGCGTCGGAATGTTGGCCTTGATCAGGCCAGTAATCACATCCACCGATGGTCGCTGCGTCGCCAGGATGAGGTGAATACCGGCCGCACGCGCTTTCTGGGCGATGCGCGCGATGAGCTGCTCAACCTTTTTACCGACGACCATCATCATGTCGGCAAACTCGTCGATCACAACGACGATGAACGGTAATGCAGAGAGTGTTCTCGGCAGGCCTTCTTCGTCGTAAGCATTGATCGGGTCTTGCAGGGGCTCTCCCTTCTTGATGGCTTCCCGCACGGCCTTGTTGTAACCGGCGAGGTTGCGCACGCCCAGCCCCGCCATGAGCTTGTACCGTCGCTCCATCTCGCCGACACACCAGTTCAAAGCGTGTGCGGCATCGCGCATGTCCGTCACAACCGGTGTCAACAGATGGGGGATGCCCTCGTAAACGGATAGCTCCAGCATCTTCGGATCCACCAGAATCAGCCGGACCTCCTCGGGTGTCGCCTTGTAGAGGATGCTCAGCAGCATCGCGTTCACACCCACCGACTTGCCGGAGCCCGTGGTACCCGCAACGAGCAAATGTGGCATTCGACCGATGTCGGCAATGACGGGTTCACCGCCAATGTCCTTGCCCAGTGCCAGGGTCAATGCCGACTTGGCTTCCTGGAAGGTCTCGCTGCCGAGAATTTCCTTGAGTCGTACCGTTTCTCGAACTTCATTCGGAATTTCGATGCCGACCACGGACTTGCCTGGAATCACTTCCACGATGCGGACACTGATGACCGACAGGGAGCGCGCCAGATCCTTCGCCAACGCGCTGATTTTCTGTACCTTCACACCAGCTGCCGGTTGCAGCTCGAATCGGGTGATCACTGGGCCTGGCATCACCGATTCAACTTTCGCGTCTACCCCGAAGTCACGCAGCTTGATTTCCAGCAGTCGCGACATGGCCTCCAATGATGCAGCCGAATAACCGCCCTCGGTCTTCTCAGCCATGCCTTCGAGCAGATCAAGATCCGGCATTCCAGCGTCCGCGGGCGCGCGAAACAGAACCTTCTGGTCTGCCTTGCGTCGCACCGGTGGCGCTGGCGGCCGAATAGTCGGTGTCGTCCTGACTGGCTCTGCGATCAGTTTTGCGTCTGCCTCTTCCGAATCGACGTCTCCGGATTCAGTCACTGGGTCGACCGGTCTCCTTTTACGGCGCGGTTTTGTAATTACGGGTTCGAGCGTGCGCTGGTGCCAGCGATCTCGCAGCGTGTCGTACAGCGCAAGTAGCCTGAAATTCATCAGGTGCAGTATGCGGCCGGCATGTTCGGCCACGACCAGCCAGGAGAAGCCGGCTGCAGCCTGAGCACCAACCAACACAATAGTCACCATGAGGAGGGTCAAACCGACCCAGCCGAACACGCCCACTCCAGCGTCGCTCAGCCACTGCCCGAGAATTCCGCCATTGCCTGCAGGCAGTGACTCATCAGCAGCAAAGTGCATCTGCATGAGTACACACAACGCCAGCAGCATGCTCGACCAGCCCAGCGTCCGGATCAGCGTCACCAGCCAGACGGCTTCTTCTTCCCGGTGCTTTACCAGACGCCAGCCGATAATGGCCAGCATGATGGGGAGCACCCAGGCAATCCAGCCGAATAGTGTCAGTACCACATCGGCGAACATGGCACCAAAATGTCCGACGAGGTTCTGCACCTCGACACCGTTACCGGTGTAGGTGAATGACGTGTCGTAAGGGGAATATGAACCGATCGCGAGCGCCACAAAGAGCCCTAGCGCAATCAATCCGACGAGACTGATCTCTCGAAGGGGGATGCTGTCCTGCATACTGCCCGTGCCTGTCCTGTCCGGTGAGAAGCAGCGCCAGTCTACTCGTGCCGGAATTCGGGAACAATGTTGATGAAATACAAGTGGTTGGACAGCTGAGTTCCCGTCTTCGACTGGTCAGCATCCAGCCGAGGCCGGCCAACCGGGTTCGGAACTGGGTTCGGAATGGGCAGGCTGACAGCTTTCCCCTATGATGACGGGCTTTTCAGCTAACCAGGAATCAACATGCGTCCGGACAAGAAGGCCATCGTCGACGAAGTATGGGATGACGCCCGTATTGCAGGGTTTCTGCAGAAACCGCCGATGGGCGACGGTGAAAGCCCGGATTTCAGCATTCTGTTGAACGCCTATCGGAGCATGCGTGTTGAGGACTTCGCCAGATTTCTGCCGGTCTACAAAGCAGCTGGCAAGTCTGTAGATTCCCCTAACAAACACGGCCAGAGCCTGAGCGAGTACCTTGCTCCGCAACGTAAGGCAGCACCGTTCATCGAGGTGATCAACCAGTTCCGGTAAAACACCCATGAGTGACGATGGCTTACCGCACTTTCCCTCGCCGCACTTTCCCTCGCGGCACTTTCCCTCCCCACTCTTTCCCTCCCCACATCTGGCACAGCCGAACGGACTGCTGGCGCGCGGCGGCGTGTTAAATCCCGATTGGATCATTGCAGCCTATCGTCAGGGAATCTTCCCCTGGTTCGAATCGGACCAATCACCCATTCTATGGTGGAGCCC
>JAYSTS010000022.1:0-8207 GCA_043719475.1 Gammaproteobacteria bacterium | reverse complement strand
AAAAAAAAGGCGGCAACGCTGATGCGCGACATCGCGTTGTTCAGAGCCGTCGTGTCGTGGCTTGCCGATATTCCGGAGTTGCCCCCGCCAGCGAGACGGGTGACCTTTCTGGTGCTTGAGGACGCAGGTGACGTTCAGCGCCTTTTCAACACCCCGGAGGGCATCAACGGTCTGACCAAGTCCGACCTGGCAGGCGATTTCATGGTGGTGGTGCGGCCCAGGCAGGCGAGCACGTTCATCGGTAGCAATCAGGTGGTTTTTCACGAATACGTCCACCAACTCCTGCAGATGCGCAGTGGCTCGCGTCAACCGACCTGGTACTCCGAAGGGATCGCAGACTTTCTGTCGACTCTGAGTGTGGAAGATGATTCGGTTCGCCTGGGTGCAGCACCCGCAGTACGAGTGTGGAGCCTGCGTTATGAGCCGCCGATGAAACTTGAAGATATCTTGCGGGTTGGCTCGGCCTTCAGTCTGTCAGGCGAAGATCGGAGTCGGTTCTACGCGCGCGCCTGGTTGCTGGTTCACCATTTGTTACTTGCCCCGGATCGGGTAAACCGTCGGTACCCGCCCCGGCTCGCGTTGTACCTGCAGAAGTACGATGCCGGTCAGGACTCCGTTGATTCGTTTGTTTCAACCTTTGGCGAGATCTACCCGCAACTGAACGACTTGCTTGATGAACATGTCGGCCGGGCAGGCATGGTCGAGTATCCGCTGTCCACCTTCAGCTTTGATACGAGCTACGAAACAAGATCACTCACCGCACTGGAACGCACGCTGAAGCTCGCCGGGTACAGTCGTGAATTCAATCCCGTCGAGGCCTCTCGCCTGTACCTTCGAGCACTGAGTAAGGCGAAGGACCATCCGCAGGCGATGGCTGGTCTGGCGGTGGCGCTAGGTCATTCGGGCGATTTTTCTGGTGCGTTCACTACTTTCCAGGCTGCGCAGGCATTGGCGCCTGGCGACTTTGACGTCATTATGGAAGGCGGTCGATTGCGGCTCATTCAGTGTCGAGCAGAGCCGAATGTCTGTAAGGCAACACAGGGCCGTCTGGCGATTGCCGCTGATTTCACGGCTGCTTACAAATTGCGACCCGATGACGTTGAAGCGAAAACCAGGCATGCCCAATACCTGCTGTTCACGCCTGAGCGCATGCAAGCGCTGCCATTGTTACTCGAAGCGCGGATTGCGGCGCCGTGGTCCTTCGATATCGTGCAGTCACTGGGTCTTGCGTATCTGGCACGCGGTGATCTCGTCCGGGCACGGGGCTATCTCGAAAAAGCCCTGGGCTGGGCTGTCGATTATCCCGATCTGAAAGCGCAACTGACAACCCTTCTAAGCGGCATCGAGGCGCTCGAACAGAGGCAGTGAAGCCTGCCATTGGCTGGTGATATCGATGAGACCGCTTGGCGTCAGTGAGAGGATCAGGTCAGCTTTGCGGATCAACGCAGGCCGATGAGCAACGACAACACGCGTGATCGGCAGGCTGGCCAGCACTTCACACAGCTGCGTCTCGCGTGCGGTGTCCAGATGCGCGGTACCTTCATCCAGGAACAGCACCTCTGGCTGGCGATACAGCGCTCGGGCGATCAGCAGCCGCTGTTTTTGGCCACTCGAAAGACTGCTGCCGAGATCGCCTACCAGACTGAGATAGCCCATGGGCATCAGGCAGATCTCTTCATGGATTCCGGCCAGTACGGCGGACTGCTGCACCCGCTCCAGATCCAGATCGCCAGTGAGCAGGGCAATGTTGTCGGCAATGGTGCCACTGATCAACTGATCTTCTTGCAGAACAATACCGAGGCGTTTGCGCCAAAGCGGTGCATAGGTGCGATCAAGCGGGCGACAACCAATCTGTATGTCTCCCTCCACTGGTGTATACAGACCGAGCAGCAACTTCATCAACGTCGTCTTGCCACTGCCGGAGGACCCGACGATGGCAATGAGCCGACCTGCGGGTAGTGTGCAGGAGAGGTTGCGGAACACCCACGGATCTTGCGTGCTATAACGAAACCCCAAACCATTGAGAGTGATATCGGTGGTTGGCGTTTCCATTGAGGTATGTGGGGTCGACTGCAGTTCGGGTTCGGCGAGCAGGATATCCCCGACACGCTGCAGGTGCAGATCCAGCAATCGGCAGGACAGTACGTGTTCAACCAGAGAGTTGGCCCGCTCGGTGAACTGGTTCTTGTAAGCCAGAAAGGCGAACAGCATGCCGACAGTGAACAGCTGAGGATTGGCAAGGACCTGTGTCGCCGCAACGTAAATGACGCTGACGTGCAACAGCGCCTGGATCGCGGATTCGAGCATGCTGGTCTGGAGATTGAAGCGGGCAAGGCCAAGCCCTGCTCTTAACATGCCGGTAAACCGGACCGACCAGGTGGAAAGCCGCTGTTCTTCCCCATTTGCTGATCGGATGCTGTGCATGGTGCGTAGCGTTTCGATGCTGTGGGTCTGTTCGCGTGCCTGCTGGTGCAATAACGAATCCTGCAGCCGTCGCTGCACCGGATACAGCGCCAGTCGAATGCACAGCAGGAGCACCAGCGAGCCGGTAACCATCCAGCCGAGAACCGGCGCGTAGAAGAACATCACCGTTGCCGTACAGATGACGACCACGCCATCGACAAGCAGGCCAGCCAGTGTCGTGGTCATCGCAGTCTGCAGCGCCTGCATGGAACCCATGCGGGTGAGGATGTCGCCGACATTTCGCTTTTCAAAGAATGGCAGCGGCAGCCGTAGCAGGTGCTGCATCATTCCGGTCGAGAGGTGGCGTGACAGATGTGCCCCGGCAACATCGATTCCCCATTGGCGTACTGCGTTGATCGCGGTCTCGAACAGACCAAGGAAGGCAAGGCCTGCGCATACCGCAAGCAGCAGCGATTGGTCGTGGCTGACCAGGACATCGTCCACCACCAGCTGAAATACGTACGGCAGCAACAACGCCAGTAGTTGCAGCAGAATGGACAATCCAAAAATTTCCCCGATCAGGCGCGGTAAGCCGTGAGTCGATGCAAAGAGGTCGCGCAAGGAAAGACCAGGCGAGCGTGGCTGTGGATGAAAGCCGGGCGCTGGACTGCATTCCACTGCGATGCCGGTAAAACCGTCGTTCACTTCCCGCCGCGACACCAGTCGCTTGCCAACCGCTGGATCGTGCACGACGTATCCGCGCCGGCTGATTTTGGTCAGCACGACAAAGTGATTCATGCCCCAGTGCAAAATGGCTGGTCTTTTCAACGCTGGCAACTCGTCCACTTCGAGTTGCAGAGCGCGTGCCTGCATATTGGACGTTTGAGCCATGTGGACGATATCGGCCACCGTCGCACCTTTCAGCGACGCACTGAATCGCTGCCTGGCCGACAAGAGATCCAGCTCAAAACCGTGACTGGTGGCAATCATGCAAAAGCAGGCGATCGCGCACTCTGCACGTTCGGATTGGAGAATGACGGGGATGCCTGGTTGCAGGAGATTCATCGACGCAGGACATCCAGCGCCGGTTCAAGCAACCACTCCCACGCCTTGCGACGTTCAAGCACGATCTGGGCAGACAGGCGCATGTCGGGTTGTAGCGGCCAGGCCCGTGTATGCAGCTGAACGGACTGGGATTGCAGTTTTGCGGTGACCTTGAATGTGGGGCCGAAGCCGCTCTGCGAAGCCGAATTGCTGCCATTGTCCTGCAGAACATCCGATACGTTCCTGATCGTGGCCGGCCAGCTGCCGAATTTCTGGTGCGGAAAAGGCTCGTAACGCAGTCGGACGACATCTCCACCTGCCACGTAACCCAGCGCGAAGGAAGGAACATGCAACTCGGCTTCGAGAGTGCTGTCCTGTGGCAGGATGGCAGCCTGACGGCTACGTGTGGTGACTTGTTGACCAACGTGTGCGTCCAGAGCCACTAAACGGCCACTGATGGGTGCGGTCAACACCTGGGTCCGATCAAGATCGAGTTGGGTCCGACGTTGTTCAAGTTCGAGAACCAGTTGGTCGGCAGACGCACGTGATGCTTGAAGCTCGGCGATTTCCCGTTCGTTCTCCTGTGGAAGCTGGTCCAGCAACCCGGCCTGACTTGCCACCTGTGCGCGCATGGACTCCAGCGCCTGCTCCTGGGCCAACAGATCAACATTGGACTGGTCCAGATCGCGCCGTGAGATGGCGCCTGCTTCGAACGAGGCGATGAGCGCGTTGTGGGCAGACTGAGTCAGTGACAACCGGTGTTGCTGCAGTTCCTGGGAGCGCTGCGCAGATCCAAGTTCGCGCCGGGCTTCGGACAACTTTTTTTGTTGGACTGTGCGACGAAGTGCAAACAGATCCCGAAGCGAGTGTTGCCTTGCCTGGAGCGTTTCGGCCTCCTGATCGTATTGGCGAAGCAGGACGCCCATGGAACCCTGGTTCTTCTCGATGTCCGCAGAGATGCGCAGCAGGGCCTGCCCACGGCGTACGGTATCGCCTTGCGCGACATAAACATCCGTGACAAAGCCGCCCATGCTGGCCTGCAACTGGACCAGCCCGTGGCGTGGTGTGAGCCAGCCGGTGGCCAAAGCAGTTCGTGGCAGCTCGATGGTCGCAAGAGCCATGACGGACAGAACCACAAAGGCCAGGGCCAGCGTCAGATACAGACGCCAACCCGGTGGTCGCGCAAGCACACCTGAATACGGCGTCTGACGCGTTAACGCCAGAACGGCCTGTTCGCGAAAAAGTGTCACTGTTTTCTCCGTAACTGCAGGGCGTCGGCAGGTTATCAACTGGCTTGAGCCATTGAATGAGAGATCAGTGGGTCGGTGTGTAAGTTATTGGAAGACTGGCTGGTGCGATTCCCGTGTAATAGATTGAGCGTGCGCGATCGTACAGAGATCGGTCGGAATTCGTGAAAGAGTCACGAACTCGGGCAATGATGGACAGTCCGCAGCATACATGGCGGTGAAATGCGCTTTTTAGGATTTTTTACGATTATAGAAGCGTCAATTTGGAGCGAATGGGACTAAATAAGACATGTAAACTGACATAACCATGTAGTATGCGTTATTGGGCCTGTTGGGTGCCCTGGTTAATAGCGTGAGTTGAAACCCTTGATCTAATGACAGTGGACTGCAGATAGAGTCACGGGGAGTGATTTTGTGATCGAACCAGCCTCCTTGGTAAAAAAGCCAAACCTGCACATCTTCACAAGCGAAGCTGAAGATGAGCAACCTATCGTGGTAAACGAGGCCGAATTGGCGCGGCCGAACCCACTTCATACCCTGCTGTGCCCTGAGTGTGGCTGTCTGTTGTTCGGTGAAGGAGCGTTACTCGATCAACCGATTCCGGAATATACGGTTCTGGAGTGCTGCAGACCTTGGCCCGTTATCGCGGGAATCCCTGTCCTCAACTTTGATCCTTTGTTAGTCGAGCTGATCCGAGCGGGCAAGCATCGCGAAGCGTTGCTCCAGGCGATTCGTCCACCTTTCGAATCTCGTATTCGTCCACGTCGCGTGGTGAAGTTTGCCACCGCGCTCAAGAAGAGTCGTTGGGATCGAAAAGCCGAGCGACTGCTGGATGGCTCACCACGATATTCCGACTGGCTGGAGCTCTTCTTTAACCGCTCTCGAAAATCTGTGCGTGATTACTTCTACTTCAAATTCACCAAGCCCAAGCACTTGGCCGCTTTATCGGTCGCGGCAACCTTTTCGGACGGACCAGTTCTGGACGTGGGTTGTGGCGCAGGTCAAATCACTCGATTCATCGCCGCGCGCAACCCCGTAGTCGGATTGGATTCGACCTTCTGGCTTCTCTATCTCGCTAAAACCTTTGTGGCTCCGAGAGCTTTTTTTGTTTGCAGTGATGCAGAGAAGCCCCTGCCGTTCCTTAGTGGATCGTTTGGTTCTGTGATCTCGACCAATGCGTTCCATTTTCTGCGTAGTCAAGAGTCGGCGTGGTCCGAGATGTGTCGAATCAGTACAGGCCCGATCGCTTTGATCTCCCTTCGCCATCTCGGCGTCATGAACGACGTGGAAAACCATGCCCTGTCAATTGACGGTTATCGCGCTCTGACTGAGGGCAGTCGCTCCAGCTGTTGCATCGTTAGTGACCTTAATATTGTCGATCGCTACCTGCAGCGCCTGGGCCCGGATTTCGCGAGTGATGGTGACGCATTGGAGAGCGCGCCATTGGTCTCACTGATTGCGACCAATGAGCCAAAGTCTTTCGGCGGGTTTGAGCACTGGCCGCACACTGGGTCAGGAATCAACCCTCTGTATCACAAGGAAGGCAACGGCTATCGACTCAAGTGGCCGTCCGATGAATACCAGGCGGATAATCCTGGTTTTAGCTACCTGAAGGACTATGTTGACGCGGATCTGGAGGACAATTTCGTTTTGGTCGATCTGCCGGATCGCTATTAACCTCAATTGGACAAAAATTACGCAACCGAAAATGCTGCGCGGGGTATTTACGAGCTGCGGAACGATTGACTGGAGATAAGGTCGGTATTGCAGCCTGTGGGAGCGATCTCCCGATCGCGAACCCCATCGCGGTCAGAGACCTACAAAGTTACGATACCCAGTATCTGTAGCGATCTCCTGATCGCGACTCCAACCCTCCCCATAAGCCAGACCACGCCTTCCTCTTCACCACACAGTCACGTCATACTCCCTCCGATGCAAGACCAAGCGACCTGAATTCCCGACCTCCTGGAGCGCAACAGTGAATCAGCAGTATCTCGATGCCGCCAGAAAGGTGGGGTCGTTCCTTGAGTCACAGCGAATCGAAGGCCCGAATGGGGCGCTATGGCAACGCAATGCCGGGCAACCCGGACGACCAGTGCACACGCTTTACCATGGCAGCGCTGGCATCGTTCTGTTTTATCTCGAACTGCACCGTGCCACAGGTGAACCACAGTGGTTATCTGTAGCCGCCTCCGCAGGCCATCAGCTGCGCCATTACATCCAGCAAAAACTGGATACCGGTGAACACCTCACCATTGGTCTGTTCAGCGGCTGGCCGGGTTACGTCTTCGTACTCGATCAGCTGAGCCTTGCCACGGGTGATCAGTCCTTCCGTACATTGGCCCAATCCGTCTACCTGCAGATTCTCAAGCAGGCGAGCTCTATCGGCGCAGGCATGGGATGGATTGAACCAATGCCGTTCTCCGATATCACCGGACATTCAGGCGATCGGGAAATCTATGATCTGTCGGTTGGTGCAGCGGGCGTCGGATTGCTCAGCCTGTATGCCCATGAACGTGGGCTGCATCCCGAAGCACTGGATCATGCTCGACGTATCTGTGACCGATTGCTTGAGGTCGGTGAAACGACGCCGGACGGCAAACGCTGGAAGGTGATGTCGGACATGCCATGGACATTCAACGCGCCAAACTTTGCACACGGTGCGGCAGGTGTAGGTTATCTGTTGGCGCGGACCAGTCAGGCGACCGGTGATGGGCGATATCTTCGTGCGGCAATCGAGGCAGCCAATTACGTGGTGTCGCGCAGCTATCCGAGCGGTGATGGCCATCTCGTCTGTCATACCGAAGATCGGCAACCACCTGATCTTTTCTATCTGGGTGTTTGCCATGGACCCGCAGGTACGGGCCGGTTGATGTATCTGTTGCACGCTCTGACAGGCGATGTGAAGTGGGATCACTCGCTGCGTGGTTATGTCACAGGTTTGCTCGCAACCGGTGCACCGGAAAGTCGTACTCCTGGGCTGTGGCAGAATTACGGCCAATGTTGTGGTGATGCGGGCATAGGCGACTATGCGTGTTATCTGCTTCGGGCAACGGGTGATGCGTCCTACCGGGATCTTGCGCAGCGCATCGCCGAGCGGCTCATTCGAACGACGGCACCGAGCCAAGTCGGACATGCCTGGCAACAGGCCGAACATCGGAGCAGACCGGATTTCGTTGAAACCCAGACTGGTTATATGCAGGGCGCTGCTGGTATTGGCAGTTTCCTGTTGCATCTAGCCACCGTGGATGAAGAGACAACATCCAAGATCACGTTACCGGATATCCCTTTTCCAGAGCAACGTAAGGCTGTTCTCGCCTAATGGACCGACGCGCTAAAGCATAACCTTAAGGAGACCGTCAGATGTCAGCA
This sequence comes from Gammaproteobacteria bacterium, assembly GCA_043719475.1. Classification (GTDB taxonomy): domain Bacteria; phylum Pseudomonadota; class Gammaproteobacteria; order Pseudomonadales; family Azotimanducaceae; genus SYFY01. The sequence goes on along the minus strand of JAYSTS010000022.1, from coordinate 141 downwards.
CACGAATTGGTGGTTACCTCGAACGATATCGAAGGCAGCCGTGCACTTGCACAACAGCTTGGGGGAATCCTCTACATTGATGATAGGGCAGATACAGGAAAGCTTCCGTTTCGTGCGTTGATACGCCTGTCACTCGATGGT
>JAYSTS010000210.1:0-13998 GCA_043719475.1 Gammaproteobacteria bacterium | reverse complement strand
GTCGAGCCGCGACTCCCATCCAGAGTGTGATCTGGAATCAGGAAGAAGGTGTGTACGGCAAGCTGGGCGGTTTGTTCATCATCGGGCAGGGCATGTGTGGTCCGACCATGGTGGCTTTTGCCGGTGAAGAGCCTAAGCGACGACTGTTACCAAAACTCGCCAGTGGTGAAGAGGTATGGTGTCAGCTGTTTTCGGAGCCACACAGTGGTTCAGACCTGGCAGGACTGCGTACCCGTGCCGAAAAAGTAGGCGATGAGTGGGTCATCAACGGTCAGAAGATCTGGACCTCCGGCGCCCAGTACTCCGACTACGGGATCCTGATCACCCGCACCGATCCAACCGTTGCCAAACACAAAGGTTTGACCATGTTCTTCCTGGACATGCGTTCGCCTGGCATCGAAATCCGGCCGATCAAACAGGTGAATGGCCAGAGCGGTTTCAACGAGGTCTATTTCGACAGTGTCCGTATTCCGGATTCCCAGCGTCTGGGCGCAGTTGGCGATGGCTGGCGGGTCTCGCTGACGACGTTGATGAACGAACGCCTCGCGATTGGCGGCAGTATCGCAACCGGATTCCCCGAACTGAACAGCCTGGTCCAGTCGCTGCCGATTTCTCGTGACAAGGCGGTGAACGACTCAGCGGTTCGTTCTCGTCTCGCCGACTGGTACTGCAAAGCTTCGGGTCTGCGCAATACAGCGGCGCGCGCGATCTCGGCGTTGTCACGTGGTGAAACCCCCGGGCCGGAAAACTCCATCGGCAAACTGGTCGCCGGCGGCATGATGCAGGACATCGCCAAGTACGCCATGGACCTGCAGGGTTTTGGGTCTGTGGTGAATGACCCGGCGATTGCTGAAGGCAATGCGCGGTTTCAGGCGATGTTGCTTCGATCGCCAGCGGTGCGCATCGAAGGCGGCACTGATCAGATCCTGCGCAATATCATTGCGGAGCGAGTACTCGGTCTTCCAGACGACATGCGAGCGGACAAAGGCATGCCGTTCAACAAGATTCCGAGCGGGAACTGAGGCTATGTGCCGAGCATCCCGGTTTTTCCGGGATGTAAACGACATGGCGGCGATTTCTCGAGCGCGAACGCTATCACGGTCGGGAGACCGCTCCCACAAGAGTGTGGGATCTCTGCAATTTGTAGGAGCGGTCTCCCGACCGCGATCCAATTCGCGATCAAGAGATCGCCCCCTATCAATGTCACGAAGCCCAAGCCTGTGTGCGAGACATATCAGGTAGATGAGCCGCGCTATGCCAATCATTCCAAAAGGGATAATTGACCAGTTTGTGACAGGACGACATTTGACGATGGGCAGCAACTCCGCTGGAACAGATAACACCGAAGAATGCTGGGCACCTGTTGACGGCGACACGATCCAGGCGCGTTTTGAAACCTGGGTCCGACTGCAACCCGATCATCCCGCGCTCATCACTCAGGCAGCTTCGTTTTCCTACGCTGAGCTGAACTGCCTGGCAAACAGGATCGCGCACGCGCTGTTAGCAGCGGAGTTTGATCGTTTGCTGCCGGTCGGGATCGTCATGGATCAAAACGAGCTTCAGGTCGCTACCACGCTTGGGGTGCTGAAGGCGGGTGGCTTCTACGTTGCTCTCGATCCACGCAACCCCATCGAGCGCAACCGGCTCATCATGATGCAATCGGGATGTCCGCTCGTGCTGACGAACGAAGCTCGTCGATTGCAGGTCTGGTCCACGCCGGATCATTCAATTCGGTGTATCGAGATAGATCAGCTCGAAGCTGGACTTGTCGATACCAACCCTGCTGTCGCGATTCATCCGCAAGCCCTGGCGTGTCTCATTTACACCTCCGGTTCAACGGGCCGCCCCAAAGGCGTGATGCACTCCCATGAAACGGTGTTACACAACATGGAACGGCATGGTCGGGAATTTGACATCCATCCTCGCGAACGGCAGTCGCTGATTTACTCACCGTCGGTTTACGGGGGACATCGCGATGCGTTCAATGCGCTACTCAATGGCGCGTCGCTTCACCTTTACCCGTTGCTGGCCCAAGGGATCACCGACCTTCCGAGCTGGCTGCGAAACGAGAAGATCACGATATTTTGCTGTGTCGCCACGGTGTTTCGGCAGTTTCTCAGGCACCTCGAACCCGGTACTTCGTTCCCAGATCTCAGGCTGATCAAGCTTGGTGGCGAACGCTCGTTCGCGCAAGACATCAAAGAGTGCCGGCAGCGGTTACCTGGCAGCTGGCGGATCCACTGTGGTTATGGATCGTCGGAAGTGGGCTTGCTGTGTTCTTTTTTTGTCGATGACACCACTGAGCTCGGTGGTGAGATCGTGCCTCTCGGTTATGCCCTTGGTGAACCGGCGTTGGAACTGCTTGATGAAGACGGTAACGCCAGCGAATCTGGGGAAATCGTGGTACGAAGTCGTTATATCACCCCTGGCTACTGGCGGGGCGAGGACACGACCGCACAGGTGATGCAGATCGATCCCGATGATCACTCGCGGCGGATTTTTCGCACCGGTGATCTCGGCACACGCGATGCAGATGGTTGTCTCTGGATGACCGGTCGCACCGACTTCCAAGTCAAGATCAACGGCAACCGCGTCCAACTCGATGAGGTTGAAGCTGCATTCAAATGCATTCCGGCGGTCCAGGATGCGGTTGTCATCGCGCGCCACGACACGAAGCGGGGCGATACCCTTGAAGCCTGCCTGGTGGTTCGTCCCGGGTTCCAGCAGCCTTCCGTACGCGACCTGCGTTCAGCCATCAGTGGCACGCTGCCGGCTTTCATGGTCCCTGCAGCTTATCGGTGGCTGGATGCGCTGCCGCAGCTACCCAGTGGCAAGGTTGATCGCCGCCGACTCTCAGAGAGTGTTGTTGCGCTGCCGGTGTCAACCGCAGTTCCTGCACGGGCAACTGCGACCCGGACCGAACGCGAAGTCATCCGGATCTGGTGTGACGTGCTTGGTCGGACGGGAATCGGCCTGGACGATGACTTCTTTGAGCTGGGTGGGGATTCGATGCGCGGCATGATGATGGTCGCGGGAGTTGCACGCGAGTTCGGTGTTCAGATGCCGCTGGTTACGCTCCTGAGATCAAGCCAGGCCAGAACATTTGCTGCTGCGATCGATGCCGCCGGGAAAAATCGGCGCTTTGCCACTCTGGTTCCTTTCCGTACACATGGGCAACGAGCACCTTTTTTCTGTGTGCACGGCGTCTTCGGTGGCGTACTGTTTCTGCGCGAGCTGGTTGACCGACTGGATACGGAACAGCCGGTCTATGCGTTTCAACCACCGAATCTGGACGGTTCTCGCTTCCACTTCGCATCGCTCAGCGAACTGGCGGATCATTACATCGACGAGATGAAAACCGTGCAATCGGAAGGCCCTTACTCGATCGGCGGGTTCTCCTTCGGCGGCAAGGTTGTGTATGAAATGGCGTGCCGGTTAAGAGCACGAGGGGAACATGTGCGCCGGCTTGTAATCTTTGATAGCGGACCACCTCTCCGAAAACATGCAGACATTGATCCTGATGAGGGCCTGGCCGAATCCGGAGTTGGTCCTACGTTGCGCGAGCACCTGCGTCGCGTGAGGCGTGTGGCAGGGAGAGGCGGTCGTCCCACATCCCTCTGGCTGGTCAACCTTTTCGAAAGTCTGATGGATGGATTGCGACCCAGGATCCAGCATCAACGATTGCGCTTCGGTGGACGGCTGGATGTTGTCGACCGTGATGGTTACCTCTCATGGAATCACCGCCGACTGCTGGATCGACAGGTCGCTGAACGGTATGCAGGTGATCTGATTGTGTTCGCCGGTGATGGCAGGACCGCACGCTTGCAACAGGGTTGGTCTGACTGGGTTGATGGCCATCTCCTCGTGCTCACGGTTCCTGGCAATCATCGCGAGATTTTTTGGTCGCCGAACGTGGATGTCCTGGCGCGGAAACTGGAGCGATGCCTCGCCGATGAGGAGACGGGTGGAGGAGAGGAGCTGGCAAGGCCTTTTGACCTATCCGGTTCACGTTGAGTGCGAGACTCTGCCATCTGAAGCGGAGACGTTTACACGGCCATCGGCCACCGGTATCGCTGCAGGCAGCCAGATTGCGAGGTGTGGAAGGGTTTCAACCCAGGTTGGTGCACTTCGTCCAACCCGGAGGTTCCACTTCTTCGGAGTATTCGCGATCAGCGCGAGCTGCGGATTTGCCCGGATCTCTGCGTTGTCTGGGTCGTTCAGGTTGAGATCTGCACCCCAGATGTCACTGGTGTCGGTGCAGTACTCAACAAAGAGGGCATCTCGAATCGACGCGTGAGGGCGCCTGTTACCACGGTGCGCGCCGTTGGAATCAAACAGAAACACATCACCGGCTTTGCCAATCGTATCCTGCAAAATAATCGGGCGCTTCAGCGCCGTTCTGCAATGACCGAGGCTGATCGCATTGCGCAGGAACATGTTCAGGGGGTGACGCAACCGGTGGGTGCCAAGCGCATAACTCATCGACTGGTCAGCCGCTGTCACGTCGGTTAGAAGTACCATCAGCTTCAGACGTTTGTCTTCCATATCGTGGTGCCAGCCGAACATGTCGTTGGTACGCACGTCAGTCGGCAGGTAACGCATGCCGACGGCGCGGGTGATAAACGCCGATGCGCCGAAATAAGCATCCGACAGAGTCATCAGGTCCGGACTGCAGCAGAGTTTTGCGAGCGTTGGACAGTGCTTGAGAGCGTTGTTGGAAATGTATGCCTGATCTCTATCCCACCAGTGCTCCTCTTCATCGTATCGCTGAAATAATCCCTCTCCCCTGGAAACCCGCTCTTCGAGTGCAGCGACGAAGGACTGGAACTCCAGTTGCAGCGCGCAAAGCATGGGTGCTGGCAGGAACGCTGGAATACGGGTGATGCCGTCCCGATTCAGCGCATCCAGGTGTAGCTGCATCGATGGCGATAGCTGAATATCCATTGACGATTTATGCCGACGCAAACCCTGTCGAATCCGGTGCAGGAATTCGAGGCTGACCTCGCCGAGATCGAGTGGTGTCCGGCCAAGAGAGTCTTCCGCCTGCCAGTTCGCTCCTGCAGCCAGCATCGCGACGGCTCCTTCTACGTCACCAGTGCCCGCAGCTTGATGCAACGCGGTTCGACCGAGCGCGTCCCTATCGCCGTGGTTCAGGTTATCGCCAGGCAAGGCGATTGTGTGTGAACGATGAAACCGGGCGCTGAAACGTACCCAGCTCGCGAAGACACTCTCACGGATATCGCCCAGGGTCATGCAGACTTCCACTGTCGTCAGCATGTCAACCGTTTGTGTCCGCGCGCCTGTGAGGAGCAGTTTTGTGACGAGTTTGCCGAGGCGAAGCAGTTGCCGGAGGCGTGGTTTGAGCCCCAATGTCTCAATACGTTTCCTGGCCCGAGTCTCGCCCTGGCCGATGTAGTAGCGGTACACGTATCCACGTGTCAGAGACGAATCGGGTAAACAATGCTGAACACACGCGTTCGGCAGCCATTTCCCGTTGATTCCGCCTCGCAGCAACGCTCGGCAAAGTTCACTTTCTTCGCCACTCAGGCGGCGTTTTCCGGTGCGCCCGAGTCTGGGGTCGAAGCTGTACAACCGTTGAAGGCTGGTGCGAATCGCGAAGTTTGCGCCCCACGGCAGGGATTCGTCGTCGATGTCAAAAACTGAGTCGCCAAGATGCCGATCTCCGTACACATAACGCAGAAACGACCAGTCATCCTGAAGCCACGCTGGCATCGCAACGTTTAGTCGCGCGACCGTGGGCCCGCCGAAAAACCCGCACTCTGGCCACGTGGCAATTGCAGTGTGATAGGTGGCCAGCCAGTCGGATGGAACGAGCACGTCGTCATCAGTCCAGAGAATCCAGCGACCCGTCGCGTGCCTGACGGCACGATTCAGGGCGTGAGACTTCCCTTGGCGCAGCTCGAAACAGTGGCTGAGCGGGAGCAGATCTTCGAACCGCCGCAAGACGTCTTGAGTATGGTCGGTGCTGTTGTTATCGACCACCAGCAACTGCCAGCTCACACCTTCCGGGATTTTCAGGTCGAGCAGACAAGTCAGTGTCTGTACCAGGCGTTCGGCACGGTTCCAGGTGCAGATGGCAACGGTGTAGTCAATTTCTGTAGTCACCGGCGGAGACAGCCCGTGGCCGTTCATGCGAGGGCGTATCCTTCATGACGCTCCATGCCGAGGTTGTAACGGGCGTTGATGGACTTGTTATCTTCCGCCAGGTCGGACTGACGCAGCACATCGTTTACGTACTGTCTGGCCTCTACAGCCACCCGCCTGTGCTGGTGTGCCACAATGGGGATCAGCAGGCGTTTGAGTGCCTTCGGGCGGAAACCAGCCAGGCGATTGGTTGCAAGTCGGCGCACGAGATCTGCATCAGACATTGAGGCATTTTTCGCCGAGTCGAGACCCCCGGCGGCTTGCTCCAGGTCAGCGACAGACAAGATCGCGCCCAACCTGTTCAGGTGTGATGAGAGATTGCACTGGAGATCTTCGAACAAGAGCACGTGGACCTTTGCGAATCGTTGATGATAAAGCGCCAGCAGGGTAGAAAACCGGAAATGCTCCACACTGCAAAAGCTCCGGTTGTCGATGAAGCGTCGGCTGCGGCTCCAGGTATGTTCGCCGTTCAACCACTCTGTCAGCGACATCCCCGTGCCCGGCACGGTTACAAAACGTGTGTCCAGTGGGTGTGCGATCCACCCGATCTTTACATAGTGGTTATACATGGACAGCAGCAGGTCACGCTGGTTGCGCAGGTAGAGGATGATCTCGGCATCGGGAATCGACTGCGCGAGTCGGTCCGCGATCATGCTGCGGTTGATGAAGTTGTACGCAGGAAAGCCGGCCAGCATTTCGTCGGAAATGACCAGGGCGGATTTGTCGGTGAACCCTGATCGCCATTGGGCGAGTACATCGGCGAATTCGACCGCGTCCCAAGCGCCATCGAACGCATACTGCAGCTGGTTGAAGGATCGGTTCTCCTGTGTGTAGGGCCGTCCCAGGTAGCCAATGCTGTGGTGGCGCGCGAACGTGGCCTGCAGAAATGTCGATGCCGTTTTTGGCAGCCCGATGTGCAGGAAGAGCTTCAATGTTGTGATCTCCGTTGTGTCGTGTCACGGTATTGGCCGCTATCCTGACGGTTTAGCAACGCGCGATCCACACGCGATCCAGATACGATCCAGAGTAGAGCAGGACTGCATGCGCCTCAGCGTAGTGATATGTACTCGCAATCGAGCCGACTATTTGCGGCAAGCACTGCGCTCGATTTCCCGGTGTGAACATCCGCCGGCCGGAGACTGGGAAGTTGTCGTGGTGGACAACGGCTCGGCAGACCATACGAGGGATGTTGCAACAGATTTCGCTACATATGTGGCAACAACGGATGCGGGAAATTTCGCACTTTCTGTTGTGGAGGAGGCAACTCCAGGACTCTCCCATGCCCGTAATTGTGGTATCCGTGTGGCTCGCGGCGACTGGATACTGTGGACGGACGATGATGTCACCGTGGGCGAAAAATGGTTGATCCGCTATTACGAAGCAATCCGTAATCGACCTGACGCTCGGGCCTTTGGGGGGCCTATTCACATCGTTCTCGAAGGGCAACCGGAAGGTTGGCTGGTTAATGGGCTGAATATTGTGAAGTCCGCTTTTGCAGGTCTGGCGGCGGATGACATCGGCGATACGTTCGCAGCAACAGGCGTCGTGCCCTACGGCGCAAACTTTGCGCTTCGGCGAAACTATCTTGAGAGGATCGGGTTCGATCCGGACCTCGGGCGACACCCAAAGCATCAACTGCGGGGGGGCGAAGAAACGCAAGTCATCCGGCAAGCAGTTCGTGATGGCCCGGGTTATTGGCTGCGCGATGCGTCTGTGTCGCACCATATTGATCCGGGTCGTCAAACACGCAGATACCTGCGCGACTACTACTTCAGTTTTGGCTTTCGACAGGGGATAGAAATTTCGGAGCGACTCTCCGGCCGCCGTTTGGTTCGCGAAACACTTGTCTCATTACGATCAGCACTGAAATCAGATGCAGGTCTGCTGCTTAACACACCTGCGGACATGACTACACAGTTGCTCAAAGATGCGGCTCGTTCATGGGGCCGGGTCGCAGGGATTTTCCATGCTCTACTTTCCCGCCAAAAAGCTGCATCTGCGCCGGAGAGCACGCATGAATACTAAGAAGCGATTGCTGGTTATTGGTCTGGATGGGTTTGAAGGGAGCATTGCTACGCAGCTGATTGCACAAGGCCGACTCCCGACGTTACAACGCCTTTTCAAGGAAGGCGCTTACGTCCCCGTCGATCATGGAAACGCGAAGCGATCAGGGCTTGCATGGGAACACTTTGCCACAGGGCTGTCCCCTGAAGGCGCTTCACGGTGGTCGGCGGTGTCCTTCGATCCAGCGACATATCAGTGCACACAGATGCCAACTCAACTTGTGCCTTTTGTGCAGCAGCTGCCCGTTTCGACGGTGGTATTCGACCCGCCGTATTTTGACCTCCAGCGAGCACCGGATGTGCAAGGTCTGGTGTGTTGGGGCGCGCACGATCCTGGTACTTCCGCGACTGCGAATCCAGATGGCCTTGCAGCAGAGATCGGGGCGAAATTCGGACCCTATCCTGCTGAGTCGTTCATCTATGGTTATACCTGGGCCAGTGAAAGGCGCACTCGTCAGATGGCACAGGACATCGTCAGAGCTACCCGGTTACGTGGCGAGATCGCCAGCTGGCTGTTTGGCGAGCGGCTGCCGGACTGGCAGCTCGGCGTGATGGTGATCAGCGAATTCCACTCGGCCATCGAGGCACTGTGGCATGGTGTGGATGCCGAGCATCCACTGCACCATCTGCCATCAGCGGCACCCGCACGAGACGGCATCATCGGTGTCTACGTCGCGGCGGATGCCATGCTGGCGCAGTTGACCAGTCAGTTCGCTGACTGCAGCGTGCTGCTCTTTTCCCTGCACGGCATGGGCGCTAACGACTCCGATGTGTCGAGCATGGCGCTGCTTCCCGAAATGATGTACCGGCGCCACTTCCATCGACCGAGACTGATCGCTGAGGCGAAGGATTCGGCGGCTCTGCCAGTCGTTGGCGAAGACGAAAGCTGGAGCGCCCATGTCAGGCGACAGTTCGAACCGGTGAAACCGCGGTTGCGCGACAAGCTGATGGAACGGTGGCGCAAATCCTCCGGCTCGGGCGTCGAAGAAAATGCCGACCGAGCGGGCCACCCTGTCAGCTGGATGCCGGCCTCATGGTATGCATCGTTCTGGCCCGAGATGCCGGTGTTTGCGCTCCCGTCTTTTTACGACGGGCAACTGCGTTTGAACGTGCGTGGTCGTGAGGCGAAAGGACTGATCGCACCTGAGGACTATGACAAGATCTGCCGGCAGATTGGCGCGGAACTCGAACAGTGTGTCAATCCGCGTACCGGCAAACTGGCCGTAGCCCAGGTCATCTACACTCGACCTCACGCCCCATTCGAGATTCAGGATACGCAGGCGGACATCGTGATCCTTTGGCAGGGCTCACCACTGGCGCTCGAACTGCCGGATGGCGATGTGATCGGACCACTGGCGTACCGTCGGCCCGGTGGTCATAGCGGAGGCTACGGCTTCGCTGTCTGGATAGGCAGTGACTTCCAGGCCGGGCGGTATCCCCGTGTATCGGCTTTTGATGTGGTGCCAACGCTGTGTCAGTACTTGGGTCAGCAGATACCGCGGCCTTGTGACGGGCGGAGTTTTGTCGACGACATTCTGATGCACGCCAAAGGCTGAGTATTGCCTGGCGTCCCGGTGTGGCGCCGAGATGCAAACAAGAGGGTGGGAGCGATCTCCCGATCGCGATCTCCGTGCCGAATCTTGTAGGAGCGATCTCCTGATCGCGATCAGAAATCGGGGTCAGGAGACCCCTCCTACAGGGGTGTCAGCCCAAATGACCACCACCCCAACGCTCCAGCATCGCAAACTCATCCACTTGTTTGCGCTTGAGCCTGGAGAGCTGCTTGACCGGCTTGCCCAGCGGTATCATTGCAGCCATGGCCACATGAGACGGCACGCCCAGCAGCTTCTGCACCTCGGACTCCCTGCCCACCGCAAAGGTCGTCAGCGTCCCACCCAGCCCTTCATTTCGTGCGGCGAGCAGGATGTTCCACACAAATGGGTAGACCGACGCGCCTGAAATCACGCCGACACGGTCAAGTTGCGAATCGAACGACGCCACAACTGACAGGTCAACAAATACCAGCAACAAGACTGGTGCGTTAGTCAGCTTGTTGATCAGTCCCTGTGGTGGTTCGACCCGGCTGATCTCTTCCGGTGACAGCCGGGTGGGGTTGATGGTATTCCAGGGCGCTTCCCCGGCCTGCACCTGGGCCACGTATCGCTGCATGGTTGGACGGATCATTGGACCGAGAGCCGCCCGGGTTGCGGCATCACGAACGACGATGACCTTCCAACCCTGCCGGTTACCGCCACTCGGCGCAAAACGGGCATGGTCGAGAATGCGCCTGATAACCGCATCCGACACAGGTTCGTCGGTGAAGTCGCGTGCGGCAAAGGTGGTATGCATGACCTCGTACAGATCCATGAAAAGTTCCGGTCGACTGGGATGAACGATCCTATCCTGTCCGAGCGTGTCGATGACAGCCTGAAGTTTGGTGGTATTCTCTGCGTCAATTCCGGGGGAGAAAAAACATGAGTCGCCTTGCCGTTGAGGGCAACAAATGCGTTGCCTATGAGTTCTATCCAGGGCGTGGCCCGACAGTGGTTCTGTCTCATGGCTGGGGTATGAATTCTCGGGCCTGGGACGACGTCACTGCCGGTCTGTGCGACGCAGGTTTTGGGGTACTTGCTTATGACCACCGTGCCTGTGGGCAATCGGACAAGGATTTCAGCGATGTGTCCATTGAAGCACTGGGCAGCGATATCGTGGCCCTGTGTGAACACTTGTCATTGCAGTCCGTGGTGTTGAATGGCTGGTCACTGGGCGGCGCCGTCGTGGTTGACGCGGCGGCCAGACTCGGGCGACGGTTGAAGGGGCTTGTTCTGACTGGTGGTGCAACACCGCGGTATACTCAGGCCAGTGGTTTTCCGCACGGTGGGTCACCTGCAGATGTGGCTGGCACTGTGGCCGCGCTGCGCGCGGATCGAGTGAACTTTTTATACGGCCTGTATTTCCAGGGCGTGTTTGTGGCACCGGTCACTGACCTCGTCAAGGAGCACGCCTTTCGATTGGCATTGCAGGCGGGGCCAGCAGCAGACGCGTCGTTAGGCGCTCTCGGCGCGCTTGATCAGCGCGCGATCATGCAGGCGCTCGATGTGCCTGCGCTCGTCATCACCGGTGACAAGGATGGTGTGGTGCCGCCTGGAATTGCTGAATTTGCCAGCAAATTGCTGCCACAGGGTCGTCTTGCGGTGATGTCTGGATGTGGTCATGCACCTTTCCTTGAAGATGCACCAACGTATAAGAAACTGTTGCATGACTTTCTCGGAGGCATTCCGGCATGAGTAGAGAAGTCCGTTTTGGTCTGTGGTACGACTTCCGCAATCCCGCGCCGGCTCGATACAGCTTCGAAGATCTGTACCAGGAATATCTGAAGCAGATTGTGTGGGCCGAGCAGCTTGGCTTCGAGTCGGTGTGGCTCACCGAACACCACTTTGTCGAAGATGGTTATACACCGTCTCCGTTGATCCTCGCTGCAGCCATCGGCGAGTGTACGCGGCGCATGCAGATCGGAACGAATCTCATACTGTTGCCATTGGCCGATCCAGTTCGGCTTGCTGAGGATGCCGCCAGTCTTTCCATTCTCACGCGTGGTCGTTTTGATCTCGGTGTCGGACTGGGTTATCGCGAACTGGAGTTCAACTACTTCAAGCGCGACCTCAAACATCGACCCAGCCTGATGGAAGAAGGGGTGGATATTCTCCGCCAGGCATGGTCAGGAAAGCCTGTGCGAATGCAGGGCAAGCGCCATCAAATCAATGATTTGCCAGTGCGTCCGGTTCCGACGGTCAAGCCAAAGATCCTGATGGGGGGCATGGCAGAGCCTGCCATCGCACGTGCAGCGCGTCTCGGTGATGGTTTTCTATCCACCGGTGGCATCGGCCACGACGTTTACATCAAGGCACTGGAGGATCAAGGCAAGCCGCGCGCCAGTGGTGCGATTTATGCGGGACACTGGGGCATCATCAGCTCAGATCCTGAGGCCGAGGCCCGCAAGGTTGCGCCGTATGCGCTGTATCAGACCAACGCCTATGTGGCCTGGGGCGCGTTCGGTCCGCCTGATCAGGTGCCGCTGTTTCCGAACGGTGAAGCCGCTCTTCGCGATGGGCTGTATGAGGTCTGGGATGGCGCACAGGCAGTTCTGGAACTGGTGAGCATGCTCAAAACCTATCCCGAAATCAGGGACGTGCATTTCTGGGCACAGCTGCCTGGTGAACCCATCGAACAAGGCAGTGCACGCATCGAATACATGGCGACGCAGGTGCTGCCTAAAGTGCGCGCTGCGTTCGAAGCCTGAAGCGGGGAGCCACTCGATGCCCGTGCTGACGCCTGAGGTTCTTGCTTACATCGGTCGAAAGTCCGAACCACGGTCCGAAGTGGTGACCCGTCGAGATCTTCGCAAGTACGCCATCGCAACCTCTCAAACGCAGCGCCGGTATGTGGATGGCGATGAAGCGCCACCGCTGTATCACGTCGCGCTCTTCTGGGATGTGGTCCCACTCGCCGAGCTTTCAGCGGACGGGGTTTCCATCGACAAGCTGCTGCCGAAGTTTCCACTGGAAAAGGCGATGGCCGGGGGGCTGGACATCACCTATCACAACCGCATTCGGGCGGGGGATACGCTGATCGGCAACCGCACTCTCACCAACATCTACGAAAAAGAAGGTCGTAGCGGCGCACTGATTTTTTATGAGGTGGTACTGGAAGTAACCCGGGAAGACGGTACGCCGGTGTTGACGGAAAAAACCACGAGACTGCTGCGATGAAACCGCATCGCGATCTAAGCGCGATCAGCACCGGTGACAGCTTGCCTGAGACGAATTACACACCCGATAATATCCAGCTCTTTTTCTACAACGCCATGTTGTGGAATGCACATCGCATTCACTACGATCTGCCCTATGCGACGGAGGTTGAAGGCTACCAAGGGCTGGTCATCGCCGGCCCGATGCTGGGCGACTGGCTGGGCCAGGTGGCTGACAACTGGGTTGGTGATGCAGGCGTCGTCGAGCAGCTGGAATATTCCAATCGTCAGGCGTCCTTCATCGGAGAGACACTGACCGCAGGCGGGACGATCACTGCGATAGATGTGCCCAACCATCGTGTATCGTGCGATCTGACTGTGAAAAACGAGGCTGGCGAAATCATCACACCCGGCAAAGCTACCGTGAGGTTTTTTTAATGGGATTGCGAGGCAGTACGGCCATCATCGGTTTTGCCGAAACTGCCGTTGGCAAGGTGCCGGATCGAAGTGCGACGGCGCTGTGTGTCGACGCAGCGATGGCTGCCATTCGTGATGCCGGATTGAAGCTGTCCGATGTTGATGGACTTGTTACGTGCAACAGCATGGCGCAGCCCTATATGTATCACGCAGAAGCGGTCGCGGAGTATCTGGGGATACGACCGCGCTATTGTGCCACTGCAGCTGCGGGAGGCGGTGCGACGTTCACTGTGCTGTATCAAGCGGCCCTGGCCATCGACGCCGGTATCTGCGACACCGTGGTGATTTCCATGGCAGACAGTTTGCGAACCGGGCTTTCTCGTGAACAGGCGATGATCATGCAGTCGTCCTCCGGTCATGCGCAGTACGAAACGCCGTATGGCGCCACGGTTCCTGGTTACTACGCGCTGATTGCCCAGGCTTACCTGCATGCCTACGGCGCGAGTCCCGAGCATTTTGCGGCCGTCGCCGTGTCTGGCCGCCAGCACGCTTGCCTCAATCCGACAGCGGAAATGCGCAAACCCATCACGATCGAAGATGTGCTCG
>JAYSTS010000209.1:0-5171 GCA_043719475.1 Gammaproteobacteria bacterium | reverse complement strand
CGAATATCCGCGACTGGACCCAGCGCAATTTCGCCTTCACCGGCTACGCTCTGCCGTTCGATCCGAAGTCGCTCGCCGATGTCGATGTGCTGCGCGCGCGCCACGGGTACCGAAGCGACGAAAAGCTAGTCATCGCGTCGGTTGGTGGCACCTCGGTTGGCGCGCCGTTGCTGCACGCGATCGCGGATGCCTTCCCAGCCATGAAGCGGCAGGTGCCCGAGCTGCGCATGGTGCTTGTCGCAGGCCCTCGCCTGCCGCGCGAAGCGTTTCCCGCACACCGCGGACTCGAGGTCCTGCCCTATGTGCACAACCTCTTCGAACATCTGGCCTGCTCCGACCTGGCGCTGGTGCAAGGCGGTCTGAGCACCTGCATGGAACTGGTCGCCACGCGAAAGCCGTTCCTCAGCTTTCCATTGGAACGGCATTTCGAGCAGTGCATCCATGTCAAGAACCGATTGCACAACTACTGTGCCGACTGCTCGGTGCGGTTCAAGGAGCTTTCGCCTGGAGAGCTCGCAGAGCGCGCCTTGACGGCGATGCATGCACCAGTGAATTACAAACCGGTGGAGACCGACGGTGCCGTACGGGCGGCCAGGCACATCCTTGCTGTTATGGAAAACCGCGCTTGGGCGACCGCCTGATGCGCTGATCTGAGGGAATCAACGTTGGACCTGCAAACACCATTCATCCAGGAAGAGGGGCGCGGCGAAGCCGTGGTCTGTCTTCACTCCAATGCCAGCACGTCGTCGCAGTGGCGCCAGCTCTCGACCCTGTTGTCGGATCGCTTTTGCATCCGTGCCGCCGACAGCTACGGCGCTGGCCAGAGTCCCGAGTGGCCGCCGTCGACCCGGTCGACGTTCGATGCCGAGGTCGATTTCCTGTACGGCGCGCTGCGCGGATCGGACGAGCCTTTCCATCTGGTGGGCCACTCTTACGGAGCCGCTGTCGCCCTGCAGCTGGCGGTGCGCTATCCGCAGCGCGTGCTATCCATCGCTGTGTACGAGCCGACCCTGTTTTACCTGGTAGCGGGGGAAAACCCCAGCATCTCGCCTGCCGCCGGCATCTCGCATGCCTGCGCCGATGCCGCTGCCAGCGTTCGCAACGGTGACGATGCCCTGGCCGCGGAGCGCTTCATCGACTTTTGGATGAAACCGGGCAGCTGGCGCGAGATGCCCGCCAAGCGGCAGGACGCGGTGGCGCGCTCCGTGCGCAACGTCGCTCGCTGGCGCGATGCGACCTTCACGCCAGCGGCGTCAGCGACGGCGTTCGCTGCGCTGCAAATCCCGGTACTGCTGATGTGGGGCGATCGTTCGCCCGAATCGGCGCAGTCCGTGGCACGCCTGCTTGCAGCCACCATGGCCCAGGTCACGCCGATCATGCTGCAGGGTCTGGGCCACATGGGGCCCATCACCGATTCAGAACGCGTGAATGAACACATCGCGTCATTCCTAAATTCACACCGGAGCCAGAAGACATGAAAGCAATCAACGTGGCCGTCGTCGGCCTTGGAACACTGGGCATGCAGGTAGCGATTCAGGCCGCCGCCTACGGCCACCGCGTCTGCGGCTTCGACCCCGACCCACGCCTTTCAGCGCATGCAGACCAAGGTGCGTGACGCTATGGCCATGACGCGCAAAGGACCGACATTTCCGGTTGCAGAGTGGGAGCAGCATGCCGCCAAGGTCGAGGTCCACGCCGATCTTGCGGCCGCGTTGCGGGGTGCGGACCTGGTCATTGAGGTCGTCCCGGAAGATCTGCCAGTTAAACGAGCGGTGTTCGCAGAACTCGATCGGCTAGCGCCGCCGGAGGCGATTTTGGCGACCAACAGCTCGACGATGCCTGTGTCGCGCATCGAAAGCGCCACGACCAGACTGCAGCGCTGAGTCAACATGCACTTCTACCAGCCGGCCGTCGGCATGAACATGGCCGATGTCATGGGTGGCAAGGTCACGACGCCCCAGACGCTGACGCTGGCGCGCGAGTTCGTACGTTCTGTGAAATGCGTTCCACTGTCGGTGCAAAAAGAAATCCTCGGCTTCGCCTTCAACAGTGTTTGGCGGGTCGTCAAGCGTCAGACCTTGTACATGTGGGCCAACGGCTTCGTCGACTTTCGCGATCTGGATCGGGCCTGGATGGTCTTCACCGGAATGACCTATGGTCCCTTCTTCTTGATGGACCTCGTGGGTCTCGACGTGATCCTGGCTGTCGAGCGGATCTACTTCAAAGACTCAGGGGACCCGCGCGACGAGCCGCCAGCCGCGTTGCTGGCCATGGTCGAGTGGGGCGAGTTCGGTGTCAAATCGGGCAAAGGCTTTTACACCTATCCAGACCCAGAGTGCGCACGAGACGATTTTCTGTTGAATGGCTGATTAGCCTACGTGCAGCCGCTACACATAAGACTGGGTAATTTGAACTCATCCCGCGCGAGCTGCATAGACCTCAAACCGGGTTGTCACCGGAGGTGGGCGTTGCAACGTTTGCTGTACCACGCAGCACTTTTGCGCTGCCATGCGCAGACGGTCTAACAATTTGGGAGGTGTTCCGGCCTTCACTTTCAAATCGATGTCACAGGTCATGGACTGAAAGCCTACTGGCACATCCTCCTCCATGCCTAATGCGCCGCGGACATCCACTTTTGCAGTCACACGAACCTCCAGGTTGATGATTTCGACACCCAATCGATTGGCCACCATTCTGACCGCTGAGTCTTGGCACGCCGCCAACGCAGCGCACAGCATGTCCCCGGGTGTAGGGGCGTCATGCAGACCACCGACGGCCCGGTGCACACCGACGGGAACGAAAACGCCACATCCATCCATCGGCTCCACTCGCGAGTGGAAAGGATCTGAGGGATCGGTGCCGCAGGTACGCGCGTGGTCGATGACCATGGCCAATGCCGGCGTTTCCTTGTATTGGCTGCGTAGCGGTGCCTGAGCATCCTGGACGAGGGTTTTCATGAGCCACTACGCGTGATGACAATTTCCAGGTATTCGCTGGGAATAATCAATGAGCCGTTGTCTGCACGGTTCATACGATTGAGCAGTTCAGTCAGATCTTTTTCCAATGCAGCTGCGCCCTCGGCAGGCAGAGCAGCAAATGCTTTGTGGACAGGACCGTACCAGGTGCGAAATACATCGATGAAATGCGCCGCTGATCGGTAACGAAAATTGAACATCAACGGCGTCGCGCGGATGGACGCAGCAGATGATCCGAACAGTGATTCCAAGTGCGACACCACTCCCCAACGCGAAGGCGGTTGAACGCCCGGTGGCGGTGGCAGGTGTCGCCCCAAAGTCTTGAACATTTGCCCGATAAATCCCTCTGGGGTCCAATTGGCCAAACCGATGCGCCCACCGGGTCGGCACACACGCACCATTTCGGCCGCTGCTTTGGCCTGGTCGGGTGTGAACATCACTCCGAAGGTCGACAACACCACGTCAAAACTGGCGTCATCAAATGGAAGCGCCTCCGCATCCGCCGCCTGGAAATCGATCGTCAAATGCTCTGCCGATGCGCGTTCAGCGCCGCGATCCAGCAATGAGCCCACATAATCGGTAGAAGTGACTTTGCAGCCGCGTCGCGCTGCCGCCAGACTGGCATTGCCGTTACCGGCCGCAACATCAAGAACCCGTTCGTCCCAGCACAGGTCGCAGGCCTCGGCCAATGATTCGCCGACGATCTGCAAAGTGGTGCCAATCACAGCGTAGTCACCGCTGGACCAAGCGGTTTGTTGTCTGCCTTTCAGCGCGGTTAAATCGGTGGGGGTATCCATGGTGTGATCTCCTAAAGTGGTAATGCACTATGTCATTGACAGGTCGTTGTAGTCCTATCTCAGCGTGGCAAAAACTTGTCAAATCGTCCGCATTCCCCCACGTCTGAGCTATGTAACTGGCTCAACGTCCACGATTCCTGTCCAATCGTCCGTCATAGGATGCTTACGCTGCTGAAATCTATCGTCGAGAGCATGAATCGACACATAATGCCATTGTGTCGAATCAACAGGAGAGCGGTCATGACAATGCAAGTTATCGCATCGGCTGTGCAGCGGGTTGAGTCCGCATTTCAGCGGCGCCCCGAGGCGGGCGTTCATGACGATGCTCCAGCGGTTGCCAAGTGGGTCTCTGGCGCACGGGTGGTAACCAGCCATGCTGATGGCATTAAGGTGTTGACCGACATGCCCAAAGAACTCGGCGGTAGCGGTGATCAGGTCACACCGGGGTGGCTGTTTCGCGCGGGATTGGCTGCGTGTGCGGCAACCTCGATCATGTTGGCCGCCGCAACCAAGGGTGTAACGCTGGATACGCTACAGGTACATGCTGGCAGCAGATCAGACGCCAGGGGGTTACTCGGAATGCTCGAACCCACGGGTGAGACCGTCTTTGCGGGGCCTTTTGATGTGGAATTGCGCGTTCAGATCGCTGCTGGCGATACCCCACCGGAAGATTTGCGTGCCATGGTGGAAAGCTGCCTGAGACATTCACCCATACCCTGTGCACTGACTCATGCGATCCCTTTTGCACTACACATTGACATAGGCACTTATTGATGGATGCGTTGTCAGAGACGCTTCGTGTGGTGCGCCTCATCGGTGCTATTTTTATCAATGGTCGGTTTACCGCACCATGGTGCTACCAATCGCCCCACGCCGATTCAGCAGCGCCCTTGCTGGAGCCTGGTGCTGAACGGGTTGTGATCTTCCATATGATTACAGAAGGGGAATGCTACGTTGAGATGGATGGCCAAACTCCCGTGCATCTCATTGCCGGTGATGCGATTATCTTTCCTCAGGGCGATGCACATCGCATGACTTCGGCGCCTGGCGTACTCGCCGCGACAGGTGCGAAACTGGACGTTGTGTTGTCAAGACGCCCTCGTCAATTGGCTTACGGTGGGGGCGGTGCGGTAACACGACTGGTTTGTGGGTATTTGGCGTGCGATTCACGGCTTGCCCGTATGCTTTTGGCGGGTCTTCCTGCTTTGGTCAAAGTCAATGTACGTGGATCAAACGCTGGCACGTGGCTAGAGGCATCATTGCGGTATGCGCTGAGTGAGGCTAGATCCCCACGCCCGGGGGGCATGAGCGTCCTAGCCAAATTGTCTGAGGTTCTATTTATTGAAGTTTTGCGAATTTACATGAACGAACAGGGCGTTGGACGCACGGGTTGGCTGGC
>JAYSTS010000208.1:0-2439 GCA_043719475.1 Gammaproteobacteria bacterium | reverse complement strand
TTCTCTACATGGCCCATTTTCCGCGGTTTCACCCTTCCGATTTTCGTACCCGGACACTGGATGGCGTAGGCGACGACTGGCCCATCTCGTACCAGAATCTCGAACCGTTTTTCGCCGCCAACGATCAGGTTATGGGGGTGGCCGGTTTACCCGGCGACCCGGCGTGCCCAGCCAAAGAAGGTCTGTTACCACCCGTGCCACTGGGCACGCTGGGTGAAACCGTTGCCCGAGGCTTCAACGCCCTCGGCTGGCACTGGTGGCCATCGGAAAGCGCCATTGCCACGGTGCCGTACAACGGCCGTGGGGCTTGTCTGAATCTCGGTCCGTGTGCATCGGGATGTGCACAGGGCGCCAAGGCCAGTGTCGACATCACCTACTGGCCGGAAGCCATCCGGCGAGGTGTGGAACTGCGCACCCGATGCCGGGTACGCGAAATCACGCTGGACGAGCGTGGTATGGCGCGGGGTGCGGTGTACTTCGACGATGCCGGCATCGAACACGAGCAGCGCGCGCACATCGTCATCGTGGCCTGCAACGGCATCGGCACGCCGCGATTGTTGCTCAACTCCAGTTCAGGACGATTCCCTAACGGGCTCGCCAACACCAGCGGTCTGGTGGGGCGCAACCTCATGCTCCACTGCATGACCCTGACCCAAGGTATCTTTGAGCATCCACTGAACGGATGGCAAGGGCCCATCGGCTGTTCGCTGTGGAGCAAGGAGTTCTATGAAACCGATGTGTCACGAGATTACGCACGCGGTTACACCATGGAAATCCTGCGTGGCAGTGGTCCCGTTGCGACGGCCCAGGGTGGGCTGATGCGCGGCGCCCTGCCGTGGGGTCAGGGGCACCATGCCGCCTTTCAGGCAATGTTTGATCGCACCGCAACGATCGTGGCGGTGGGCGAAGACCTGCCGGATGAATCCAATCGTGTGACGCTTGACCCCAACACCACGGACAGCCACGGCATTCCCGGTGCGAAAGTGCAGTATCGGCTGGGTGAAAACAGCCTGCGCATGCTGGCCCATGCCGGGCAACGTGCCACGGAAGTGCTGCGGGCAGCCGGTGCCACGGCTGTTGCGCCTACCCTCACTGAAGGCATCTCCAGCGGACACGCCATGGGCACCACGCGAATGGGAACGGATCCCGAGCGCTCTGTCGCCAATGCCTGGGGGCGTTGTCACGACGTCAAGAACCTCTTCATCGCCGACAGCAGCCTGTTCGTGACCTCTGGCGGCGTCAATCCAACCAGCACGTTGCAGGCGCTGGCGTTGTACGTTGCCGATCAGATCAAGCGACGACTGGACAGCCTCTTCGACTGATAACACGACGTCGCACGCTTCCCTGAGCAATAACCCGACCATTGGCAGCTGGTCTCGATGTGCTACGGCAGGCTTTGTCGGGCTCCGTGTCCTGCGTCCGTCACCCGTTACAACGTGCACCGATCGCGATACAACCGTTACACTGCGGGTGTCGTCAGCTCGAGCTCCGTGAACGCCGATGCCGCAGTTCAACATCGAGGAATTGCAGAACCCGCGAGCGTACTCCCACGCCGTGACTTCGGTTCGCCTGATCCAGACCCACATCTCCTGGGTCTGTCTGGCCGGTGAGTTTGCCTACAAGATCAAAAAGCCCGTCGACTTCGGGTTTCTGGATTTTTCCACGCTCGCCAAGCGCAAAGCGCTGTGCGCCGCGGAGTTCGATCTCAATCGCCGTTTTGCACCCGACCTGTACACCGGCGTGGTGCCCATCGTTCGGGTGAACGACGAACTGCGTGTTGGCGGTGAAGGCGAAGCCATCGAGTGGGCCGTGCAGATGCGCAGGTTTCCGCAGGAATCCCAGCTTGATGAGTGTCTGACCCGGGGTGCGTTGACTGCAGCAGATCTCGCGGCGTTTGCCGTGCAACTGGCGGCCATTCATCAGCGATTGCCATGTGTTCCACCCGCTGGCTTTGGCAGTGCCGCTGCCGCATGGCGCCCGATGGCGGAGAACTTCCTGCAGATTGGGACGACCATTCTGCACGGTCGCGCGGTCGAGACGGTCGGAAACATCGAAGCGTGGAGCGCCCGACAACACCAGGCATTGTGCGCCGCCCTGGACAACAGACGAGCAGATGGTTTTGTCCGCGAGTGCCATGGCGATCTGCACCTTACCAATCTGGTTAGCATGGACGGGGAAATTCTTGCCTTCGATTGCATCGAGTTCAGTGCCGGGTTGCGCTGGGTCGATGTCATCAGTGATGCGGCCTTTCTGGTGATGGATCTGGAGTGCCGGTCACGTCCGGACCTCGCTGCCGCATTCATCGACGCGTATCTGGCGGCAAGCGGTGATTATCAAGGCGCTGCACTGCTTGGTTTCTACAAGGTGTACCGATCAATGGTACGGGCCAAGGTGGCAGCACTGCAGCACGATGGCGGCAGTGGTGAGCCGGATGTGCTG
>JAYSTS010000207.1:0-5188 GCA_043719475.1 Gammaproteobacteria bacterium | reverse complement strand
GGCGCGAGATCGAAGACGAGCGCATCTCACGTTATGAACAGATGTTCGTCTGGCGCGATGCGCAACTGGCGTTGCTGGAAGGCGCAGAACTCAAAGCCGGCCAGCGGGTGCTTGATATTGGCTGTGGCCCCGGCTTTTTTGCGATCGGGCTGGCCGGTCAGGTTGGACCCCAGGGCAGGGTTGATGGGGTCGACATCAATGTCCGGTTCGTCGAAGACGCGAATGGTCGCGCGGTCACGATGGATAACGTCAATTTTCACCACGTGAATGATCATCGATTGCCATTCCCAGATGCCACGTTTGATCGTGTCATCATGAAAAATGTGCTCGAGTACGTACCCAATCTTGCGGGCACGCTGGCCGAGGTATTCCGCGTCACCAAACCAGTTGGACGCGCTCATGTGATCGACAGCGATTGGGGTTTTGTGCTGGTCGAGCCATGGGGCAAGACACGCACCGATGCATTTTTTCTAGCGGCGTCACCGGCGTTCAAGGAGCCCTTCATTGGACGCAAGGCGGCGGGGGCGTTGCGAACCGCTGGTTTCGGCTCGGCCAAAGTACGGATGTCCGTGGCACCGGATCAGCTTGGCAACGGGCTCAATGTGTTAACCAACATGAGCGGTTATATCAGGACATTCAATACGATGCCGTCTGCAGAGGTTACAGCCATGCTTGATGAGGCGCGAGCTGCCGTCCCTGACGGCCGGTTTCTGTTCTGCCTGCCCCAGTTTCTTGTGACCGCTGAAAAGGGAGTCTGAATGAACATGACGACAACTGGCGACAAAGTGGTCGACACGTTACGCGCCGAACTCGGCAAGGATGTGGTGTTGACGGGGGATGACGTACACGGTCGTTCGGCCGGTATCTGGCGCCGTGACACCATAACGGCCAAAGCCCTGGTGCGGGCACGCTCGACGCAGGAGGTTAGCCGCGCTATGGCCATCTGCAATGCGCATAACCAGCGTGTCATCGCACATGGCGGATTGACCGGCCTGGTCCATGGCAGCGATACGTCGCCCGATGATGTGGTGATTTCGCTGGAACGCATGAACGTCATCGAAGAGATCGATGCGATCGACCGAACGGCCGTCGTGCAGGCTGGTGTGATTCTGCAAACCCTGCAGGAGGCAGCCGATGCGCAGGGACTGATGTATCCCCTCGATCTGGGTGGTCGCGGCAGTTGCACCATCGGCGGCAATATTTCCACCAATGCCGGTGGCAATCGGGTGATCCGCTATGGCATGACGCGGGACATGATCCTCGGCCTGGAAGCGGTGCTCGCGGATGGCACCGTGGTCAGTTCGATGAATCGCATGATCAAGAACAACGCAGGCTACGATCTCAAGCAGTTGTTCATTGGCACGGAAGGCAGTCTGGGAATTGTTACCCGTGCGGTCGTGCGGCTCCGTGAAAAGCCAACCACGCAGTCCACTCTGTTCGTCGCTGTCGAGAGCTTTGAGAAGCTTGGTCAGCTGCTGAAGATGATGGACGCACGAACCGGCGGTACGTTGTCGGCGTTTGAAGTCATGTGGAACAACTTCTACACGCTGGTGACGACTGCGCCTGCGAAGAGTCAGCCACCGCTGCCGCAGACGTTTCCGTTTTATGTGCTGATCGAGGCTTTGGGCGCCGATGAAGCGGTTGTGCAATCAGCGCTCGAAGCGGCTTATGAATCGGGCCTGATTGCCGATGCCGTAATCGCCAGTTCCGAAGCGCAGCGCTTGCAGCTCTGGGGTATGCGCGATGATGTTGAGCAGACGTTCCGTTATTCGCCCTCGTTTACGTTTGACGTGAGTCTGCGACTGTCGCGCATGGAAGCCTATGTCAACGAAGTCAATCGACGGCTTGCGGAAGGTTATGGCACGTACACCAATTTCACGTTCGGGCATATGGGCGATGGCAACCTCCACTTTGTGATTGGCGTTGGTGCCGGCGGGCCGGAACATCGGCAGCGGGTCGAAAGCTGCGTGTATGAACCGCTGCGCGATATCGGCGGATCGGTGTCAGCCGAACACGGCGTGGGGCTCGAAAAGAAAGCCTGGTTGGGCGTGTCTCGCAGCGCCGATGAAATTGGCTTGATGCGCACACTCAAGAACGCGCTAGACCCAAAAGGGCTGCTCAATGCCGGCAAAGTGTTTGATCGCGTGTCATGAACAATCTTCATGAACAGTCCCTGACCGAAGTGTGTCAGCACATGAGGAGTGGCGCTTTGACGGCTGAAGCCGTGACGGGACATATGATCGATCGCATCACGACGCTCGATCCACGCTACAAGGCGTATGCGACGGTCAGAGTTGACGCAGCACTGGAACGGGCTCGACAACTGGATTTGAACCGCAAGGATGGCAAGCCGCTCGGTGCCCTGCATGGTGTGCCGGTGGCAGCCAAGGATCTGTTATTCATGGCTGGCGAACCTGTTGCCAGTGGTACTCGGGTGATGGCGGACTTTCGACCGTCCACCACTGCCACAGTGGTTGAACGACTTGAACAGGCCGGCGCCGTCATCATTGGCAGGACGCAGCTCACCGAGGGCGCTTTTTCTGCCCATCATCCCGATATTGATCCACCACGGAACCCGTGGGATGCCGATCATTGGTCAGGTGTCTCTTCATCCGGTTCCGGGGTCGCAGTTGCTGCACGGCTCTGTTATGGCGCACTGGGCACCGACACGGGTGGTTCCATCCGCTTCCCGTCCGCCAGTTGTGGCGTGGTCGGACTCAAGCCCACCTATGGGCGGGTTAGTCGCTTCGGTGCGTTTCCGTTGGCGGAAAGCCTTGACCATATCGGACCGATGACACGTAACGTGGCGGACGCCGCTCGTTTGCTTGGTGTGATTGCAGGCTTCGATCCACGTGATCGAACCACTTCTGATCTTGCAGTTCCCAACTATGTCGCGGCTCAGAGCCAGTCGTTGCAGGGCGTCGTACTGGCTGTGGACTGGCACTACGCCGAAACTGGAGTGGATCAATCGGTCTGTCAGGCGATTCGAGACGCCGCTCTGCAGTGCATTCAACTCGGCGCGACTGTGCGGGAAGTTGTGATGCCAGCCGAATATCACGTGCTGGTCAGCAAGTGGGTGGTGACGTGCGCCCGCGAGTGCGCACAGGCTCATGCGCAGTACTTTCCGGTTCGGCGGAAGGACTATGGTCCTGTGCTGGCTGGCCTGCTGGACCTTGGTCTGTCGGTAAACGAGAGTGCGTATGATGATATCGAAATGGTGCGCAATCGTTTTCGGACCGAACTGGATATCATGCTCAGTGACGTGCATGCACTGATCACGCCGAACCTGGTGGGTCCGGTGCCTTCACTGGCCGACATGAACGCCCGTACCGCAACTCGCCAAGCCGGTGTTGCGTTCACCACCTTCACTGCACCCTTCAACTATTCGGGACATCCAACCCTCACGTTGCCGACCGGTCTGGCCGCAGGCCTGCCAACTTCCATTCAGCTTGTTGGGCAGCGCTTCCGGGAGGCTGATCTGGTAAGGATTGGCAGCGCCCTGGAATTTTCACTCTCGCCGATGCCATACAGCCGAATCGGCTGATCGGCGGCGAGTTTTCGTTCGACCCCACCTCGACTGTAAACCCCGACTGTAAAACAGGAGGGCTCATGCGTGACGCCGTCTACACTTCGATGGGATGACGCTCGCGTTGCTCAAAAGCGTCATTAATCTGACGTAGAGCGGTGACAGGACGATCGCCGCGATTCATTTCAATTCAGCCATGGATGGCCTTTGCACATGCGTACCTGCTGCGGATTGCTGATTGCGTTTCTGAGCCTGGGTGGACTCGCCTGGTCGGGGCTGGGGCACGCTGCCTCGAACCTTACAGTCAGCGTGGTGACCACCAGTGCGGACACCAATCGGGAAGCCGGCGACCTTGCGTCCTGGGATATCACCGTCACCAACATCGGTGATTCACCCGCATTCGATCTTGTTGTTACCGATACCCAACCTCCGGAATTCCAGAACTGCCTGCTGAACGGCACGACAGGTGGCAGTGGGGTGGGCGATCCGTTTGTTGGTGGATACACGTTTACCAGCTTCGGTGGTTTCACGCCGAACGCGCTGGATCCGGGCGATAACGTAGTGCTCGATGTTCGTTGTAATCTCGAGACCACGATTCTGGACAGTAGCACCTATACCAATCAGGCGTCTGCCGTCTGGGCCAACTCCCTGGGTGGCCCGACGCTGCCGGCAATGCTCGGCACGGATACCGTGAGCACCCGTCAGATACCATTGCAGAAGAGTTTCACGACCAGTTCAGAAGCGCACACCAGTGCTGTCGACAATCCGCTGCATCTGGTTGTTGGTGAAATTGTCCGCTATCGGGTGCGGATCGATGTGCTACAAGGATCTGCACAGGGCTTTACGTTGACCGATCTGTTGCCAACGGGTCTGGCCTACGTCTCGGGTAGCCGGACACTGGTCGGGCTGGTGTCGGATAGTGGTGCTGATATGCAGGCATCAGGGCTGGTTTGTGGCAGTGGCACGCCGGCGCGTGTTGGCGATCAGAACACGGATCTGTCGACGCTTGGTCTGGACTGTGTGATTGCACCTGCAAGTGGCGGTGTGGGCTCGGGCAGTGATCCGGTGTTCGACTTCGGCAATCTGCTGAACACCGAACACGACGGCGATCTTGAATTGATCGTCCTTGAATTCAATGCGCGTGTTGTGGGTGACACCACTGCGAACACAGTGCTCCCCAATGTCGCCTCGGTAACGACGACGCGTGCCACCACCAATTCCGGCGCAGCCAATGCCGTTCACCACGAACCTGTTCTCACGATCACTAAAGATGTGGTTCAGCCCTTGGTTGCGTCTGGAAGCCGTGTTGAGTACGTCGTCACTATTCGCCACGATGGAACCAGCACAGAAAATGCGTACGACATCGTCCTGGGTGATGTGCTGCCAGCCAATCTGACCTACGACGGGCTGAGCGGAATCACCGGTCCTCAACCGCCTGCTGCACCGGGTGGTGAACCCTGTACTGCGGCGAGTCTGGTGATCGATGACGCCGATCCGAATGGTACAGGCTTAAGAATCTCGTTTGCTGGTTTACCGACCGGGGAAGTCTGCGAAGTACGCTACTTTGCGACCACCAACGCAGGGTTGTCCGAAGGTTTACAAATTACCAACACGTCCACGGTGAACTACACCAGTCTGCCGCTGGGTGGTACCACGCCCAAC
>JAYSTS010000206.1:0-43091 GCA_043719475.1 Gammaproteobacteria bacterium | reverse complement strand
GGAGAAAAACATCTCGGCGAACACCACATGCCTGCACCAGTTCTGCGTACAGAGTCGCCAGATCCGAGTCGAGAAAGTGATTGAGAAGCAGCACAGCTTCCCGGCTCATGCACCACCAATCCCTGAAATCGGCACACCATCAACCCCTGACAGTTCCACGCCCAGCAGGGATGCCAGCGTTGCGCCAATATCGACAACGCGCGGAACCAGCGGCAATCGACCCGCGCCAAGCGCTGTGCCATGTACCAGCAGCCAGGCATTGGCCGTATGGTCCCCCGTACGTCCCCAGCTGCTGGCGCCTTCCAGTCGACCGACGCGAGGGGACACTACGGCGTGGAATGGCGCCTCACGATTCCACAGCAGAAACAGGTCAGGCAGCGTGTCCTGCAGTGGTCCTGCAAAGTCGGGCTCATCACGCACCTTGATCACCTGACTGACGATGGGCAACCCGTTTTCGGGATTGCGCAGTTCCATGAAGGCCTGGGCGAGATCGGCGCAAACAGCATCGTAGTCGACAGCTTCAACCCGCCCCGCTGGCTCGCGTCCTTTGAGATTGATGCGAATCGCCCCACTGTTTTCGTTGTGTTCCAACGAAAAGAAGCGCGCGATCCGGCGTTGTTTCAGCATGACCAGCCAATCGATCTTTCCAGCGATTCGCGCTGCAATGCTGTTCCGCGTTATTTGACGAACCAATCGGCTGACTGCGGGTTGCCAATCGCCTGTCCGGCCATCCAGTCTCGCGAGGATCGGAGCAACCAATTCATTGGCGGTGTAATCAGGGCCCATTCCCAGGCCAGCGAAGATGACGATGCGTGTGCCGTCAGGAGCCGCGTCGACCATTCGCCCGATCGCCATGTCGGTAGCCTGAGCCACGTTCAGCCACGGGTCTCCATTGGCAGCCACAAAGGCAGCATTGTGATCAGGCGAAACCGGATCATGCATGTGCCAGGCCATGTGCCCGATGTCATGCATTTCCGCAAAACCAGCGCAAAGCAAATCCCAGTGCTGCTCGCGCAGCGTCCGACAAACCAGAGATGCTTTCTGCGAGATACGGTGGATAAGCTGTTCCTGAAACACACGAATACCGTTGGCACTCTTGTCAACATGATCCGAACAGCCGCCGATCGGATCGTCACCGAAGGTCGCCAGTACTTCCTCGATCCATTCAGCGGGATGACTGCGCGGCAGTCCGTAACGATCATGTATGCACCAGTCAGCGACCAGACGACCGTTCGCGAGCGTCCTTCGCGGGGTATAGGGCAAGTCGAGTATCGCAACCCTGCGCCCGGCTGTATCCAGTTGCTCCCAGAACGGCGCTGCTTTGAGATCCAGATCGGTCTCGAAGTTGTAAGAGGCATAACTGCCGATACGTTGTTGAGAACGAAAGTAACGGCCGTGTCGGGCTGGGCTACAAGATGTCACCAGACTCGGCCAGGTAGCGCCGTCGCCCATGCCCGGCAGTGTCCGGACCGGACTCACGCACCCTTCGCTGGCAAGCTTCGCCAGTACCGGCAGCTTGCCCTCGGCCATCCACCTGACGAGCAGGGTCGGCTCTGCTCCGTCGAGACCGATGAAGAGCACAGGATTCGTCATGTCGTTGACTCTCCAGCAGAGGACGCCGTGACTCCTCCTGCGTACCGAATGGCATACTCCAGGGTTCGCATTACCAGTTGATCAGGCTGCAGACGCTGTCGATAGTAGTCGACATTACGCGCAGCAATCCTGTCACGCAGTTCGGGTTCGTCAAACAATCGCTGTACCAGATCAGCGCATTCATCCGCTGACCGGAACTCCAGGTAATGTTCACCGGCATTGAAGCCGGGAACCTGATAATACAAAGGCTGACTGATGATGGCTTTGCCAAAGGCCACGTACTCGCCAAGCTTCCAGGGATTCGAGCCGAATAATCCGGTTGTCGAGATACCGATCGCGGCATCCTGAAGATGCGAGAAATAGGCCGCCTTGTCGGTGTCTACGTCAGTGATCAGATCCGGGAATAGCTGTTCCGCTAGTGGTGTCCGCCGGAAGCCGACGAGCGCGCGCTCCCCGAACCGTTTTTTCAACAAACGGATGCACGCCGCGCGGGTCGCATTCATCTCGTGAACGTTGGGTCCAACCGGATGATCATGTCCTTCGGCAGACCATACCTGCGTCAGAAAGATGACGGTGTTTTTCGTCCTGACACGCCTTTGCGCCATGGCTGACACCGTCGGCCGGAATGCACCGCAGAGCCGTAGCGCCCGGGTAAAACCCCGGATCCGCGCAGTCAATCCGAACTCCTGGCACAGCGCCCGCAACGCCGCCGCCCAGCCCGGGTCATCACCATAGACCTCGTAGTTCAGACCAAGAGGCACAATGCGCTGCGCGTGTCGGTAACCGGACATGAACTCCGGTGCGTAACTGCGCTTGAAATAGTAATCACATTGGTCCAGCAGGTCGGTATCGATCTCCGGCCCGTCAAGGACGTCGTAGTACAGTTTTATGCCATCGACCTGCGCCTGTACGCCCGTATAGTCCACATGTTGCGATAGCCGAATCCGCCCCTGCCTGGCCAGCAGGGAGAAGCCGGTGAGAATCTGCGAATAGTGACCGGCGTAGGTCCGCAGCCCTACGGGACCGGTCGATAGCTGAACGTGCAAAAGTGGCTGGCCAGAATGACTCCGGGCATTTTAGGCACCGCAGATGGAAATGGCAGAATTGCCGGGTCCGAATGTGACGCCGTACCATCCTGCACCGCCGCCATCAGGCGCGATTACGACGCCGCTCACGCTTTGCGCCGCGTAAACTGCAGCGCTTTGCGAACCCGGGATACTGCCGGGTCTCGAGCCTGCCTGTGAAGGAGCCTCAACAGACATGTCGACACCACCTACCCATGACGCGCTGCAGTTGCGTATCACCGAACTCGAGGCCCACGAAGCGCAGCTGCAGAGCACCCTCTCCGCGGCGCGAGCGCGTGCGGCCGCCACCGCACAAATCCTGGGTGCCATCAGCAGTACACCCTCCGCGCTGGACACCATTCTCGCAACCATCGGCGATGCGGCGAAACGGCTGTGTGATGCGGACCTGGCGACGATCATGCTCGTCGACACCGACGGCGATCTTCACGGGTGGCACACTTTGAGTGGATACGAGACAAGAAGACGCGGGAATTTCGATCCAGCATTGATACCAGGCGATGACTTCATGATGTTCTCAGGGCGCCTGGAGGACTTTCCCTCGCAGTATCCCGGGGGTGCCCGAAAAGCCCGCAGAGATGGGCTCACCGAATTGGCACAGATCCGCGTTCCGCTGCGTAGTGCGCATCTTCAACGCGGCCTGTTCATCGTGCGCCGAAACACGGCACGCGCGTTCACCGATGAGCATGTGGAGCTACTGCAATCCTTCGCGACCCAGGCTGTGGTCGCGATCAACAACTCGCGTCTTGTTCGTCAACTCCGGGACAGCGATCAGCAAACCCGCGAAGCACTTGAAGTCCAGCGGGTGATGGCCAATGTGCTGGGCATCGTGGCGGCGGCACCATCGAACCTTGAAGTCGCACTACAGGAAATCGGTCGGGCAGCGGAATCTCTGACGAGATCCGCTTTCGTCATGGTAGCCATCCGGATTGGAGAGAGGATGACGATCTGGAATAGCCAGCTCGGCAACTTCTCCCATTCCATAGGGCTCGACGTCGATGGCAACGTCGTGCGTGGAGCGGCGATTGCGGAAACAGCCATGCGCGAAAATCGCATCGTTGAACTGGTCGGTCCGGTCTCCGCCTGGGCTGCGCGTTATCCACGTTCAGTCGAGCTGAATCGTGAGCTGGGTCTGGGTGACGGCTCGTTTCTGGCGATCCCGCTTCCGGGTGACGAAGGACCTATTGGTTCCATTTTTCTTGCCCGACGCGAACCGGTCGCTTTCACGGCGTCCGAAAAAGCGATCATCCAGGCGCTGTCCGACCAGGCCATCATTGCCATCCAGAACGCCAGACTGTTCGGTGAACTGCAGCAGCGCAACAAGGAGATCAACACGGCACTGGAACAGCAGACCGCCATTGCCGAGGTGCTTGAAGTCATCGCCAGCGCGCCGGAAGAACTCGACACCGTCTTGCCGCAACTGGCGAGTGCCGCCGCAGCACTCTGTGAAGCTGACGGTGTGGTGGTGTCCTATGGAACCGGCAATGGGCGGCGGGCGTGGGTCTCGGGCGTGGGTTTCCACTCGATCGAAGGACCGCCGAGTGCTGACGTGGACAAACGGGTT
Organism: Gammaproteobacteria bacterium; assembly: GCA_043719475.1. Taxonomy (GTDB): domain Bacteria; phylum Pseudomonadota; class Gammaproteobacteria; order Pseudomonadales; family Azotimanducaceae; genus SYFY01. The sequence goes on along the minus strand of JAYSTS010000206.1, from coordinate 38,852 downwards.
CCTGGAGGCGTTGCGTTTCTGACAGGCCAGCCGGTGCGTTTTTCAGGGACACTTGACGCCGTCTCTGAAGCTTTTCCGCGGGTCGTGCAGGAGATGCGTGCACGGGGTCATTCGGCCTATTCCGCACTGGCCGTCCCTTTGCCGGGTAGCGGTGGCCCGGTTGGCTCAATCGTCGTCTCGCGCAACACAGCGATTCCGTTTGCAGACCGGCACGTTCCGATTCTCGAAACGTTCGCCAACCAGGCGGTGATTGCCATCGAAAACGCGCGGCTGATCGGCGAGCTGCGTGAACGCAACCGCGAAATCAGCGAGAACCTCGATACCAGGCGCGTGATGGGCGAAGTGTTGTCCATCGTCGCCAGCGCGCCGACGGACCTCAACAAGACCATGCCCAAGATTGCCGAAGCGGCGTTGGCGCTCACTCAATCGCAGTCTGGTGGTGTCTCCTGGATCGAGAATGAGCAGGCATACATCTATGTCATGTCGGTGGGAGGTGTGTCCTTGTCGGAAGGCATCCGAGCGTTGCCCGCTGGCCCGCTGGCGAGCATCGGGGCGAAGGCTCGAATCGAAGGCCGGCCCGTTGAGTTCGTGGGATCGGTTGCCTCGTTCATCGAGAAGTGGCCTTCTCATGCCAGTGTTGCCAATCGTCTGGGAATCGCCGAAATTTCGTCGCTTGCGATGCCCATGTTCGGACCACACGGTGCGATCGGGGCGATCGTCATCAATCGACATGACGCAATTGAATTCTCCGAGCGCGCAAAAACCCTGCTCGGGGCGTTGGCAACGCAGGCAGTCGTTGCGATCGAAAACGCCCGCCTCTTCAAACAGCTGCAGATGAAAACCGAAGAGCTGGAAATCGCTTCGCGCCACAAGAGCGAGTTTCTCGCCAACATGTCGCATGAGCTGCGCACACCGTTGAACGCCATCATCGGCTATTCGGAACTGCTGCAGGAAGAATGCGAAGACCTCGGCCAGGACAACTTCCTGCCTGATCTTGGCAAGATCCAGACGGCAGGCAAACACCTGCTCACTCTCATCAGCGGCATTCTTGATCTGTCCAAGGTCGAGGCTGGTCGCATGACGATGTTCCTCGAAGACTTCGATATCGCAACGCTCATCCGCGATGCCGACGCCATCGTGCGGCCACTGGTGGAAAAGAACCGGAACGCCTTCGTCATCGAGTGTCCCGATGACATCGGCCCGATGCACGCCGACCTCGTCAAGGTCCGGCAGGTGCTATTCAACCTGCTGTCGAACTCAGCGAAGTTCACCGAAAGCGGCACCATCACACTCACTGTGCGTAAACCTGTTGCCGACACGACCGTCACCTTCGCCATCCGCGACACCGGCATCGGCATGACAGAGGAACAACTCGGACGCCTGTTCGAAGCGTTCTCACAAGCCAATGCCGAGACCAGCCGCAAATACGGCGGCACCGGACTCGGCCTCGCCCTCTCTCGCGAGTTCTGCCGAATGATGGGCGGCGATATCGCGGTGACCAGTGAAGCGGGCGTTGGCTCGACATTCACCGTCACCCTCCCGGTTCAGTGCATCGATACGGAGAGCGCCTCATGAGCAGCGAAGTCGAAGACCTGCGTGCAAGACTCGAGCAGGTGGAACGCGAGCGTGATGTCGGTCTCTTGCGCGAGGCCGCATTGGCGCGAATCTCACAGCGCATCAATGAACACCCTTTGGACGTCGACGGCACGTTGATTGCGATAGCGGAGGCAGCGCGCACCCTGATGAACAGCAACGGTGCCCGTGTGTGGCTGCTGGTGGACGAGCATCTGGTGCCGTGCGCCGGGTCAGTCGGCAACAACACCCCGGCGTTTGTTCACGGGCAATTTCTGCCGGTACCGATCAACGCGCCCTCCCCGCCTGCCAGAGCCTTTCGTGAGCGGCGCACAGTCGCCGTAGACGATCTGCGCGACGCCACGGCTCACTTGGCTGATAACCGCGAAAGCATTATCGCCAGTGGCATTCGCAGCATCATGGCCGCGCCACTCGGACATGGTGAGCGTGTCTCGGGAGCGATTGTGCTATCTCGCACGGAAGTCCGTCCGTTCAACTCCGCCGAAATGGCTACGCTCGAACTGTTCGCCAACCAGGCGGCGATAGCGGTCGAGACCGCTCGCGCGCAAAGCACGCTCGCCGAACACAACCAGGCACTCACGTCAGGCATGGAGCGCGAGGCGGCCGTGGCCGCCGTGCTGCAGGCCATCAGCCGCTCCGCTTTTGACCTCGATACCGTGCTCACCACGCTGGCTGACAACGCGCTGCGCCTGTCGCGATCGCGCCATGCACTCATCCGCATCCGGCAGGGCGACGTGCTCGTGCCGGTGGGTTACTCCGGTGACAACCCGGCTTTTCGCACGATCATGCCGGCGCTGCCATCCACGAGCGAAGCGATGCGGACGCTGCAACCTGTCGTGACGACCAAGCGGCATAGCGTCGATAACGACGAGACCACGGCGCGCCTCGTTGAGCACTTTGGTGAACACACGGTACTGGCCGTGCCACTGGTGTCGAACAACGATGCCATCGGGCTGATCACGGTGGAGCGGCCGGGCGTCGTTGACTATTCGCCCGCAGACATCGCGCTGCTCTGCACCTTTGCCGATCAGGCAGTCATCGCTATAGAAAACGCGCGGCTGGTCAGCGATCTCAAGGAGAGCCACCACACCACACAGGTTGCACTCGAAAGACAGACCGCAATGGCCGACCTGCTGCAGGTTGTCAGCCGATCGGTTGAAGACGCAAGCCCGGTGTTCGAGAGCATCCTGGACCGCTGCGAACAACTGTTTGGTACGGACGAGATTGCGATCCTGCTGGTGGACGAGAACAGCATGGTCTATGCACAGGCATTGCGGGGATCCGGCATGACCGAGGTCATGCAATCCGTACTCCCGATACCACTCGAACAGAGTTCAACCGGCTGGACCCTTCGCGAACGACGGGCCTTCCACATACCTGACACCGTCACATTCCCCGATCCACCACCGTCAGTGCGACTGGCCAGAGAACGATTTGGCGACCTGTCGATCGTGTTTGCACCGATGTTTCTCGATGATCAAGGCATCGGCTCCATCGCGATCATGCGGCAACCCGCTAGAGCATTCACCGACGCCGAGATCGCACTGCTGTCCTCGTTCACAGACCAGGCAGCCATTGCTGTCCAGAACGCACGCATGTTTGCGGCATTGCAGGCTCGCAACCAGGAGATCACGGAAGCGCTTCGGCGCGAGGAAGCAGGCAGCGCCATTCTGCGCCAGATCAGCAGTTCACCGGAGCAGATCGAGGACACCCTTCAGGCCATCGCGGAAGCCGTCCTGCGGCTGACCGGGATGACCGCAAGCGTGTGGTCCACCGAAGGAGACATCGGTGTCGTGCGCGGCAGAGCGCACAAGGCGGGCGACCCGGCGGCCCTCACGGCAGGCAATCGGTACCCGCTGACTGCCGACACGCAACGTGCCCTTGCAGCGCGCAAGCCGACGCACCGAACCTCTGCTCAGCAACCCTCGGACTCCGAACGCGGCCTCTCCGCGACTTCCTGGGCGATGGCGCCCATGGTGCGTGGCGATGAGCTGATCGGCTTCATCAGCATCTCCGCTTACGCAGGCAACGACGTGCCTTCCAGCGCAGTCAGTCTGCTCGCGGCATTTGCCGATCAGGCGTCGATCGCCATCGAGAACGCACGCCTCATTCGCGAGCTGCGCGAGAGCAACCGCACCATCAGCGAGAACCTGGATACCACACGAGTAATGGGCGAGGTGCTGTCCATCGTTGCCAGTGCACCCACCGACCTCAACAAGACCATGCCGAAGATTGCCGAGGCGGCAATGACACTCAGCCAGTCACACTCCGCAGGCATCTCCTGGGTCGAAGGCAATCAGGCCTTCATCTATGTGATGTCCGCTGAAGGTGTCGTGGTCTCGGACGGCATCCAGATGATGCCTGAGGGGCCGACGGTCGGCATCGGCACAGAGGCCCGCCTCACCGGGCAGATGGTCGAGTTCAAAGGGAGCATTGATGAGTATCTCGGGAAGTGGCCGTTTTATTCAAAGATCGTGAGTCAGCTCGAGGCCACTGAAATCTCCAGCATTGCGACGCCGATGTTCGGGCCACAGGGCGCGATCGGTGCGATTGTCATCAACCGACACGAAGCGACCGATTTCTCAGAGCGCTCAAAGTCCCTGCTCGGCGCGCTCGCAACCCAGGCCGTGGTTGCGGTGGAGAACGCGCGACTGTTCAAACAGCTACGGCTGAAAACAGAAGAACTTGAAGTGGCTTCCCGCCACAAGAGCGAGTTTCTCGCCAACATGTCGCATGAGCTGCGCACACCGTTGAACGCGATCATCGGTTATGCAGAGCTTTTGCAGGAAGAGTGTGAAGACCTGGGCCAGCAGGATTTCCTCCCCGACCTCGGCAAGATCCAGACCGCAGGCAAACATCTGCTGACGCTCATCAGCGGCATCCTCGATCTCTCCAAGGTCGAGGCGGGACGCATGACCATGTTCCTCGAAGACTTCGACATATCAACGCTGGTCCGTGACGCCGACGCCATCGTGCGACCGCTGGTCGAGAAGAACCGCAATACCTTCGTCATCGACTGTCCCAAGGACATCGGCGTGATGCACGCCGACCTCGTCAAGGTACGGCAGGTTTTGTTCAACCTGCTCTCCAACTCCGCCAAGTTCACCGAGGGCGGCACCATCACCCTCACCGTGCGCAAACCCGTTGCAGAGATGACAGTCACCTTCGCCATTCAAGACACCGGCATCGGCATGACCGAAGCACAACTTGGCCGCCTGTTCGAAGCGTTCTCCCAGGCCTCTGCGGAAACCAGCCGCAAATACGGCGGTACGGGTCTCGGCCTCGCCCTCTCTCGGGAGTTCTGTCGAATGATGGGTGGCGATATTGCGGTAACCAGTGAAGCAGGCGCCGGATCGACGTTCACGGTCACGTTACCGGTCCAGTGCATTGATACGGAGATCGCATCATGAGCCACGAAGTTGAAGACCTGCGCGCACGACTCGCGAAGTCGGAGCGTGAAGGTGAAATCGGTCGCCAGCGCGAGGCGGCGCTGGCGCACATCGCACAGCGCATCAATGAACACCCGCTTGATATGGATGGCACCCTGATCGCCATCGCCGAAGCAGCCCGCGAACTCACCGACGGTGACAACGCACGCGTGTGGTTCCTCGACGGTGAACAACTGATCCCGGGCCCGGGAGCCGTCGGTCGTGGACCGCAACACTACGCCTCAAGCCGCCCCGGTGATATTCGGCTGGCGAGCACACATCCTTATGCTCGCGCGGTGCGCGAACGCATCGGTTGTGCAATCGATGACTTCCTCGAGCTTGTGCAGGAACAGGCCCAGCGCGGCGAACTCACGACCGTGTCCACCACGGTCCAGGTTGACACGATCGAGCAAGCGGAACAGATGGTCACGGCGTTCGGAACACGCTCCGCCATGGCCGCGCCGCTCGGTCGCCTGAATCCACTGGGGGCGATCTCTGTCACGCGCAGGGATGTACGCCCGTTTGGCGCGAGCGAACTCACCACGCTGGAAGCCTTCGCGGCACAAGCGGCAGTGGCCATCGAAACGGCCCGTTCACAACAACTGCTCGCCCAGCGCAATCGCGAAATCGCAGCCGCCCTGGATGAACAGACGGCGATGGCTGAGGTACTCGCCATCATCGCGTCGTCACCGGAAGACGTCGCGAAGCCCTTGCAGGGCATCGTCGAGTCGGCAACACGCTTGTGTGATGCCGTTAGGGGTGATCTGTGGCTGATCGATGGTGAGGATGCCGTGTTTGTAGCGCGCTCTGGCCGCGAATGGGCCGATGCGGTCGTGCCCGTCGGTTCCAGACTAAAATGGGCTCACATGTGGTTCCCCACCGTAATTCAGAGCGGTCGCGTCTATCGCCTGACGAGTTTGCACGACTTTCCGCAGCAGTCGGATTTCCACAGGACCTTCATCGAACTAATCGGTGATCGCTCCGCGGTGTTCGTGCCCCTGAACTCGCAACAGAATTGTGTCGGTGTAATGTCATTGTTCCGCGACGGCATCCGCGCCTTCACCGACCGCGAGGTGGCGCTGGTCACGGCCTTCGCGAATCAGGCTGTCATCGCCCTGGAGAACACCCGGCTCATTCGCGAACTGCGCGAGAGGAATCACGAGGTCGGAAGCGCGCTTGAACGACAAAACGCCCTCGCCGAAGTGCTCGGTGTGATTGCGAGCTCCGCAAGGGATGCAGGTCCCGTGCTTTCAGCCATTGTCGAGATCGGTTCGCGGCTGTGCGACGCCGATGGCGCCAGTGCGATCGTTCTCGAGGACGATGGCAGAAATATGCGTATGACCGCCGTGGCAGGATCGGTGGCACGACTATTTGAAACCGAAGGAGGGATGAATACGCTGGTGCCGGTTTCGACGTCGAGCTGGGTAGGTCGTGCGATCGCCGAACAGCGCACGATATTCGGTGATCCGAAGGAAACGGATGGCATTGCTGACAGGAGCATTGCCCTGGCCGTTGCCGGTGGCATCGTCTCGCTCATCGCCGTGCCGCTCCTGCGTAATGACACGGCCATGGGTGCGCTGTACTTCCAGCGTACGTCCGGCGACGGGTTCAATGCGCAGCAGGTTGCGCTCATCGAAACGTTTGCAGACCAGGCCGTCATCGCCATCGAGAACGCACGCCTGTTCAATGAGCTCGAAGCCAGCAACCGGGAGATCACGGAAGCACTCCGGCGCGAGGAAGCAGGCAGCAATATCCTCAGGCAGATCAGCAACGCACCAGAGGCACTGGATGCCACACTGCAGTCGATCACGGAGGCGGCACAGCGGCTCACCGGCTTGACCTCGACACTGCTTTCGAACGAAAACGACCTGCTCATCATTCGTGGCCTGGCGACGGGTCCCGCTGAACGCCCGCTCAACGCTGCCATCGGAAAACCTGCACTCACCAACCAGTGGAGCGGGTATGAGGACCTGAAGCGAAGGCGCGAGCCGAGCATCTTTCACTGGGCGGACATGTCGGAGGATGACCGCGCAAGATCGCAAATGCTCGGTGCACGCTCCGCAGTCTTCGCGCCGATTCTGCGGGGCGAGTCGCTTCTCGGATTTCTCATCATCACCTCGGCTACCGACGACCCCATCACGCCACCGACGGTTTCACTGCTGAAATCTTTTGCCGATCAGGCTGCGATCGCCATCGAAAACGCGCGGCTCATTCGAGAACTGCGCGAGAGTCACCGAGAGATCAAGGAGACACTCGACACGCAGCGGGTCATAGCGAGTGTGTTGTCCATCGTCGCCAGTGCGCCCACGGACCTTGAGGCCACTTTGCCGCAGATCACCGCCGCAGGGAAACAGCTTTGCGGCGGCAGGGCAGCCGCCATCGGCTTCATGGACCACAACACCTATCGCCATTGGGACACGGATCTTGGTTTTGAGGGATCAACCATCAACGATCCCGGCACCTTCATAGGTGCTGCCATGGCCGGAAATTGCATCGTCGATGTGCATGGTCCGATTGACCGATGGGAATCACTGTATCCGCGTACCGCATCGATTTTTAGAAGCTTTGACTTATCACCGCGCGAAGGATGGTCGGCGCTGGCGATGCCGCTCTCGGGTCCATCGGGCGCGGTCGGCGCCATCCTCGTCATGAACGATGTTCCGTTCACAGATCAGCAGCGTCGCATCCTGCAGGCGTTGGTGGATCAGGCGGTCATCGCCATCGAAAACGCACGCCTGTTCAATGAGCTGCAATCGAAGACTGAAGAACTCGAAATTGCTTCACGCCACAAGAGCGAATTCCTCGCCAACATGTCCCATGAGCTGCGCACACCGCTGAACGCCATCATCGGTTATGCGGAGCTGTTGCAGGAGGAATGTGAAGACCTGGGTCAACAGGATTTCATACCTGATCTCGGCAAGATCCACTCCGCAGGCAAACATCTGCTGACGCTCATCAGTGGCATCCTCGATCTCTCCAAGGTCGAGGCGGGTCGCATGACGATGTTCCTCGAAGACTTCGATGTGGCGACGTTGATCCGCGACGCCGATGCCATCGTGCGCCCGCTGGTGGAAAAGAACAGCAATACCTTCGTCATCGATTGCCCGAATGACATCGGCGTGATGCACGCCGACCTCGTCAAGGTGCGGCAGGTGCTGTTCAACCTGCTGTCGAATGCCGCGAAGTTCACGCAGAACGGAACGATCACGCTCTCGGTGCGAAGTCACACCGATGACGACACCATCCACATGGCGATCACCGATACCGGCATCGGCATGACCGAGGAACAGTTGGGTCGTCTCTTCGAAGCTTTCTCGCAGGCGTCTGCGGAAACCAGCCGCAAGTACGGCGGCACCGGACTTGGCCTCGCCCTGTCTCGCGAATTCTGCCGAATGATGGGAGGTGAAATCGCGGTGACCAGTCAACACGGTCTCGGCTCCACGTTCACGATCCTGTTGCCACGAACGTGTGTGCCGATGGAGGACGTATCATGACGCAGGCGATGGAACAGTTGCAGGCGAAGCTCGAACAGGCCGAGCGTGAGCGTGATGTCGCAAGGGCCGTCGCTGCAGCTGCGGCGCGCATATCGCGGAGGATCAACGAACGACCCCTCGACGTGGACGGCACGCTTGTCGCCATCGCCGAGGCGGCCCGCGAGCTGACCCAGGCCGATGGTGCGCGGGTGTTCATTGTCGAGGGCGACTATCTTGTTCCGGGTCCCGATTCGATGGGCGCAAGCGCGGCGAACGTCCTCTCGTTCGGCGCCCGTGTCTGGAAGACACCCCTGTCGTCGCCGATCACGAGTGCGACGGCCGTGCGCGAACGTCGCACCGAATTCGCGGACGACCTGCTCGACCCACGCTTCCGGAGGAGCGACGCCGAGAGGGAGCGACTTCTCGCGACGGGCGTCAGAAGCCTGATGGCAACACCGCTCGGCCACGCAGACCCGCCACTTGGCGTACTCGTGATCTACCGTGCCGCGGCAGGAACCTTCGACGCCACGCAACAGGAGACCCTCGAGGCCTTCGCGGTGCAGGCGGCCGTCGCCATCGAGACCGCGCACGCGCAGCAGGCACTCGCCGCGGGCATGGAGCGCGAGGCATCCGTCGCCTCCGTGCTGGAGGCGATCAGCCGTACTGCGTTCGACCTTGATGCAGTGCTTGCCACACTGGCGCGGAACGCCGCGCGCCTGCTGAAGGCCCGGGGCGCCGTGGTCTGGTTGCGCAATCGCGAGCTGATCGAACCAAGAGGCTTCCACCACGAACAGGAGGCACGGCTTCGGGAGCTGCTCGAGCCCATACCCGTGGTGGCCGAGTGGCTGGGCTCCGAAGCGCTGCGCACGCGCGCGCTAACGGTGCACGTAGTAACCCACACCGGCGGCAGTTCCCCCCGGATTGATGCACTCGTCGAGTCGTTCGGCGAGCACTGCGTGCAGTTCGAGCCCATCGTCGCGGGCGGCGAGGCGATCGGGCTGATCTCCATCGAGCGGCCGACGACCGCCGCATTGTCACCAGGCGAATCGACCCTGCTGCGCACGTTCGCGGACCAGGCGGGTATCGCGGTCGGGAACGCACGCCTGATCGATGCGCTGCAGGAGCGCAATCGCACGATCAGCGAAGCGCTTGAAAGGGAGACGGCAACGGCAGCCGTGCTCGACATCATCAGTCGATCCCCTGCGGACCTGCAGCCGGTACTGGATCGCCTCGTTGCCCTCACAAGCAAACTGCTCGGGTCCGATTCGGCACTGCTGCGCGCGAGCGACGAGGACAATCAGATCGTCGCGCTCGCTCGCGACGGTGCTCGAGCAGGCTCGGGGACGCTCGAGACGCCCCTTGTTTTTACGCGCTCGACTGCTCCGCTGAACGCCGTACAGGTTGCGCTCCGCACACAGCGGCCTTTACACCTCCACGGCGGTATGCAGGCGCTCATCGAGGCATGGCCAGGCTCGGAAGCTGCATTTCGCGCCGTTTCCACCGGGTCAGGCTTGCTCATGCCGATCGTCATCAAGGGCGAATCGTGGGGCGTCTTGAACGTGAACAGGACCTCGCCCTTGCCCTACAGCGAGGAACAGGTGGAGCTGCTGCAGACCTTCGCAACGCAGGCTGCCATCGCCATCGAGAACACGCGCCTGTTCACCGAACTCGAGGCGCGCAATCACGACGTCACCACAGCACTGAGCGAGCAGACGGCCATGGCCGAGGTGCTCGGCATCATCGCCGCCTCCCCCGATTCCCGCGACGGGCCACTGCAGGCGATCACCGAGTCCGCCACTCGCCTCAGCGAGGGTTCGCTCGGCAACCTCTGGTTGCTGGAAGGAGAAGACGCTCGACTGGTAGCACAGCATGGGCGCAGGAATGATGACCGCTTGCTCGAGGTAGGTGAGATCGTCCGGACGACTGACTCGGCGATGCTCGCCCGCTTGCGAGGCGGACGCGCGGTTCACTGGTCCAGCACTCACGAAGCCGTTCGCAGTGGCGGCGTTGCGCCCTCGAATGCCGCTCGCTATCTCAGCATGGAGGATCGGAGCCAACTGATCGTGCCGCTCATGCGCAAGGGCATTCTGATCGGCTGGATCGGAGTCGTTCGAGACTCTGTGCGGCCATTCTCATCCCGCATCATCGAGCTCGTCTCCGCATTTGCGCAGCAGGCCGTCATCGCCATCGAAAACGCGCGCCTCTTCAACGAACTGCAGGCCACAACAACGAAGCTCGAAACCACCAACCTCGAACTCACCGCCGCCTCGCAACACAAGAACGCCTTCATCGCCAACATGTCCCATGAGCTGCGCACGCCACTCAACGCGATCATCGGCTACTCGGAACTGCTGCAGGAAGAAGCCGAAGACATCGGCGAAGCCTCCTTCGTCAAGGACCTCGGCAAGATCCGCTCGGCGGCACTGCACCAGCTGACGCTGGTCAACGACATCCTCGATCTGTCCAAGATCGAGGCCGGCCGGATGACGGCCAACATCGAATCCTTCGATATCACGCAGATGCTGCGTGAAGTGGAGTCGGTGACAAAACCCCTCTTTGACAAGAACGCCAATGCGTTTGTGCTCGAGTGTCCGGAGGATATCGGTGTCATGAACGCAGACGCCCTGCGGGTTCGGCAGTCGCTCTTCAATCTGCTCTCGAACGCGGCGAAGTTCACCGAGCGGGGTACGGTGACGCTCCGCATCACGAGTCACCCGTCCCCTGCCCCGCACCTCTCCTTCGCCGTCATTGATTCCGGCATCGGCATGACCGACGCGCAGATGGACAAGCTGTTCCAGTCCTTCAGCCAGGCCGAAGCCACTACCCAGAAGAAGTACGGGGGCACCGGGCTTGGTCTTGCCATCTCCCGGCACTTCTGCCGAATGATGGGTGGCGACATCACGGTGACCAGTGCACCCGGCTCGGGTTCCACGTTCACCATCACGCTGCCACGCGAGTGCGCTATTACGGAGGTCAGTCCATGAGCCGACGCAACTTCACGAGGTCGGCGTGCATCACGCCGATTTCACCACGGACGGCCATCGTGCTACCGAGGATGAACGAACGAGGACACACCTCGAGTATTGGGCTGTTTTTCAGGAGGCGTGTCCTCGTTGAGTTGCGCCTCTATGGAGGTTTCAAGGCCCGCCGCGTAGAACAGCGACGTACCTCTACAGGACGGAGGTAAAAGGATTAACGACGTCGATCCCGCAGTTCTCGAAGTCGGAAACATTGCGAGTCGCAACTGCCAGATGGTTCAGACGAGCGATGGCCGCAATCTGCCCGTCCGGAAAACCCAACGGGAGGCCGATCTCCTTGCGCTCACCCATCAACGCACCGTAAACGCGGGCAGCAGATTCATCGTAAGCAAGTACGCGTTGGTCGAAGGCCAGGGCGACGAATCTTTCGAATCTTTCTCGAAGCGCGGACCGACGTTTACCATCAGGCAGGATACGCAGGCCATAAGTGATCTCGCCAATAGTGACCGCGGAAATGTAGAGGTTCTCTGAGTCCTGACCGTTCAGCCAGGCCACGACACTTTCCGTCGGCCGCGGCTTCATCACCTCTGAAACGATATTCGTGTCCAGCAGGATCATTCGGTCAGGGCCAGGGGCTCGTGCGGTGTCCTCTCCGGCAACTGCAGATCGAAACCGTGCTCCGGACCAAAGATTCGAAGCGCGAGATCACCGAGGCGGTCCGGTGCACTGACCGCATCTTTAAGAATTCGACGCGCCTCTTCCTCCATCGACACGCCATGCTTTGCGGCACGAATCCGTAAGCGCGACAGGGTCTCGTCGTCGAGTTTTCTGACACTCAAGCCAGCCATGGTGGACTCCAAAATATGGTCAGACAAAACCGGCAGTGATGCTAGCAATTGCAGGCATTGCCTGCAATTGCTAGCGAGTCACCGCGCTTTGAAGGGTCGCGAGCGCCAGAGAAGCGATGAGAGATGCCTGATTTCAGTGGACGAACGAGGACACACCTCGAGAATTCGACAGCTTTGCACGAGGTGTTTGCGCGTAACTCTGAGGTGTGTGCTCGTAACTCTGAGGGATCGCCGCGAGCTACGGACTTTCATCCGCTGAAGGCAGGTGGCGCGCGAGTTCCATGGCGTCATGAAGTATGCGCAGAACTTCGATGACTTCACCGCCTCGCTTTTGCGTCGCGCGGAACAGGATGAAGTGGCGTCCTTTGCGATGATTGCGGGAGACGTGCAGTGTGCAGATCCCCCGCAAAATTTCGCCCCGGCGTTTTACACCGATGACCGTTGGTCCTCCGGTCAGATCTGTGAGTGCCGAAGAAATCGTTTCAGAGTAAGTGCGGGCTTGTGCTTCACCAAAGTGTTCCACGGTCCAGCGCAGGATGTTCTCGAAATCAGCGGTGGCTGCCGCTGTGAGTCGAACGGTCCAGACAGGCACTATAGTGCTTGCTTCAAACGTTTCGCCGATTGCGCTCCAATCGCCTTTTCTGTGATCGCGCTCAGCTGACTATGGAGCGCTGCCGGGGAGTCGAATTGCTGGAAACGTCCGGCGTCGATATCGGCTATTCCGATGCGGGCAGCGTCCCGCAGTGCCTGAAGTTTAGCGGAGTCCTGCGCTTCGCGATCTTCAATCAGCCGCAGACCTTCGCGCAGCACCTCACTGGCGTTCTGGTAACGGCCAGAGGATACGAGTTTCTCGACGAGCTGTGCCTGGTGGTCTGTAAGGACGACATTTCGGGTCGGCATGGCGGGTTCTCCTGAAAACGAAGTCTGTTGGCATAATATGCCACTGAAGTTACATTCGCCAAAAACCGTTCGGCCGTGTGCCCTTCCGTTAAAAACTTTCGCAGAACCCCAGACCAATAGCGAACGAGCACACACCTTGAGTAATCGCCGGCTTGGCACGAGGCGTGTGCTGGTAACTCCGAGGCGTGGGCTCGTAACTCCGTCACTCTCTACACCGGTAACGAGGGTTCCTGTCGCTGTAACGTATTCCCCGAGACCGGCAAGTTGTGCCCGATGATCGGGTAGAGTGGGCTGCATTCGGGCTCGTGAAGACCACCACGGCATGACGCAATCCATCGAACAGTTGCAAGCCGAACTTGGGAGAACGAGGAGAGAACGAGGACACACCTCGATGATCGAGCGCTCCATGTCGCTGATCATCACGAAGCGCTCTGTGTCGATACAGTGCTTCACAACGCCGAACTCGTGTTCTGCGGTGATGTGGACAAACCGAAAGTCGGAGCCACATCACGAGGGGAGTACTCGATGACCGTCAGTGCCCACAATTCAGACCAGGACATTCCAAGCCTGCGGCCGGTCATCGCCCAGCGACGCCAGCGGACCGGCCTACAGGTCGGGAGCTGGCGCGTCGGCACACCATCCTGCGGTGTTACTGGGATCGCGGGTCTGCGGTTGTGCCCATGGTGTGCACACCAGCAGGAAGCTGGAGCGGCGACGCGTGCTTCGGTGGCGTTTAAGTTCACCGAGTGCGCTACTGTGACACTGCGCATTGAGACACCAGCAGGGCCTTCGCCTTCCGTGGCCTTCGTGGTCAGCGACACCGGCATCGGTATGACCGACGAACAGATGGACAGGCTAGTCCAGTCCTTCAGCCAGGCAGAAGCCACCACCCAGAAGAAGTACGGGGGTACGGGGCTGGTCTCGCATTATCAAGGGAGTTCTGTCGCATGATGGGCGGTGACATCACGGTGGCGAGTGCATCGGGCTCGGGTTCCACGTTCACCATCTCGCTGCCGCGCGAGTGCATCGCATTGGAGGTCACACCATGAGCCGATCAGTCGCCGAACTTGAAGCACTGCTCGCACGGACCGAGCGCGAACGGGATTCCGCCGCGGCTCGCGAAGCAGCACTTGCGCGAATCGCACAGCGCATCAATGAACACCCACTGGACGTTGACGGCACGCTGGTGGCGATCGCCGAGGCGGCGCGCACGCTGATGAACTGCAATGGTGCTCGCGTGTGGCTGCTGGTGGACGAGCATCTGGTGCCGTGGGCCGGGGCAGTTGGCAACAACACCCCGGCATTTGTTCACGGGCAATTTCTGCCGGTACCGATCAACGCGCCTTCCCCGCCTGCCAGAGCCTTTCGTGAGCGGCGCACAGTAGCCGTGGACGATCTGCGCGACGCCACGGCTCATCTGGCGGAAAACCGCGAAAGAATCATCACCAGTGGCATACGCAGCATCATGGCCGCACCACTCGGACGTGGAGAGCATGTCTCGGGCTCGATTGTGCTGTCTCGCACGGAAGTTCGGCCTTTCAACACCACCGATCTCGCGACACTCGAAGCCTTTGCCACGCAAGCCGCAGTCGCGATTGAAACTGCACGCGCTCAGCAATCACTCGCTGCGAAAAACGAGGCATTGACAGCGGGTGTCGACCGAGAGGCCGCGACCGCAGACATCTTGCGCATCATCAGCCAGTCGCCGGGTCAGATCGGCGATGTCATGGCCGCCATCGGGCGAGCGGCGACACACTTGTGTGATGCCGACCAGTCGAACATTTGCTCTCTCAACAGCAGCGGCGACGTTGACGTCTGGGATTCGATTCGTGGCAACCGGACACTTCCACGCGATCGGGTGGACCTGGCAACCGAAGTCGAGATCTTCGCCGGGCCGATTGACAGCTGGGCAGACCGTTATCCCGCCGCGGCTTATATGGCCCGCCATGACGGCCTGACGGAAACTGCACAGTTGCATGTGCCGATGCTTTCGACCGTCGGCCGCATCGGTGTGATCTACCTCCGGCGCACCCGTGCGCGTCCGTTTGCCAACGAACACATTCTGCTGCTGCAACACTTCGCAGCGCAGGCGGTTATCGCCATCGACAACGCCCGGATATTCAATGAACTGCAGGCGCGTAATGCGGAAATCTCTGCGGCGCTTGCGCGGGAACAGGCTACATCCGAGGTGCTCGATGTCATCAATCGCTCGCAGGCGGATCTGCAACCGATACTCGACCGGATCGCGATGCTCGCGGGGAGGCTGACCGATTCAACACCGATGATTATCCTGGCCACCCCCGCTCATCTGGCGGCTGTCTCCAACTGGGTGAACGGCGCGAGCAGGGTGGAGGCCTCGCTGGTAGCGCCGTTCGTATTGCCGAACCACGGTTCGGCACCGGCGACTCTGGTTGATACCCGCGGCTCGGCCACTGCAGTGGCTATTCGTGATGGAATAACGATTCACCTCCACGGCGGTGTGGATGTGATCGAAGCGACGTGGCCGGGCACAGCTGCAGGCTGGCGTCCTTCGAACTTCCAGTCCGGCGTGATCGTGCCGCTGGTATTGAAAGATATTCACTGGGGCGCGATCCACGTTGCCCGTCCGATCAAGGATGCCTACACGCCGGAACAGATTGCGCTGCTCGAAACCTTTGCTGCCCAGGCGGCCATCGCGATCGAGAATTCAAGGCTGCTCGCCGAACTGCACCAGCGCAATGCCGAGATCAGCGAGGCGCTTGAGCAGCAGAAAGCGTTGTCGGATGTGCTGAACGTGATCGCCAATTCCGCGACGGATGCGAAGCCGGTGCTCGAGGCCATTCTCGAAACCGGTTCGATGCTCTGCCGCGCGGATGGAGCATCAGCAATGATCGTAAGCGGTAACCGGCTCGTACCCGGAGCCAGCACTGGTCTGTATGCACCGCTCGTGAAAGACAACCGAGTGTCGTGGCCGATCGACAATACCAGCGCCAGTGGTCGGGCTATTCTCGAACGACGAACGATCTTTATCGATATGTCCGGTGAGCGGGAGCAGTACACGTCGTCGGCATTTGTGATAGCTGAATATGGCGTTCGTTACAACATCGTGGCGCCGTTGCTGCGCGGTGATACTGCATTGGGTGCCTTGGTTTTCGCGCGGATGATCGAAGAACCTTTCACCCCCCAACAGGTCACATTGATCGAAACCTTCGCCGATCAGGCGGTGATCGCCATTGAAAACGCACGCCTCTTCAATGAGCTCAATGCCCGCAACCAGGAGATCACGGAAGCACTCCGGCGCGAAGAAGCAGGCAGCGCGATCCTGCGCCAGATCAGCCAATCTCCCGAGGACCTCGCGACGACGCTGCAGGCGATTGCCGATGCGGCGCAGACACTCACCGGTATGACGGCAGGCGTGTTACTCGCGGAAGGTGATCAGGTGATCATTCGGGGTCTGTCGCGCCGGGCAGGTGATGGCATCTATGGTGAGATCGGACAGCCATCCATCAGAAATCGGGTCGAGACCGCGCAGATGTTCATGCAGCAGCGGGAGGTCTCGGTAAACAACTGGCAGGCGATGTCCGAAGAACAGCGTGAACTGGTGCAGACCGCAGGTGTCCGCTCCGTAGCCACGGCGCCCATTTGCCGCGGCGACGATTTTCTTGGCCTGATCACCATCTCAAACACATCAGGTGAACCCATCAGTCCGGCTGCGGTTGAGCTCTTGAAGTCGTATGCGGATCAGGCGGCCATCGCCATCGAGAACGCGCGCCTCATTCGTGAACTGCGCGAAAGCAACCGCACCATCAGCGAGAACCTCGACATCCAGCGGGTGATGGGCAACGTGTTGTCGATTGTGGCTTCGGCACCCACCGACTTGCAGGCGACGCTACCGCAGATCGCGCTGGCCGCAGAGCAGCTGTGCGACGCGCGGGCTGCCACTGTCCATTGGATCGACGGCGAGCAACTGCACGCCTTCAATGGCGGTAATGCCAAGGTCACCAGCCGGCCCTTTGATCCGGATTGGGCCCGCACGTCGATGATGGGTGCGGCTGCGCTCGGCAACCGCGTGATCGAGCTCGCGTGCAGTATTGATGAGCTCGCCGTGCAGTACCCGTATACCGCCAACATCTGGCGGAAGGGTCCTGACGGTTTGGCAGAAGACTGTTCAGGGCTCGCCGTGCCGATGCTCGGTCAGGGTGGATCGTTTGGCGCCATCAGCGTGTGGCGCATCGACCGCTCGACGTTCTCCGAGCGCCAGCGAACGGTATTGCGCGCACTGGCCAGCCAGGCAGTGGTTGCCATCGAGAACTCACGCCTCTTCAATCAATTGCAGGCTAAAACCCAGGAACTCGAAGTCGCCTCACGCCACAAGAGCGAGTTCCTCGCCAACATGTCGCATGAGCTGCGCACACCGCTCAACGCGATCATCGGATATGCAGAACTGCTGCAGGAGGAGTGTGAAGACCTGCGGCAGCAGGAGTTCATGCCTGATCTCGGCAAGATCCACTCGGCAGGCAAACACCTGCTGCAGCTCATCAGCGGCATTCTTGATCTCTCGAAGGTCGAGGCGGGCCGCATGACAATGTTCCTCGAAGACTTTGATATCACCACGCTGATCCGCGATGCCGATGCCATAGTGCGACCGCTTGTCGAGAAGAACCGCAATACCTTCGTCATTGATTGTCCGGATGACATCGGCCCGATGCACGCCGACCTCGTGAAGGTGCGGCAGGTGCTGTTCAACCTGCTGTCGAACTCGGCGAAGTTCACGGAGGGTGGCACCATCACCCTCACCGTGCGTAAACCGGTTTCGGAAGCGACAGTCACCTTCGCAATTCGAGACACGGGCATCGGCATGACGGAGGAGCAGTTGAGTCGCTTGTTCGAAGCCTTCTCACAAGCCAATGCCGAGACCAGCCGCAAGTACGGTGGCACGGGCCTGGGTCTCGCGCTATCAAGGGAGTTCTGTCGCCTTATGGGCGGTGACATCACGGTTGAGTCGATTGCAGGCGCAGGGTCAACGTTTAAGGTCACGCTGCCGGTGACGTGTCTTGATGCGGAGGTAGTGTGATGAGCAGTGAAGTCGAACAACTGCGCGCGCGACTGGCTCTGGCGGAACAGCGCGGTGATCGGGCACAGCGTGTTGGTGCAGCGTTGTCACGGATAATCCGGCGAATCAATGCCAACCCGCTCGATCTTCCTGGGACCCTGGTCGAAATCTGTGCCGCCGCACGAACTCTCACGGATGCCGACACAGGTTATCTGTTCGCACTCGAAGGGGAACACCTGCGGATTGAAGCAGCGGCGGGAGTCGAACTGAATGCGGACGACTACCGTGACATCAAAACGGACAGCATCTGGCCTGTTGCGCAGGCGGTACGGGATGGCGTCACCGTTTCGGTCGATGATTTCGTTGACTACTTGCGTCTGCATGGCCGGATCGAACACGAAATGTCGCAGGAGTTTCTGCAAACACTGGAAGCGGTCGGCGTTCGTTCCACACTGGCTGTCCCCTTGGGTTCGGCGCCCTGTTACGGTGGAATCGTCGTGGTCCGCAAAGAGATACGCCCCTTTGAATCCGACGATTCCGCCCTGTTGGAGGCCTTCGCTGCACAGGCGGTGAACGCGTTTGAAATCGCGCGCACGCAGCAGCAACTTTCCGTGCGCAACGACGAACTCGCGCGTGCCCTTGAACAGCAGACCGCCACCTCGAGCGTGCTGGAATCCATCGGTCATTTCGGTTTCGATCTGCATGAAGTACTCAATACGGTCGTCAGGGAGGCGGCTGTTCTGCTGCACGCCAGCCTGGCCATGATTTTTCAGGTTCAGGAAGACCGCGTCGCGACCACGTCCTTATACGCCCCCACCAAAGAGATCCGTGACGCCGTGCTCGACATAGTGGTCCACCCCGGTGATGACGATCTGCAGGCGCGTGTCATCCGGGATCAACGTGCGCGGTCGACTACCATCCGCGCCGACAACCCGGGGCGATCACCGCAGGAGGCGAGGTTCAGAGAGCTTTTCGGGACATTCAGCACGCACATGGTGCCGATGATCGGCAAAGGATCCGCGATTGGTGGTCTCGCCGTGCTGATTCCCGGTGAGCACCGATATTACGAAAGCGGAGTCGGCGCTCATGCAGTCCTTCGCCAACCAGGCCGCCATCGCCATCGAGAATGCGCGACTCCTGGCGGAACTGCGGGAGAGCAACCAGCGTACCAACGAGGCACTAGAGGTGCAGCAGGTGATGGCGAAGGTGCTGGCCATCGTCGCCAGCGCGCCAGCGAACCTGGATGCAACACTGCCTGAAATCGGTGCGGCCGCAGCCCGGCTGACCGGATCAGATCTTGCGGAGGTGAATGTGCGCGAGGGCACCCGCCTGCACAACTGGGATCTGATCAGAGGCCACCTCACACGTGAACTCAGTCTGGACCCGGGGCATCCGGCGTATTCCTTTAGTTCTGAGGCCATTGCCCGGAACCGGATGATCGAGGTGATCGGGCCGATCGATGAATGGGCGGCACGGTATCCCGGCGCTGCCACGATCAATCGTGCATTCGGGCGGACGGAACTCTCGTCGGTGACGGTTCCACTACCCGGACCGGACGGTCCCATCGGTTCAATCATCGTCATTCGCACCCGGTTGATCCCGTATTCCGATGCGCACAAGGCCATTCTGCTCACACTAGCCGATCAGGCGGTCATCGCCATCCAGAACGCCCGATTGTTTGGTGATCTTGAGCAGCGAAACCAGGAAGTCAGTGCCGCACTTGAGCGGCAGAAAGCGCTGGCGGATGTCTTGAACGTCATCGCCAGTTCAGCCACGGATGCGAAGCCGGTACTCGAAGCAATCATCGAGATTGGTTCACGATTGTGTGCGGCCGGAGGTGCCAGTGCGCATCTCATGCAGGGAGAACTGCTGCGCATGGAAGTCGCACGCGGCTTCAGCGCCACGATGGTCGGCCAACCACGAGCGATCTGGCCGGTGGACCACCACAGCGTCACCGGGAAGTCGATCCTTGCGCGGCGCACCATTGTCGCCACCCGGCGGCAACTGCTCGACGAGTATTCGAATACCGCTGCGCTGTCAGTTGATTACCACATCAATTCCTTGATCGCAGTACCACTCCTGCGAGGTGATCAGGCGTTTGGTGCACTTGCATTCCTGAGTGACAGGGAACAGGCGTTCACATCGCAGCAGGTGACGCTCATCGAGGCCTTCGCCGATCAGGCCGTCATCGCCATCGACAACGCCCGGATATTCAATGAACTGCAGGCGCGCAATCGAGAGATCACGGAAGCGCTCCGGCGCGAGGAAGCGAGCAGTGAAATTCTCCGGCAGATCAGCAACGCACCGGAAGCACTGGGAGAAACGCTGCGCAAGATCGGTGATGCCGCCCGTCACCTGACGGGGTGGACAGCGAGCCTGGGCGTCGTCGAAGCAGGGCGAGCCATCGTTCATGGAGTTTCGTTCATCGACACCGACTTCGCGAACTATCAAACGCTGCCGGATTGGCGCGACCGCATGACATACCCGCGAGAGGACGACCTTAATCAACGCGTCATCGATGCCTGGCTCGCCACCTCGAACAGAGAGCCATTCATCTCGCGGACGGACAGCCGTCTCATACAGACCGAAGGCATGCGAACGGCACTGCTGTTACCCGTGCAGCGGGGCGATGTGTTGTTGGGCTATCTCGCGCTCGGCAGTACGTCAGGCACACCTGTCACACCGGCGTTGATTTCGCTGGTACAAAGTTTTGTGGATCAGACTGCCATTGCCATCGAAAACGCGCGGCTCATTCGTGAACTGCGCGAGAGCAATCGCGCGATCAGCGAGAACCTCGATATTCAGCGCGTGATGGGTGATGTGCTGTCGATTGTTGCCAGTACACCTACAAAACTTGAAGCCACGTTGCCGGCCATTGCGAATGCCGTCATACAGTTGTGTGATGCCGATACCGCTGCTGTGCACTGGATCGATGGTGAACAGCTGCACATGTTTAATGGCACCGTCGTGACGACGACACCCCTGACGGCGGAGTGGGCGGAGAATTCGTTGCCGGCAACGGTCGCACTCGAGTCCAGAGCCCTTGAAAGTACGGGACTGTTGACGGACCTGGCTAAAACCTACCCTTACACCGCAGGCGTTCTCACCTCCATGGGAGGCGTGGATTGCGGAGTACTGAGCGTGCCGATGAAAGGTCGCGACGGCGCGTTGGGCGCTTTGACCGCGTCGCGCTTCAGAGCTGTGCGATATAGCGAACGTCATCAATCGGTCTTGGCGGCGCTCGCTACGCAGGCAGTGGTGGCCATTGAAAACTCGAAACTCTTCAATCAGCTAAAGGCGAAGACGGAAGAACTCGAAGTAGCCTCCCGCCACAAGAGTGAGTTCCTCGCCAACATGTCGCATGAGCTGCGCACGCCGCTGAACGCCATCATCGGCTACTCGGAACTGTTGCAGGAAGAATGTGAAGACCTCGGCCAGGACGACTTTCTGCCCGACCTCGGCAAGATCCAGACTGCAGGCAAACACCTGCTTACCCTCATCAGCGGCATCCTCGATCTCTCGAAAGTCGAAGCCGGGCGCATGACGATGTTCCTTGAAGACTTCGACATACCGACATTGATCCGTGATGCCGATGCGATCGTTCGGCCCCTTGTTGAGAAGAATCGGAACTCGTTTGTCATCGACTGTCCGGATGACGTCGGCATGATGCATGCCGACCTCGTGAAGGTTCGGCAAGTGCTGTTCAACCTGCTGTCGAACTCTGCGAAGTTCACCGAAGGTGGAACCATCACGCTCGCAGTGCGTAAACCTGTTGGTGGCGCGACAGTCACCTTTGCCATCCGTGACACGGGCATTGGCATGACGGACGAGCAGTTGAGTCGTTTGTTCGAAGCCTTCTCACAGGCCAACGCGGAAACCAGCCGCAAGTACGGCGGCACGGGGCTGGGTCTCGCCCTCTCCCGCGAGTTCTGCCGGATGATGGGGGGGGGATATCACGGTCGAAAGCGCCCTGAGCGCAGGCTCAACCTTCACTGTGACTTTGCCGGTAAGCGTGGTGGATGGAGACGGCGACGGCGGAACGGGCGAGACGAGCTGAACTTGCGAAACCGCCGACAACGGGGCATCCGTCTGCAATCCGAGCAAATCCAACAGAAATGTTGGCTGCATGACACCGATTGTGGCGAAGAACCGTTGACTGAAACCGAAACGCAGGCATAGGCTTAGGCATATGCCACATTCCTGGGAGACCGCATGACGCAAGAACGACATGTTCGCCTGTTTCGCAACGGCAGAAATCAGGCACTGCGAATTCCCCGGGAATTCGAACTCGAGGGTGATGAAGCCATTCTGCGGAAGGAAGGGGACCGATTGATCGTCGAGCCCCTGCGGAAAGGGAGATTGTTGGCGTTACTTCGCAACCTGGCTCCCATGGATGTTCCGCTATCCGAAATAGATGACGGGCTGCCGCCACTCGACGAAATCAGGCTCTGATCGTGGCACTCCGGTTCCTGCTGGATACCAACATCATTTCCGAATTGATGCGATCGCCCGCAGGCGAGGTCAGCCGACGAATCGCCGAGGTCGGTGAGGATTGCATCTGCACCAGCATCATCGTTGCTGCAGAGCTGCGATTTGGTGCCGCGAAGTCTGCACGCCCGGCGCTGCAGGAGCGAGTTGAACTTATCCTCTCGGCAATCGACACGCTGCCACTCGAACCGCCGGCTGATCGATATTACGCACAACTACGACATGCTCTGGGCCAGCAGGGTCTGATGATTGGGCCGAACGACATGCTGATTGCGGCACATGCGTTAGCGCTCGAGCTCACCGTCGTCACGGCGAATGAGCGCGAATTCGGCAGAGTGCCTGGGCTTAAAGTCGAGAACTGGATGGGCGCACCATGACCAGATCAATGGGAGCCCTCGGGGCGGAACTCGAACAAATCAGGTCGAGGAATTCTCCCGAGCAAGCTCGGAAACCAGCCGCAAGTACGGCGGCACGGGACCTGGTCTCGCCCTCCCCCGCGAGTTCTGCCGAATGATGAGTGGCGATATCACCGTCGTGAGCCGCCTCGGTGCCGGATCAACTTTCACGGTGATTTTGCCAGTCACCGTGGTAGATCTGGACGGACCGTGACCGGGGTCGATGAAGGCAACACCTTGCGTGAAATTGGTAGACCGAACTGCGTGAAATTAGTATCGATAGGTGCGTGAAATTAGTATTCCGGGTCAAAGCGTATAACATTCTACGATGCAATCGAGTTCAGCCCGATGAGTGGAACACCTTACCGCACCCGCATCGCAGATCGCTATCTTGATGATCTTGTTGGGGAATTTCCCGCAGTGATGATCACAGGCGCACACGCCACCGGGAAAACGACTACAGCCTGCAGGCTTGCCGCGCAGATTGACCGGTTGGACCAACCGGGCGTTGCGATGAGCTACCGGGCCGACCCGGACGCTGCACTGAGGCGCGCTGCTCGCCCGTTGCTGCTCGATGAGTGGCAAGAGGTTCCGGCGGTGTTACCCGCAGTCAAGCGTGCGGTCGACAACAACCCTGCACCCGGCCAATTCATCCTCACGGGCAGTGTCCAGGCTGAGATTGAAAACGAGACATGGGCAGGCACCTGTCGCACGGTACGGATGACCATGTACCCGC
The DNA here is from genome assembly GCA_043719475.1 of Gammaproteobacteria bacterium. Classification (GTDB taxonomy): domain Bacteria; phylum Pseudomonadota; class Gammaproteobacteria; order Pseudomonadales; family Azotimanducaceae; genus SYFY01. The sequence continues at coordinate 14,981 of JAYSTS010000206.1, read as the reverse complement.
TGGTTGAGCGAGAGCTGCAGCCGTCGGTGAATCCGGGTGCCAGGTCATTCATCGAACGATTCGCTGATTCTGGTATCGACGACCTCCGCCTGCCAACGCAGATCCCGGATATCGACGGGTACCTTGACCGTGCGCTGCGGGGTGGGTTCCCGGAAATTGTCTATCGCGGGCTCACCGGGGCACAGCGTGACATCTGGTTACAGAGTTACGTCGATGACCTGGTCACGCGCGACGCGCGCACCGCAGATGTGAATAAAGACCCCACGAAACTCAGGCGTTATCTGACCGCGCTCGCACTCAACAATGCCGGTATGCCAACCGATGCAACGCTTTATCGTGCAGCCGGCATCAATGCCAAAACCGCTGCAGCGTACGACCAGCTGTTGCGCAATCTGTATGTGCTGGATGTCCTGCCGGCATGGACCAGCAGCCGCATCGACCGCCTGGTTCGGGCCGGCAAACGGTACATCGTTGATACCGGTCTCGCCGCCGCCGTCGCGGGATTGAGTTCGCCGACCGTTCTGAAGGATCCTGACCTTCTCGGCCGCTGCTTCGATGCCTTTGGTGTCGCGCAGCTCAGGGCAGAAGTGGCGTACATGCAGCCACGGCCGGTTTTGCATCATCTGCGTTCGGATGCGGGCCGACAGGAGGTGGATCTGGTGGTAGAACTCGGTGCAGGTCGTGTGCTTGGTTTCGAATTCAAGGCAGGTGTTGCGCCTGATGCGAGCGATGCACGGCATCTCATCACCCTGCGTGATCGCCTGGGTGCTGATTTCGTCAATGGTGCGATTCTGCACAGTGGCCCCTCGATTTACCCGTTGGGCGATCGAATTTACGCCATTCCATTGTGTGGGGTGTGGGCATGAACCGTGAGATCGAACAGCTGCGTACAAGGGTACAGCAGCTCGAACACGTACTGACGCAGCGCGACCAGTCCCTCGCTGCCAGCCTCGACCGTGAACGGACTGCGGCAGAGATCCTCGGCCTCATCAGCCGTTCGCCGGGAGATCTCGAACAGCTGCTGGGCCAGATCGGCGCAGCCGCCAAGCGCTTGTCGGAGTCCGACCTGGCCTTCGTCGGCATCCACGTTGGCGACGATGCCCTGATTGCGTGGGACCACAACCGTGGCTTCCGGAGAGTCGGTGGGATCAAGCCGGAGGTACTTGCTGCATCGTGGCCTCGAGCTACACCGAAAATGTGGTCCGGACCGATCGAGCACTGGGAACACGAGTATCCGATCAGCGCGGAAGTCGCACGCCGAGACGGCCTGACTGAGTGTGCTGAGTTGCAAGTGCCCATTGCCGTCGCCGATGGCGATGCCGGTCAGGGCATGATCGCCGTCCGTCGCAATACCGCACGCGCCTACGGGCCTGAGCATGTTGCCCTGCTGCAGAACTTCGCAACCCAGGCAGCCATCGCGTTAAAGACCGCGCGCGTGATCGGCGAACTGCAACAACGCAATGCTGCGGTTATGGCAGCGCTCCGGCGCGAAGAAGCCAGCAGTGCCATCCTGCGGCAGATCAGCAAGGCGCCGGAAGCCCTTGACCAGACACTACAAACGATCGCGGCAGCGCTCTCGGACCTGTCGCAAATGAGTGCAACGATCTGGTTGATCGACGGTAGTGAACTGGTGGTGGTGGGAGTTGCAATCGTTGCCGGTGATCCCGACTTTCCGCCGGGTATCCGCTTGCCTATCGACGAAGCTGCCACGAGCATCCTGTCGAGCCCGACACCGGTGATCGTTGACATAACGGAAATGGCCACCGGCATCCATCCGTATGGACGTTTCCTCGTTTCCCGCGGCATGCGCTGCGGCGCCGCGATGCGCGTGAAACGTGGAGACAAGGTACTCGGCAGAATCGGTGTAGCCTCTGCACAGGTGGCAATCGTGCCGCCTTCGGTGGTCTCGGCGCTCCAGTCTTTTGCCGACCAGGCCGCCATCGCCATCGAGAATGCGCGGCTGATACTTGAACTGCGCGAAAGTAATCGCGAGATCAGTGAAAACCTCGATGTGCGACGGGTGATGGGTGAGGTGCTCTCGATCGTCGCGAGTGCACCCTCGGATCTTCGGGCTACGTTGCCCAAGATCGCGAGGGCTGCACTAGAGCTGACGGAGGCTGACCTGGGAGCGGCGGTTACGTGGGTTGAAGGTTCGATGCTGATTATGTGCGCATCGGCTCAGAATGAGTTGCTCGAAACACCCTGGGATCCGCAGGGCGCCATTGAAACGGTTGGGCAGCGGGTCATACGGGAGGCTCGCGAAGTCGAGTGGCGTGGAGACTTCGAGGCGATGCGACGGGAATATCCGACGATGGCGCGGTTTTCCGAAACTCAAAGAGGGACGACGAGCTTCTCGCAGTCGGTGTTGTCTGTGCCGATGACCAGTACTGCAGGCACATTCGGTGCGCTGACCACGCTCCGCGATGGCCTTGTTGAGTTTCCGGAACGTTCCCGGTCGGTGCTTCGCGCCCTCGCCACGCAGGCGGTGGTTGCCATCGAGAATGCGCGGTTGTTCCGGCAACTCCAGGAGAAAACCGAAGCCCTCGAGATTGCATCGCGCCACAAGAGCGAGTTCCTCGCCAACATGTCGCATGAGCTGCGCACACCGCTGAATGCGATCATCGGCTACTCGGAACTGTTGCAGGAGGAATGCGAAGACCTCGGCCAGGACGACTTCCTGCCTGACCTTGGCAAGATCCAGACGGCAGGCAAACATCTGCTCACGTTGATCAGCGGCATCCTCGACCTCTCGAAGGTCGAAGCCGGTCGCATGACGATGTATCTCGAAGACTTCGATATCACCACGCTGATCCGCGATGGCGATGCCATCGTGCGGCCGCTTGTCGAGAAGAATCGGAACTCGTTCGTCATTGATTGCCCAGACAACCTCGGCCCGATGCACGCCGACCTTGTGAAGGTGCGGCAGGTGCTGTTCAACCTGCTGTCGAACTCGGCGAAGTTCACGGAGGGTGGCACCATCACACTCACCGTTCGCAAACCGGTTGAGGAAAAGACAGTCACCTTCGCCATACGGGACAACGGCATCGGCATGACGGAGGAACAACTCGGGCGCCTGTTCGAAGCGTTCTCGCAAGCAAGCTCCGAAACCAGCCGCAAGTACGGCGGCACGGGACTCGGCCTCGCCCTCTCTCGCGAGTTCTGCCGGATGATGGGGGGTGACATCACCGTCGAGTCAGTATTGGGAAAAGGCTCGACGTTCACAGTCACCTTACCCGTGTGTTGTGTGGATTCGGAGCCGGTTTCGTGACCTGTGGACAGGAGTCGCGTTGTGGCTGATGTGGATGATGTGGCGGCAACGGTTTCGATCCCGTCCCGGTGTAAACTGCCGACCCGAGTCAGGATCAGGTGAATCAAGCAAAATGCGGGATGTAAGGCAGCCTCTGCTCGGGATTCTCTCGGCGATTCCGGGGCTGGAACTTGCCTACTTGTTTGGTTCCTACGCTGCGGGCTCGGCGGGACCTGACAGCGATATCGATATCGCGGTGCGTTTTCCCCGTGCGCTGAGACTTGAACAGAAGCTGCAACTGATCGAACGGATTGCTGATGCACTGGGATGCCCGGTAGACGTGATTGATCTGCACGATGTTCCGGAGCCAATAACCGGGGAGGTGATGAAGGGTACCCGACTCGTGGGTGCGGATTCGGCACATGCACGACTGTTGTTTCGGCATCTGCTGAACGTCGCTGACTTTCTGCCGCTCAGACAATCGATCCTCGAGACACGGAGGCGCGCATGGATTCGGTGATCGTGGAGGAGAAGCTCGAATCCCTTCGTCGCTGTATCACCCGGATCGAGTTGCGGCGCGCTGCCTCCGTGGAATCGATGTGCTGGCAAGCCTTGACAGAATTTCCGAGACGACGGCAGTTGCAATGCACAAGGCCGTTGGCTTTCGCAAAATTGCGGTGCACAACTATGGTGAAATCAGCTGGGAAGTTGTCCAAGCGATCAGTCATCACCGGCTGAACGATTTCCGTCAGTTTGCCCAGGAAGTGGCCAAGCTTCTTCCGTGAGAAGATCCAGAATCTGCGCATCCGAATGCACAGAAGAATCGACCTGAGATATCAGGGAAAAGGAGGGCGCGATGCCAAAAATACTGGTGGTTGAAGACAACGAAGCGAACCGCGACATGCTCGCCCGGCGCTTGCAGCGACGGGGTTTCGAGGTGGTGTTCGCGTTGGATGGCGCAGAGGGTGTGACGAAGTCAAAGAGCGAAGCGCCGGACCTCATACTGATGGACATGGGCCTGCCGGTCATGAACGGCTGGGAAGCAACACGCATGATCAAGGCCGATACCACCACAGCTAATATCCCGGTGATCGCGCTGACCGCGCACTCCATGGCGGGTGATCGTGAGAAGGCGATGGAAGCGGGGTGCAACGATTACGACACCAAGCCGATTGATCTTCCCCGCCTGCTTCAAAAGATGGCCGCATTTGGTGTGGTCGGCTCGTGAATGTCGAAGAAGCGCGGGAGCTGCGCCATGAGCTGCGCACGCCGGTGAATCATCTGATCGGTTATGCCGAACTGTTGCTGGAAGAAGAAGACGCACTGACACCTGGCAGCAAGGGGCTGCTGGAATCCTTGCGTGCTCAAGCCCGGCAGGTACTCGACATCATCCCCGGTCTGCTGGACGCTCAGGGTGAACCCGGCGAGGGCGTGACACGCCTGCGTGCGCTGGTGGACCAGCTCAAGGCCGGTACCACGGCACTCACGGCGAATGCTGGCGAACTCCCAACGACGGATGTTCAACGCCTGAGCAGCGCGGCGGCACGATTGGGTGAGTTTGCCATCAGGCTGGGGCAAGGACCCTTGCAAACAAAAAGGAGCACAGGTGTCGCCGAAGCCCCGCGGGCTGGACGTCTTGAGACCATCCTCGTGGTTGATGATGATGAAGCGAATCGCGAAGTGCTGGGCCGTCGTCTCCAACGGCTGGGTTATGGGGTAACCGAAGCCTGCGATGGTATCGAAGCCCTGGAGCGTATGGCGGCAGGCGGTGTCGACATGGTGCTGCTGGATGTGATGATGCCGAGAATGGATGGTTTTGCGGTGCTTGAGAAACACCACGATGATCCATCGATTCGCGACATTCCGGTAGTAATGATCTCGGCGCTCGATGACATGACCAGCATCACACGCTGCATCGAAGCGGGGGCGGAAGACTATCTCACCAAACCCTTCGATCCCGTGCTGCTGAAGGCGCGCATCGGTGCCAGCCTCGAAAAGAAGCGCTTGCGTGATGCGCAAAAAGCCTTGCTCACCCAGGTTGAACAGCAGGCTGGGGAGCTGCGGCAATGGAACCAGCAACTGGAAGCTCGTGTGGCCGAGCAGGTGACGCAGGTTGAACGGCTCAATCAACTACGCCGCTTTCTCCCGCCGCAAGTGGCCGACGCGATCAGCGAAGGGGGTATCGACAACCTGAGGAGCCATCGCCGCGAGGTCAGTGTGCTGTTCTGTGATCTGCGTGGGTTCACGCCCTTTGCCGAACAGGCCGAGCCCGAAGACGTGATGATGGTGCTAGAAGAACTGCATGGCACACTCGGGCCGCTGGTGTTTGCGCAGGGTGGCACACTCTCCCAGTTCACCGGCGACGGGATGTTGGTCATCTTCAACGACCCGATCCCGTGCGACGATCCGGCTGGCCGCGCCGTCACGCTGGCACTGGCCATGCGCGACCAGGCAGCGGAACTCTCGACGGCCTGGCATCGACGTGGTCACGACTTGCAGCTTGGCGTGGGTGTGGCCACGGGCTACGCCACCTGTGGCCGGGTCGGTTTTGAAGGGCGCTACGAATATGCCGCCATCGGTACGGTGACCAATCTCGCCGCCCGCCTCTGTTCAGAAGCTGAAGGCGGACAGGTGCTGATCTCCCAGCGCATCGCCACATTGCTCGACGGGCGCGTGCAGGCCGATCTAAAGGGCAATATCGAATTCAAGGGGATCGCCAAGCCTGTGCCGACTTGGGTGGTGCGAGCGTTGCGATAATTCGGGCGCATCGCGGTCGGAGACCGCTCCCACAAGAAGATGTCGCGGGTCACCAACATATTGGATCGACCTCACGCCCGGTGGGAGCGATCTCCTGATCGCGATCTTCGATGATCCCCGCAATCACGGTTGGAGACCCACAAACACGGTCCTTAAGGTCGTGATCGGCGTGTCGGTCGGATCATACGATACTTACTTCACTGGGCAGGCTAGTATCATTGTATTTTGAAACTCATGGTTTCATAAAACAAATATGAACGCGACCAGATCAATCATGACCAGACTACTGGAAAGTCTTGAGACGTTTCCATTCGTCGGTCTGGTTGGACCACGCCGGGTCGGCAAGACCTTTCTCGCCCGCCAGATTGAATCGCACTGGACGAGTCTGGGCCGCAGTGTGCTGATGCTCGATCTCGAGAGACCCTCCGATCTGGCACGGCTCAGTGCAACTCAGACCCGATCTGTTTCCTGTACTTCGCGCGCTGATCGATGTCCAGCGCAAGCCCGGTCGTTTTCTGGTGCTCGGCTCTGCAGCACCCGACCTCTTGCGGCAGTCATCACAGTCGCTGGCCGGACGTATCGAATACCTGGAACTTGCCCCCTTCTCTCTGCAGGAAGTAACAACGATCCGGGCAACAAGCGAGTCGACGGATACATCAAATCGGGCTCGCAAACTCTGGCTGCGGGGCGGGTTTCCGGAGAGTTTTCTGGCCCCTGACGATACGTCGTCGTTACGCTGGCGAGACGCCTTTATTCGTACCTACCTTGAACGGGACATTCCGCAACTGGGCAGCCGTGTCACCGCCCCTGCACTGCGTCGTTTCTGGTCCATGCTGGCTCACCTGCATGGCCAGCTCTGGAATGCATCAACCATCGCCGGGGCTCTGGGACAGTCTGCGCCAACCGTGCGCAGTTACCTGGAACTCCTTGAAAGCACGTTCATGGTTCGTGTTCTGCAGCCCTACAGCGCCAACGCAGGCAAGCGCCTGGTGAAGTCACCGAAAGTCTATCTGCGCGACAGCGGGATTCTTCATGCTTTGCAGAACCTGCCCGACTACAACGCGCTTGCGGGTCATCCCGTACTTGGCGCGTCGTGGGAGGGTTGGGTGATCGAACAGATCCTGGCCAGCGCGCCGGCCGGAACCCGGCCAAACTTCTACCGCACCGCCAGTGGTAACGAAATCGATCTGTTGCTCGAATTGCCTGGCGGACAGTTGCGCGCTGTCGAGATCAAACACTCGGCCACGCCGACTCTGGGCAGGGGATTTGTCGAGACTCTGGATACACTGGAACTGGAGCATGGTTATGTCGTTGCACCGGTGGCCGAGAGTTACCCGCTGTCGCGCAGAGCCAACGTGCTCCCGATCGAACAGATTGACCGGATCTGGTCGCCCGATTCAGCCGCCAATTCATGAACGACAGTAACCAGCCAGGTCACAAATCAGCAGACATCGAAGTGTTGTAACGCGCAGTACTCGAGCGATTCCACGCAGGCGCGTCGATTGAAACCGCCCACAAGGAAGGTGGCAGCCGAATCCACTTCCAAAACGGTGTGTTCATTCACGAAGAGTACGGTGAATGGGAATCACGTCGCTAGTTCCCCGGCGAACGCATGTTTCTCGACCATCTCTGGCATGTACGCGGCGAGATCGTGTCCGACCTGTATGGCCCCTCCTCCCCTCTCCGACCTTGAGGTCTGGCAGGCTATCGTTGATCTATTGAAGGAAGGTCGTTCGGCTTGGCGTCTGCCGAACAAATCAACAGCCGCACAATCACAGGCAGCCACGGCTTACTTCAGACTGTCACGACTCAAGATGTGGCTCGCCATCATCGCTGGCGGAACAGCGCTCGCCGCGGTGCTGTTCTGGAAGGTCCTGGCGCCGGACGTGCAAACACGTACCACCGGTACACCCCTCGATAACGCCGTTGGCACCCCGGAGTTCATCGCGCAACTGATTTCCACGCAGCAACGCTACGTGCCAAGTTTGAATCGAAATCCGGACAACGACCGGTTTGATGTGTCACTGCTGATTCGCCCACGTTATTCGGATGCAGCGGTTACGCACCTCGAGCTGACTGAAGACCACACGGCTTCGGAAGCCTACAACGCCGTACGCCTGCGTGGCTTTGATGGCAGGCAGCTGTGGATTCTGACTGGCAACATCGCAGCCTACGAACACACGACCCACCGCCTCATACATCTGGATGAATTGCGCCGCATCAATCCCGATCTGGAAACACTGTGGCCGGTTGGCACCTACACAGTGATCGATCAGCTGATCGTCAGCACGCGGGACCGACAGACCATTTTTGCCATCGACCCGCTGACGCTGCGGGCGAAGCCGCTGGCGAAACTGCCACCCTCCCCGCATCCGATACCACCACACCCAGTGGATTCATTGATCACCGAGGCACAGTCTAACGACCCCTCGGAGATCCGGCCCGCCTGGGTACTCGACGCGGCTTATTCATCACCTATGGTTTTCGGATCATCCCAAAGCCAATTGCGGATTCACTGGAAGAAGATCGCGAATCAGGAGATCTACAGGGGTTGGTGGTGCCGAGAGTTTGTGTGGTCTCCAGACTGTCGGCTGTTGGGGTCATCAAAGATCGCGATCGGGAGATCGCTCCTACATTTTTGGGCTGATATCCACACCAAAATGCTGCTCGAACGCGGCGTAATAATCGGCATCCTGCTCGATGGCGCCGAGCGCCGCCCACGCGGTGTCGCCCATAGCGTTTCGCCCAGCGATCATGCTGGCGCCGCCCCAGCTTGAGGCATAACGCAGCTTTGGCTGACTTGTTGTGATCGCCTCATGAATCAGCCGGCCCACTTCCATCGGATCGGTGGCTTCACTGATGCCACGCGCATAAAACTGGAACATGCGCCGATAGGCCGCTGCATACGCACCTGAGCCTGCTGGATGATCCGTGTTCTTGGCGAAGATCGCGGACTTGGTGACGCCGGGTTCAATGATGGCGACACGAATACCAAACGGGGCCACTTCCTGCGCGAGCCCTTCGCTCATGCCTTCCAGCGCCCACTTCGACGTGACATAGGGTTGCTGGGCGATTGCCGCAACACGCCCGACCACGGAAGAGACGTTGATGATGGAACCGCTGCGTCTTTCCCGCATCTGCGGCAGTACCGCCTGAATACACCGGACAGCGCCGTAGAAGTTGACGTTCATCGTCTCCTCATACAGCGAGATCGGACACTCTTCTGTCACGGCGTTGCCCCCGATTCCGGCGTTGTTCACAAGATGATCGACACGTCCTGCTTCGCCAAGAATGCGATTGAAGCCTTCCTGAACCGATGCATCATCGGCGACATCCAGTTCGACCAGTTCAATGGCGACACCGGCTTGCGCCGCCATACCCTTGAGCTTTTGTGCTTTGGCCAGCGAGCGAACCGTGCCATAGACCTGGTGCCCCTGTGCAGCCAGCACAATCGCGGTGGCACGCCCGATGCCCGAATTTGCTCCGGTGACGACACTGACAGGTTTCATTTTTCAATCCAGTTGGGAGAGATTCGCGTCAGGGTAACACTGTCTGCCGCGCCATCGTGAATAGAGCTTCCGGAAACACGCCGAACCAGATCGTCGTGATGGCCAGTACCAACAACATCACTCTGCTGAGAGTGCGGAGCCAGTTGCCGTCAACGGCATCGCCTTGTGCGTCTGGCTCAACGCCATCCACCTCTGGCCCACGGCCATCCACTTCTGGCCCACGGCCATCCAGCATGACATTGACAATCCGCAGGTAATAAAACACGCCAATGGCACTGGCGAGGACAACGCCACCAACGAGCCACCAGTGGGCTGCCTGGACCGCCACGGTGAGTATCACTAGCTTGCCGATGAACCCGGCCGTCAGTGGAATCCCGGCGAGAGAGAGTAACATCGTGATCAGCACAGCCGCAGTAAACGGCTTGCGCCGAAACAATCCGCGATACTGCTCAAGGTTCTCCTGGTCGAGTTGTCCCAGTGGGCTCGACAGCAACGTCATGGCACCGAACATGCCTAGCGAGGCGATGACGTAACCAATCAGATAGACACCCGCCGCTCGGGCGGCCTCATCACCAGGCAGCACCAGCGTGATGGCCAGAAAACCGAAGTTGGCAATGGATGAATACGCGAGCAGTCGCTTCAGGTTCGTCTGATTGATGGCCAGCAGGCTACCCACCAGCATCGACGCGAGCGCGAGAACAACCACCACGGTCGGAATCAACGGTGAAGTACTGGCAACGCCCGAGTGCAGCAGGCGTAACGCAACCACGAACGCACCGAGCTTGACGACCGTCGCGAGGTACGCGGTCACCGGCAAAGGCGCCGCTTCATAAACGTCTGCGGTCCACTGGTGAAATGGCACAAACGACAGCTTGAAGGCGACACCCGCCAACATCATGAGCGCACCCGTCGTCACCAAGGGCGAGCCAGAACCCGCTCCAGCAAGCGCAGTGGCGAGTGCGGCGATATCGAGGCGGCCAAGGTCGGCATAGATCAGTGCGACACCGAACAACAAGGTAGCTGTAGCCGCAGCTGACAGCACCAGGTACTTGATGCCTCCTTCGATGGAACGAGTGCGATCAACGGTATACGCAACCGCGCCGACCATGGGCAGACTCAGCAGTTCAAGGCCCAGCAATAACGTCGCCGCATGGTTGGCGGCAGCCAGCGTGAGTGCGCCGACAGTCGCAACGCCAAGCAAAAGGTAAAGTTCTTCGCGATTGTCAGAGTAGCTATCGAAATACGCCGGGCACAACGTCAACACACCCAGCGTCGTGACCAGAATCAACGTCATCGCAAAACGGGCGAGACTGTCGACCTCGATCAGCCCGGTGACCGCAACAGATCCCGGATCAGCACCGAACCACGCCGGTGCGAGACTCGCGAGCGCAAGGCTGATCCCGGTAATGGTGAGCGCTGCTGTAACGCGATGACTACGTTGAACGGAGATGCCAATCATCACCGCCACCACCGTGCCCGTGGTGATCAGCAGAGGCAACAGGGCCATTATCTGCGCGTTCACGGTGCCACTCCGGCGGTATACAGCGCTTCAAACGCTCGCATCGACGCGCTTGCCGTATCGATCACTGGCTGTGGATACAACCCAAGCCCAACGAGCAGGATCAGGAGGGACACCACAATGGTCAGCTCACGCCATGACAGATCCATTGGACTATGCGACGGATTATTAGGCGACGGATTATTTGTACCCACACTTACCGGTCCATGCAACGTTCGCTGAACCATGATCAGTGAATAGAGCACCGAGAGGATCAGTCCCACCGATGCGGTGATCGTTATCAACGGCGCGACAGAGAAGGCTCCGGACAGGATCAGGAACTCGCCGACAAAATTGCCAAGCCCCGGCAGACCCAGTGTGGCGAGCGCGAAGAACATGAACAGCCGCGGCAGGTTCGGTAACTGCGTCGACAACCCACCCAACTGGCGCATGTCGCGCGTGCCGTACCGCTCATGGATCTCGCCGCACATAATGAACAAGGCAGCGGCGGACAGACCGTGAGCAATCATCTGTACGACAACGCCGATCAGCGCCTGTTCTGTCCCGGCATAGATACCGATGAGGACAAACCCCATATGGCTGATGCCCGCGTAGGCAATGAGACGCTTGATGTCATGCTGGGAAAACGCAACAACAGCGCCGTAGACAACGCCGACGACGCCCATCCACATGGCAAAGGGCGCGATCTCTAACGATGCATTTGGAAACAGCGGAATACCAAAGCGCAGCAAGCCATATGCCCCGGTCTTCAGCAGCAGCCCGGCAACGTCCGCCGCACCGGACGTCGGCGTACTGGCATGCGCATCCGGCAACCAGCCGTGCAGTGGCACCATCGGCATCTTCACCGCGAAGGCGATGAAAAAACCAAGCATCAGCAACCATTCGACCATTGATCCCATGGGCGTGCCGAGCAGGTCGTGGTAGTCAAATGACAAAAGACCCGTGCTCTGGCTGTGCACAAATACCAGCCCGAGGATTGCGACCAGCAACAGCAATCCTGATGCCTGGGTGTAGATGACAAACTTCACTGCCGCGACTTGCCGCGACTTGCCACCGGGTGGGTCGTAACCCCGGAGCGTTATCAGGAAGTACATCGGCACCAGCATCATTTCCCAGAAGAAAAAGAACAGCAGCAGATCAAGTGCGAGGAATACACCGATGACACCAACCAGATTCCACAGCAGATTCAGATGGAAAAAACCTGGGTCTGCATCGGTATCGCGCCAGGCACTGGCAACGGCCAGCACACCGAGCAGGTTCGCCAGCACGATCATCAGGATCGACAGCCCATCCAGACCAAGGTGGAAACTGGCGCCAATCGCAGGAATCCAGTTAACTCGATACTCGAGCGTCCACTGAGGCGCGGCGTCGGTTGCCGCAGCGAAGCCGGCGCCGGTAAGAGAAAAATCCTGCGTCAGCCAGATCCACGACGACAAGCCAAGGCCGATCAACAGGGTCAGTAGCGCCAGCCAGCGTGGCGCCACGCTGGACCACCGGCCACTTTGCCAACTCAGCGCACCGCCAAGCAGCGGAATGAGAATCAACCAGACGAGAGTCATGACACGGTGCTCATGTGAACGCTACCAGGCCGAGCAGCACGCACAATCCGATCGTTGCCACCGCAGCGAAACCGCGCAGGTTGCCGTTCTGTGTGTGTGATAACGCAGAACCAAGGCCACGCAGACCGAGCGGGACAACGCTTACGATCTGGTCGAGGATGTCGTTGCGGTTCATGTTTGCCAGCCAGACAAAGGGGCGCACAAACAACAGGTCATAGAGTGCGTCAAATCCCCAGGCGTTGCGCCACCATCTGCCAATCACACCGGTTACCCCGTTGGCAGCCAGCGCTGCGGGTAGTTGTGGCGAACGCAGGAACAGCATCCACGCAAGCGTTAAACCAGCCAGTGAGACGACCGCCGGAAGATGCTCGATCAGGGCGTTGTCGGCGGAGATCGCGACCTGCTCGGTGAACAGACCATCCAGCGGCAGATGAATGTAGCCGCCGATCAGGGACATCACCAACAACACCGCGAGGGGAATGTGATGACTGGGCGACTGTGTCGACGTTGGCGCAGTGGTTTGCACGTCGGTGGTGTGTTGCCACCGCTGCGGTCCGAAGAAAACCACGAAGATCAGCCGGAAGCTGTACAGCGAGGTCAGAAACGCGCCGACCAGCCCGGCCACCCACAGACCATGATGGCCACTCAGATAAGCCTGGTGCAGGATCTCGTCCTTCGAAAAATAGCCCGCTGTGAACGGAAACGCCACCAGCGCCAGTGACCCTGCCAACATGCACACGAACACAAATGGCAGGCGTGTCCGCAAGCCACCCATCTTGAAGATGTCCTGTTCATGGTGCATGGCCAGAATCACTGAGCCCGCTGACAGGAACAGCAGTGCCTTGAAAAAGGCATGTGTCATCAGATGAAACATCGCGCCGTCAAACGCACCGACGCCCTCGGCAAGAAACATGTAACCGATCTGGCTCATCGTCGAGTAGGCCAGAATCCGCTTGATGTCGGTCTGCATCAGTGCGGTGAAACCGGCCAGCAGCAACGTGATCGCACCAATCGTACCGACACAGGCCAGGGCGAATGGTGACAGCACGAACAATGGTTCCATGCGGGCAATGAGGTACACACCCGCCGTCACCATCGTCGCTGCGTGGATCAGCGCAGACACTGGAGTCGGTCCAGCCATCGCATCGGGTAACCACGTCTGCAAGGGCAACTGTGCAGATTTGCCTACCGCTCCGCCCAGCAGCAGCAGGCAGGCAAGCGTCGCGGTCTGATTGCCGGTTGCCCAGGCTTGCGGTGCAGCCTGCAAGATCGTGTCGATCTGCAAGGTGCCGAATTCACGATAAAGAACAAAGAGTCCGACAATCATCAGCGTGTCGCCAATGCGGGTGACGATGAAGGCCTTGCGTGCCGCTGCACCGTTGGCCGGATCCTTGTACCAGAAGCCGATCAGCAGATAGCTGCAGACACCAACACCTTCCCAACCGAAGTACAGAAACAGCAGGTCGTCGGCCAGCACGAGAAACAACATGCTGGCGACAAACAGGTTCATGTAAGAAAAAAAGCGTGCATAACCCTCATCACCACGCATGTACCACGACGCGTACAGGTGAATAAAAAAGCCCACACCCGTCACCACTCCCAGCATGACCAGTGACAACGCATCCAGTTTCAGGGTGAACGTCGGTGCAAAACTGCCCACCTGCATCCAGGTCCACAACGATTCCGAGTACACGCCGCCGGGCACCGGATCGGCAAGGAACTGGTAGCCGACGATCGTGGTCAGAAATGCTGATACACCAATGCTGCCAACACCGATCAGTGCCACGAATTTCTCAGGCAGGCGCTCACGCGCGATCGTCAGCACAACAAATGCGAACAAGGGTGCAAAACAAATGAGGGACAGCATATTGGTCACGCGTCAGCCCTTCATCGCTGCGGCAGCGTCGATGTCAAGCGTTCGGAACCGGCGTGCAAACTGAATCACCAGTGCAAGCGCAATGCAGGCTTCGGTTGCCTGCAGTGTCAGCACAAGTACGAACATGACCTGGCCATCCGGCGAGCCCCAGCGAGCGCCAGCGACCACAAACGCAAGCGCAGTGGCATTCATCATGATTTCCGCCGACATCAGGATGAACAGCAGATTACGTCGCAGGATCACACCCGCCAGACCAAGGACAAAGAGTGCAGCAGCCAGCAGCAGACCGTGTTCAAGTGGTATCGACGCGATGGTGTTCATGGCGCTTGATGCCTGCCCAGGTGATACGCCGCCACGAGTCCTCCTAACAGCAGCATCGACGCAAGTTCGACGGCCAGCAGATACGGTCCAAACAGGGCTATGCCAACCTGTTTGGCGTCGACCACAGTGGTGCCTGTAACAGCGGTGGATTCACCTGCCGACAGCAATACAACCAGCTCGATGAGCAGAATCG
>JAYSTS010000205.1:0-5207 GCA_043719475.1 Gammaproteobacteria bacterium | reverse complement strand
GACAATAATCGGTAACGCTGCAGGCGCACAACGCACACGTCGCCCCAACGATTCATCCTGTGCCGATTTTCGACATGGACCGTTACAAAAATCGCGATCAGGAGATCGCTCCCACAGGACGTGTTTACTCGACGTCTCATGACTGAATCTGCCAACTTCATTGGTTGTGACCTTACGGTTTGATTTCCGCTGCAATCCCGACCTTCTCTCCAGTCAATCGTTCCGAAGCTCTTAAATACCCCAGCGCAGCATTTTCGGTCGTGTAGATCTTGTCCCATCGAGGCTAACTCAGGCTGGCAATTGTGCCATCGTTGTCTATGATCCGGCGCCAGCACTAATTTGCGCGTGAGTCGACAACCCCATCGTGGCATCGCTTCCCGAAACACCCGAACGGCTGGATCCTGATCCGCGAATCGACCGCACACTGAGGCACTCCCTCAAGGATGGGGTCTACTTCTCAGCCATGATGGGCACTGCGGAAAACTACTTTTCGGCATTTGCCATCTTTCTCAAGGCGAGCACAGCTCAGGTGGGTGTCCTGGCTTCGCTGCCACCACTGCTGGCCTCGTTCATGCAGGTGGTCTCGGCGTGGCTGGGGCGGAAGCTAGGCAAGCGCAAGGAGATCATTGTTGGCGGTGCCTTGTTGCAGGCCGCCAGTCTGATTCCGCTGATGCTGGTACCGGTGTGGTACCCCGATACTGCGCTGCCACTCGTGATCATTTTTGCAGTGATTTACTTCATCGGACCCAATCTCGGTTCTCCGCAGTGGGGATCGATGATGGGCGAACTGGTGCGCGAGAATCGACGCGGTCGTTTTTTCGCATTGCGCACCAGACTGTCGAGTCTTGCCAACTTCACCGCACTGGGTGGTGCAGGATTGCTGCTGCATCTGTTTGCCGACGCGCAGCAGACTTACTGGGGCTTCGTGACAGTCTTTTCCATCGCCAGTCTCCTGCGCCTCGTTTCGGCCTGGCATCTGTCGCAGATGTACGATCCACCCGGCCATGTCGCGGCGATCGAGACGGCTTGGTATCACGGCCTCTGGGCGACGTGGAAAGCGTCGGGGTTGCTGCCATTCACGATGTTTTTTGCGTGCATGCAAATGTCGGTGGCGATTGCTTCGCCATACTTTGCGCTCTACATGCTGCGCGATCTGGAGTTCAGCTATCTCGCCTTCATGTTCAACACCGCAGCATCGGTCTGCATTCAATTTATGACATTGAATCGCTGGGGAAGACTCTCCGACCTGTTTGGCAATCGGCTCATTCTCGCCACTACCGGCCTCATCATTCCCATCATGCCGGCACTGTGGGTGCTTTCAACCAACTACTACTACCTGTTGATCGTGCAGGCGATATCCGGTCTGGTCTGGGCTGGCTTTACCCTGAGTGCAGGCAACACCGTTTACGACCTCACACCCCCCGAACGACGTGTCACGCTGATGGCAGCCCACAATGTGGTTGCAGCCACCGGCACGTTCACCGGCGCGCTGATCGGAGCATGGCTGGGCACACACCTGCCAAGGGAAATCACGGTCAACGGTGAAAGCTTCAACTGGCTGACGCCGCTCTACGGCGTATTCCTCATTTCCGCACTCGCCCGCATCACCACCGTCGGCATTTTCATGCGGCGATTGCGCGAAGTCAGACGAGTCAGACCCATGTCGAGCAGAGGACTCATATTTCGCGTCACTCGTGTCGCGCCACTGTCGGGTCTGATCTTCGAAGTGGTGGATGCGGTGGGACGCGGTGACAACAAGCGGACCAACGATTCACCCAACGATTCACCCACGGCCCCCGACTCGCCTGATCGTTAACCCATGCCTAATACGGCTTCATCACCGTCTTCCATCGACCACTGTGGAATCGCCAGACCAGCATCACACCCTTGAGTACGTAGTCACCCACCAGCGCGGCATAAACCCAGACCACCGGCAGACCAAGCCAGGTCGCGAGAATGGCCAGGCCACAACGCATGCCGATAAGCCCTGCAAAAGTTGCCATCAGCGGAAAGCGTGTATCACCCGCCCCACGCAAGGCACCGCCAATGGCAAAGTCGATCGCCATCAGCGGCATCATTGCGCCGAGCAGTCGCGTGAACTGAACCGTGTATTCAATCGTCTGTGGCGCATCGGTAAGGAAGAATCCTGCCAGCTCACGTGCAAAAAAAACGATGATGCCGCCGAGTAACCCCATGAACAGGATCGCCAGCCACATCGCCCGCCAACCCGTGCGCATCGCACCGGCATGATCCCCAGCACCAATCGCCTGCCCGACCAGCGTGGAACCGGCAATGGAAAAACCGAAGCCTACCGTCATGCAGACCATCAACAGATTCGCACCGATATTGTAGGCAGCAAACGCTTCGGTCCCGTAATAACGACCGATCAGCATGAGGAAGATGAAAAAGCCGATCTGAAAGACGGCTTGTTCGATGGCTGCGGGATAACCGATATCGACCAGACGCTTGAGCCGCTCCTTGCGCCACCAGCCGCCCTTGACGTGCCGAACACGAAATTTCTGTTTGATCCAAAGCCAGAGCAGGACGAGACCGCCTAGCGCAAACGCGAATCCACCAGCCACGGCAGCACCACTTGCGCCGAGCTCGGGAAAACCGAACTTGCCATACACCAGAACATACAGCAGCGGCAGATTCACCAGATTGATCCCGAAGCCGGTCCACAGGGGTGTCCACGCGTCCCCGGAGGCACGCAGCGCAGCGCCAAGGATGAAGTTCGCCGCAAAGGCAATGTTGAACACACAGAGCCACTGGATGTACTCCGCCGCGAGTGCCAGCGTCTTGGCATCCAGACCATACGCCGAGGCCATGTCGTCTGCGAAAATCAGCCCCGCTGCGGACATGATCATCGCCAGCACCGTTGCCAGTGCCAGAGAGGCCATCGTGACACGACTGGCCTCTTCGTAATCTCCCGCACCCCAGGCCCGAGCCACGAGCGCCGTCGTGCCAGCGCTCAGCGCCATGAGGATCGCCTGAATGGCAAAAAATACACGCTGCCCCGCACCAACAGCGGCAATCGCCTGCGTGCCCAGGTCGCCGACAAACTTGGTCTGCACCATGCCGACAATCGTGTACGAAAGGTTGCCCAGCATCGATGGCAGCGCCAGTTGCCAGATGCTCCCCCGATGCCCGCGGGTGTCGTGAGGCTGGTCGTCTTTACTGTTAGTATCCGTCGAATCCATTCATTTCTTCTTGCGGGGGACATTCCTGATGAGCGGCTATGCCGATATCACGGTGACATTGGAAAAGTTTGTGGCCACGATCGAAATCCAGCGGCCACCCCATAACTTCTTTGACTATAGCTTGATCGGCCAGATCGCAGATGCTTTCGATGCGCTCGATCAGGACCCGAACTGCAGGGCCATCATTCTTGCCGCCAATGGCAAGTCATTTTGCGCCGGTGCAAATTTCGGAACGGGTCAGTCGGACGGGTCGGGGAGCCAGGATTTTACCGAGGAAGGCTTCCGGAACACCACCGGAAAACTCTATCGCGAGGCTGCGCGCCTCTTTGGCAACAAAAAACCCATCGTCGGGGCCATCAATGGCGCAGCGATCGGCGGTGGTTTCGGTCTTGCCCTGGTGCCGGACTTCCGGGTGGCATCAACTGAAGCACGGTTCGGCGCGAACTTTGTAAAACTCGGAATCCACCAGGGGTTCGGCATCTCAATCACCCTGCCCCGTCTCATCGGCCAACAAGCCGCCAACAACATGCTGCTGACTGGCCGACGCGTGAAAGCAGATGAAGCGCAGGCGTTAGGTCTGGTTGATCAGGTTGTCGAACACGACCAACTCAAGTCAGCTGCATTTGCACTTGCCTATGAAATCGCCGAGAACGCGCCGCTGGCGGTGATGTCGGTTCGCGCCACCGTTCGTCAGGGTCTCTCTGACGCGGTGATCAAGGCGACCGAACACGAACTTTCGGAACAGAAATGGTTACGTGCGACCAAGGATGCTGACGAAGGTATCCGCTCGGTTGCAGAGCGACGCCCCGGCGTTTTCACTGGAAAATAAGGAGTCATCAACATGGATCTTGGGAAGCTCGGCGTTTGGTATTTCCTCGATGGCCTGTCCGCACCACAGGCAGCGGCAACCGCGCAGCGCATCGAAAAGATCGGCTACAAAACACTCTGGATTCCAGAGTCGGTGGGCAAACATCCGTTCGTGACAGCGAGCTGGCTGCTCGCCAACACGAAGACACTCAATCTCGCCACCGGCATCGCCAACATTTATCACCGCGAGCCAGGTGTCACCCTGGCTGGCCAAATGGCACTCGCGGAACAATCAGGCGGACGTTTCCTGCTCGGACTCGGCGTTTCACACAAACCAATGGTCGAAGGGGTTCGTGGGCTGCAGTATGGCCCGCCGGTACCCACCATGCGTGCCTATCTCGACAAGATGGCCGCGTCGCCCTATCAAGGCGTGCGACCGGCCGAACAGCCGAAGACCGTGATTGCAGCGCTGGGACCGAAGATGCTCGAACTTGCTGCCAGCAAAGCGCAGGGCGCGCATCCCTATTTCAGCTCACCCGATCACACGGCAATGGCCCGAAAAATCATGGGAAAAGGGCCACTGTTGTGCGTTGAGCAGAAGGTTCTGCTGTGTGACGACGCAGCTGCAGCGCGCAAACTGGCAAGGCCGATCGCATCGATCTACCTGGGGCTACCCAACTACCGTAACAACTGGCTGCGAATGGGTCTCTCTGAGGCGGACCTCGACAACGGCGGTTCTGACAAGTTCATCGACGCAACGTTTGCCTGGGGCAATGCCGATCGGATCAAGGCGCGGATACAGGAGCACCTCGACGCCGGTGCCGATCACGTGTGCATCCAGCCGGTGAATCCGAACGGCAAGTTCGGGGACCTGCATTGGGAGGTGCTGGAGGAGATCAGCGCGTAAGCGGTGGGCGAATCAGATCGCGGTCGGGAGACCGCTCCCACAAGAGACAGGCCCATATCCCACACAAGAGACAGGCCCATATCTCCCACAAGAGACAGGGCCATATCTCACACAAGAGGCAGGGTCATCTCCCACAGGAAGCAGGGTCATATCGCGGTCGGGAGACCGCTCCTGCAGGTGAGGCAAGACGAGGATTGATCGGGTCGGGGTAACGGGATTGCGCCCGTCACCCCTCCCACACCACCGGACATGCGGACCCGCATCCGGCGGTTGGACTCATCGAAAACAAACTA
>JAYSTS010000204.1:0-2475 GCA_043719475.1 Gammaproteobacteria bacterium | reverse complement strand
GATCATGCACGTCTCGCCCTCGGCCGATGAACCGCGCCCTGTCGGTCTCAAACTCCAGCTGCTGCAGAACTTCACCTTCGACGACTGCATGCTGACCCACCCACATTGCCTGTTCGCCTGGTGTTCGACCACGCCGGGTTGCCAACAGGGCGCCGGAGGCGGCGACAAATTCGGTGACGACGAACAGTTTTGAAAATGCCGGATGTGCAAGGTCAGCGATTGCTGGCGCCAGGACCAGTTCACAGTAGGAGGTGATTTCGATGTCACGTGACTTGGTCCCATGATTGATCAAGGACACGCGTCGGACTTCGGCATCATCTTCAGGCGAGACCACGATCTCCAATGTGGTCGAAAGTGTGCTGTCACGGCGTATGAACTCGGCGCGGTCTTCGACAAAGGTCGCTTCGAAGCTGTCTGGTTCTACGCCACTCGGTTGTAGCGTCGCGGACCAGCTGGTTCCTCGCTGCAGATCGCGCAAGTAGATGAAACTTCCGGCGTCGTCGAGAGTCGTGTCTTCACGCCACCTTGTCACGGCCAGATTGTGCCAGTTGCTATAGCCAGCGCCTGCACTCGTGATCATGACGTTGTAACGACCATTCGAGAGCAGGTGGGTTTGCGGTGTGGGATGGCTTGCGTGCATCAGGCGCCTGACATCCTGCTGCTGCCCCATGATTTCGCCGACCAGGGAGTCGACTTCTTCTACCCGCTGACGTACCACCGAAACATCCCGAGGTGTGCATTCCTGCAGTAGTAATTCGGTCGCCCGAATGCTTGGCTCAGCGTGGAACCGCTCGCGCATCTTTCCATCAAACAAAACGTTGGCTATGGCCACGATAGTCATGCCCTGGTGGTGGGCCATGAACGCCCGCACGATGGCCACATTCACCCCATCGGGGAGTCTGCTGCGGGTGTAGTCGAGCGCTTCGAAAAAGCCGTAGCGGCCACGCGCGCCCAATTCGGTCAACCACTTGAAGTTACGAACGGCTGCGTGCGGATCTATCATTGCCGCCAACCCGGTGGCGTAAGGCGCAACGACCACGTTGTCGTTGAGGCCGCGTTTCAGGCCAAGACCCGGCACGCCGAAGTTGGAGTACTGATAGGTAAATTCCAGGTCGCGTGCATTATAGGCGGATTCTGAAATGCCCCAGGGTAGTCCCAGTGACGCCGCGTAAGCGATCTGTCGGTTGACGATAAGACGATTGGTATGTTCCAGAAGGCTGCCCGCAGGAGCCCTCATGATCAGGGACGGCATGAGATATTCAAACATGGAGCCCGACCATGAAATGAGTGCTGCACCGTGCGCGACCGGTGTCACTGCGCGTCCGAGGCGGAACCAGTGTCGTGTTGGCACGTCGCCTTTGGCAATGGCAAGGAAACTGGCCAGACGAGCTTCGGAAGCCAGCAGGTCATAGCAGCTTGGATCAAGCGTTCCTGCAGTTTCGCGGTACCCTATCGACAACAGCTTGCGTTCAGGGTCCAGGAGAAAGGCAAAGTCCATGGATTGGGCGAATGTGCGGGCCAGGGTTTCGGCTGCATCCAGCCGGTTTGCGAGCGAAGGGTCTGGGAAAACGGCAGTCTCGTCTGACGCGATATCCGAAAGATAAGCGCGAATCGCCGTCAGTATCGCGTTGACCCAGAACGCGAGGTCGTTGTACACATCGGAAACACTGTTTTCCGAGAGTGTTTGTACGCTTGTCGAAAGCGAAAGTGCGAGCTCTTCGATCTGGAAGGCTCGCTCCGTATCGTTGATCGATCCCGGCTGGTGGTGCCCGTTGGCAGATTGCGACATGACGGTGATGCGGGCAAGTAGTATCTCGACATCCCGACCGGGAATGGATCTCGTAAAGCCCGTCAAGGACAAAGCGTTGACGGCTTCTTGAGACAGCAGCGCCGCGTCGTGAACGGCGTCAAACGTCGGCGTATGGGTTGAGAGTCGCGGATGCCACTGACGACAGGCGTTGGCAACCGTGATGAGGTGCCCGGCGAGATTGCCGCTATCGACCGAAGATACGTAGTGTGGTTCAAGAGGTCGCAGGTCACGGGTGTCATACCAGTTGTAGAAGTGGCCGCGGAATCTCCTGAGACGCTGCATGGTGGCCATGGTTGCTTCCAGAGCGTTGATGGCGTCGCGCAATCCGATCCAGCCACAATCGCGCGCCGAGATGATGCACAGTAAATACAGCCCGATGTTGGTTGGAGAAGTGCGATGAGCCACTGCCGGCCTTGGATCTTCCTGGTAGTTGTCCGGCGGCAGCATGTGATCTTCCGTCGTCACAAACGTCTCGAAGTAACGCCATGTGCGTCGTGCGACCAGCCTGAGAAGTTGGCGCTCTTCTGCCGATGCTTCCACCCGACCGGCAACCTGCGGTGACCTGCTGACCAGGTACGCAATCACAGGAGCAACCAGCCACAAAACGGCGAAAGCCAACATGATCCAAAAGGCACCCTGACCGGCCAGTGACACGAGACCGATTA
>JAYSTS010000203.1:0-5289 GCA_043719475.1 Gammaproteobacteria bacterium | reverse complement strand
GCGGGTGTATCCACTCCGCCATGATGATCAGCAGGAAGACAAGACCAAGCCCAACACCACGCAGCGCATCGAAGTACTGAGCGTCCATCGGATCACCGATTCATGATTTTTGTCCAAGAACCAGTATGCGCTTCTGCAGGTTCTTCTTGCGTGGGAACGCCTCTTTCCTGGTGCGACAATGTGAATCGCTACGGCTTCCCTTCGCGCTAACCCTGAACCTTGAAGTCTCTGTATATTCAAGCGAAGCCACATCGTGCAGGTCACCAACATCGACGAATACATCCAGAACTTTCCTGCAGAAGTTCAAGCTCTGTTGAACACACTTCGAGCAGCCATCAGAAGCGCCGCGGCTGAAGCCATTGAGAAGATGAGCTACCAGATGCCCACTTATTCTCAACGGTAATCTCGTGCATTTCGCGGCATACAAGAAACACATTGGTTTCTATCCAGCGCCGAGTGGTATCGCTGCATTTCAGGAAGAACTGAAGATCTACAAGACGTCCAAAGGCGCCGTGCAATTTCCGATCGACAGACCGTTGCCCCTGGACTTGATCGAGCAGATCGTTGCGTTCCGAGTGGCGGAAAACTCGCGATCTGCGGACAAGGCCAATCGAAGTTGAGCTATTCCGTCAGCGAGTCATCGTCACCTAACGAGGCCTATTCGAAAATCTGACGTCCACTGCTTGCCTTCAACCGGGCAGCTTTCAGTAAGGCAGAAGCAGCTGGAGCCCACTTGAATGGTGCGTTACACCACCGCATGGCCGCACCCCGATCAATACCAATAGTCGCCAACACACCGCCCATCCTGCGGTAGATCTTCGAAACTGCTCAGGCCTGTGAAGTGCTGTATGGGAATGTTTGCCACGGCTTGCGGTTCAGCGAGCCGAAGGTTAACCGCGATACGCAGTCGTCCTTCGTCTTCCAGATGCTGCGATCGCCAGAACGTGACACAGCCACACGTCGGACAGAAATGGAACTCGATCATCTGGCCTCGGATGTAGGCGCGGGTTGGCCCGGAGACATGGATACCTTCGTTTTCGAAGTCATAGGCCCATAACGCACCATAGCGGCGACAGACCGTGCAGTTGCATGCCGTGGCTGCGTCCGGAATTCCGTCGAAGCGCCATTGAACCAGACCACAGTGGCAGGAACCCTCGAGCATTTCAGTCTCCACGTTGCTGGAATCAAGACGATGCAGGCACTGCGTCCAGCGTAAAGAACAGGCACGTGGATGGGAACTTCCCGAATGAACTTTTGCCCACCGGGAGCCAGAGACTCACTCGTCGATCTGCTTGAGGGCAGACGGGAAATTCCCGCAGAATGCCCTGAACGACGCTCGTCCTGAAAACCCGATGAGATCACGAGTTGGATCATTGTTCGTATTCGCGGTACTGCTCAGTCTGATCGATCAGGTCGTGGCTACCGACAACACCAGTGAAGCAGAAGAGGGCTCGCGAACCGGTGCCATGATGGGAGTTTCGGGATGTACCGAGCGACCCGGTACACGTCAACTGATCCGTTTGGATCCGTGCAACGTATTGGTGCAAACACCGGTCATGTCGAAGCGCCGACACTCAGCCGTGACGAGCGATTGTTGTACTATCACCACGAGGTATCACCACGAGGACGCAGACGGCAAATTTCGTATCTACTCGGTGCGCCGATAGCTCCGTGGGAACCCGAACAGGATCATTACTCCTATTCACATCTCCTTTTCACATCTCCCTTTCGCTAAAACGAGGATCTGACATGGCCACATACTTGTTCGTTTACCACGGAGGTCACGCGCCTTCGACCAAGGAAGAAGGTCAGCAGGCCATGGCCGCGTGGGGCCAGTGGTTTGAGTCCATGGGCGCGGATGTGGTCGACGGGGGCAATCCGGTTGGTGCATCAACCACAGTCATTCACGATGGCAGCGTTGTCGGTAATGGTGGCGCAAATCCCACCACCGGATACAGCGTGGTGAACGCCCGCGATCTCAACGATGCGATCGCCAAGGCCAAGGGATGCCCGATTCTGTTGATGGGCGGTACCGTCGAGCTGGCGGAAACTTTTGAGCCGTAGATCCAGACGCTGACAAGTGGGAAGACGCACCGGAAGTGCAAATGTGCCCGGTGCTGTACTGGAAACCAGGTATGTGTGTCCTCGTGGGTAAAAAGTCATGACAGGCAGTTTGCCGACCAAGAATGCTGAAAGCTGGTGGCAGAAGCTGCTGCGCAAGCGGCGCGAGAAAAAACTGTTTGGATCTTCGTCGACGGACCAGATCTTTGAATGGATCTACCGAAACAATAAATGGGGTGATGCCGAGTCGGTGTCGGGCAGCGGCTCCAATCTCGCTCAGACCTCTCGATTGCGCGCAGAGCTCCCTGAACTGCTCAAGCGACATGGTGTCCGCAGTTTACTGGATGCACCGTGCGGTGACTTTCACTGGATGGCGCAGACATCACTGGGCCTTGATCAGTACGTCGGTGCGGATATCGTGGCAGAGTTGGTTGCGCGGGTGGCGGAAGAGCATGGCGCCGAAGGCCGACAGTTCATCTGCCTGGACCTGATCGCCGATACGCTACCCAGTGCCGATGCCCTGCTGTGTCGCGATTGCCTGGTCCACCTCGACTATGAGCGGATCGCTGCCGTGATAGCGAATATCAAGCGCAGCGAGATTCCACTGCTGCTCACCACGTCTCACCGCAGGCATGTGGAAAATGAAAACAAGCTCACCGGCCAGCATCGATTCCTGAACCTTCAGCAACCTCCGTTTAACTGGCCGGCGCCAATCGACGCGATCGAAGAGGACATTCCCTCACCCAAGCGGGATTCAGGGAAGATCCTCGGGTTGTGGCGAGTTGCCGATATTCGAGCGCCTCAATTACCCTGATTCGATTGCTGGTCAGATGCGATCCAGTTCGAGGTTCTTCGAACTCACCTGCTCATTCATCGTCCAGAAATCGTAGATGATCCCTATGCCGAACAGACCTACCGTCAGCAGATAGAGGAGTCCCGTGCCGATCTTGCCAAGATAAAACCGGTGCACACCAAAGATGCCTAGAAAGACAAGACACACCCAGGACACCGTGTAGCTTTTTTCTCCCGACAGGAACCGCCGCTCGGCGTTTCTCTCCAGTCCTGGCATAAGAAAAAGATCCACGATCCAGCCGATAAACAGCAGCCCCAGCGTAAAGAAGTAGATGGTGCCGCTGACGGGTTTGCCAAAGTAAAAACGATGCGCGCCAAGGAAGCCAAAGATCCAGAGGATGTAGCCAACCGCCAGGCTGTGTGTGTCATTGTCCACTCGGTCACCGTGTTGCATGCTCTTCTCCCTCAATGCCCAATGACGTAGTACATGTTGAATGGATTGTCGTAGTCGAGCCGCTCGAAGCGAGTAAATCCTGCCGCTTCTGACATAGCGCGTGCCACCGGCTCACTGAAACCCAGCGTACCAAGTCCGGCGCCGCCCGGAGTCGACAGCCCGGACGACATGCAGACCATGATCGAAAATCCGTACAACAAACCGGCCAACGGCTGTTTGGCCAGGTTTTCGGCAAAGGTTGCGTAGCTGCGAATATCCTCGCATAACCAGAGCCCGTCCTGCTTGAGTGAACCCTTGATGGCCGCGATCAGCTGCGCAGGGAACGGTGTATCGTGGATGACATCGAAGGTCGTGACGAAGTCATAGGTCGCAGCGCTCGGCAGTGGTTCCTCACCAGCATGAGCCAGACGCACGTTCGGGAGCTTCGCCTCTGCCAGATTGGCGCGTGCACGCGTCAGTGCGTGATCCGAGATTTCGTAGCCAACAAACTGCGATGCCGGAAACGCCTTGGCCATCGCAAGCGTTGATAACGCGCCACCGCAGCCCACATCCGCGACCACAACCCCTTTACGCAAGCGTTCGCCAAGACCGTCGATCAACGGCAGTACGTCGTTCACCAGCGCCTGCTTTTTGCTGTAGGCGCCTAACCGTTCAATACCGCACGCACAGGCCGCACCGTGATCGTCATAGGTCATCCCGAGTCCGGTGCGAAACGCCTCGACGACCTTCGGCACAGCAGGCGTCGCAGCCAGAACCGCATCGAAACCACCAGCAAGAAAGGCAGGACTTTGTGGATTACCCAACACCATGGCCGCTTCCGGACAGATGGAAAACTGATCCGTCTCGACGTCGTAGTCCAGGTGCCCAACTGCCGTCTGGTGCCGCAGCCATTCACGGAGCCATCGTTCCGACAGTCCGGTGGCATCCGCGAACGCATCGCTGGTGACGGACCCAGCTGCAATCAGCGCCTTGTAGAGGCCAAGCTTGTCACCGGCCGAACTGATCGCGCAGTTGAAACCGGCAGCAACCGTGCCGCCAACCAGCTTGATGTAGTGTGTCAGCTTGTCACGATCAATTGATGGCATGTCCGGATCCTCAGGGTGTATGGGTATTCCACCCCATTCTGAGGGTTCCGGCTTCCGATGATCAATGCAACCAGACGCGACTGGGATCGATTGAGCTTCCGGCCATCACCGCGAACATCCAGGGTCGAGGCGCAATCCGGGCGATCTGTGTTGGTGCTACACGCGGGCTACCTTCGCCTGAGACGCGTGGCTCGGGGGCAAGTCCGACCAGGAAAAAGCCGCCGCCGACTGCACTGCCAAGTGTCGATTCAAGTTCTTTCATATCGTTCGCTCCGTTTGGGATTTGCGCATATTGCTGGGAAGGCGATTGGCTGAAGTAGAGCGAATGACCCGCCGGGTTGCAGGTCAGTTATTATTCCGACCGTCAGTCATTTCGGAACACCAAGCTCATGACCTTCCCAGCTCCATCCCAGATTTCCACCAACGGCATCGAACTCGAGGTTTTCTCTTCTGGCAGTGGCAAACCCGTCGTCCTTTGCCACGGCTGGCCCGAACACGCGTTTTCCTGGCGCCACCAGATCGAACCGCTGGCGCAGGCTGGTTATCACGTCATCGCTCCAAACCAGCGCGGTTATGGCAACAGCACCGCGCCTTCGGCGGTCACCGACTATGACATCGAGCACCTGTGTGGTGACCTGGTCGGATTGCTGGATCATTACGGCTACGAAAAAGCCGCCTTTGTGGGGCATGACTGGGGCGCGATCGTGGTCTGGGCGATGTCAGTGCTGTATCCCGATCGTATCGAAGCCGTCATCAACCTGAGTGTTCCCTACCTGCAGCGAGGCACCACAGACTGGGTTTCATACTGGGAAAAGCACCTCGGTGGCGATTTCTACATTGTGCACTTCAACCGACAACCCGGCGTCGCCGATGCAGCCTTCGGCGCCAACACGCGTC
>JAYSTS010000202.1:0-5301 GCA_043719475.1 Gammaproteobacteria bacterium | reverse complement strand
GGAATCGCGAGATTGCGATCGTTGAGGATGTACTCGAACAGCATGCCCACGAAAGTGACGACATCACTGTCTACCTCACGCATCGGGCTGTTTGGTTGTGCCCCCGCGCGAGTTGCCCTGGCGGCAAGAAGTTGTCCCAGATTCAGAGCCGCTGGAGCGACGCTGGCATCAAGGTCATAGGCAGGAAATTCGGTTTGCAGAAAGTCGAGCGTACCCACCAGTTGATCGGTGGTCATCCAATGGCCAGCAGCGCTAGTTATTGAGGCTGTCGATCCTTGATGTAGCAGCTGGCTGATCTGTCCGAAATCGGCGCTTGTGTTGATCCCTGAAATTACGGCGTCGCCTGGTTGCGTAAAGTGAGCCTGGCCGCCAGCGTTTGCTGGTGCAGCCGCTGCTTGTGATCCGGTCGGATGACCCTGCGCAGTTCGTTGTGGGGAGCGGATGGATCTTTTCAGGTCAGGTAACACACCCGCGTCGGCCAACTGCTTGTTGGCAAGTGCATAAAAATCGCCGAGCTTTTCCATTACGAACCGCTCGAACAGCTTCAGTAGAATGATCCGAATAGTGATGTTGACGTCTACCACCGCCAGCGCTTTGACAAAGGCCTCGCCAAGCGCAAGAGGGCCTAGTGGATTCAGACGCTCGGTGATATCCACGCCTGTTAGGAGGTGATCAAGTCGTTTGGTCAGCAACATGATCTCGAGAGAGTGCAGGCTGGTGACCTTGGAGACAATCCCGGCAATGGCGACACTGACTTCAAGTTCATCCTGGTGAACCAGGGTCAAAGTCTCAAAGCTCTCTTCTATGGGTTCGGACTTAGCTGTGGATAGCAGTTGTCTAAACCGCTTCTGGGTATGCGTGATGAAACTGGTGCTGATCTCTTCGCGATGCAGGCGCAGTTGCCGCATCGATTCAAAGTACATTTGTTGATCAGCGTCCGAACGAGATCTGTCTGCCCGTTCGAACAGCGCATCGTCCGTATTGTTGAAGAGCGTGGCCAACAGTTCGTTCAGTTTGTGGCCTGCCATCTCGCGTAAAGACAAGATGCTGGGAGGTAAACTCTGAGCGCGCGGTGTTTCCTGCAGTCGAGCCACAATTGGCGTGGTGGTACTACTGGATCTCTGGGAAGGAATACTCTGCATGATTCAACGCACACACCACTCTTAAGCTGCGATTAGAGCAGTTGAACCCAGTGTAATCTGCGATACAGGTCTCTTGCCGCCGTGATGTGCTCGTCAATCCGAAGGCCGGTAGTCAGTTGATTGACGGCGTTGCGTGAAGTTTGGCTAGGTGTCTGCGCGGCAGAAGGCGGCGGAGCGAGGCGAGTGTCAATTCGAGTCCGATTTTTCGTTCGTTTGAGGCGCTTAAGTTAAGCGCTACGCAACTAAAACGAACGGAAAAGCGGGCTATCGTTGCACCGCCGCAGCCTGTCGAGCTTCTGCCGCGCAGACTCCTAGAGCGCTTAGTTCTCAGGCAGTAGCGTGATAGTCACGCCAATCGATGATGTCGGTGGCAGCACCGGATTTCAGCTGTACACCGATAAACCACTGTTCTCGACCTTGGTCATCAATTTCGCCGGTGGGCCTGGACCAGCGAACTTCGCCAGAGAGGAAAAACTTGCCGGGTCGATTGCTCACATCAACCCAAAGATCCAGCAGGGTGCCAGCAGGTACAGGCGCGGCGCTACGGAACTGAATGCCACCAACGGACAGGTTGATCGCGTGGCACGAAAGCGTATTGCCTACAGCATCCGGAGAGTCGGCGGATAAGACAATCTGGGTGAACAGGCGATCATGGCTTTCCATCCGCGGATGCATCCGTTTGTCGGATGCAGGCCGAGCGCGGAATCGCACGGTGTTGAAATTGATGATGTTGTCGCTCATGTCAAATCTCCCTCAACCGGTTAATGCCTTTTTTGTTTTTGTTCTGCAACCGTACTGCCACTCGCGGCACAGATGGTGTCGCTCCTCACATGTGCTGGAGACAAACGGTGGAAGTACGCACCATGTCACGTTTATCAGCTTGCCGAGTTCCTCAAGCCACCATAAGCCACCATAAGCTAGCATAAGCCAGAATCGTGCCAAGGCTCGATCGTGAACGATACCTCCGTATTATCAATAGCTTGTAAGAAGAATACCGATTGCGTAATCAATCAGGAGAGTTCCAGGAGCCGGACGCAGGTGCCGCGCAGTGTCAGATTCCTACGCAACACGCGGTGTATACTGCCGTCGTGACCAGTCGTTTTCCCTTTCGCGAGTCGCTGCAGCGTGCCTGGCAGATCAGTGGTTCACTGGTCTGTGTCGGGCTCGACCCCCTCCCTGCGCGTTTGCCAGAGGCGTTTTCAACCGATGCCAAAGGTTGTCTCGCGTTTTGCAAAGCTATCGTCGATGCCACTGCGCCTCATGTTGCGGCTTTCAAACCTCAGGCGGCGCACTTCGCCGCAGTGGCCGGCGAGAACGCTCTGGCCGAGCTGATTGACTACATTCACACACGACATCCCGATCATGTTGTAGTACTCGATGCCAAGCGCGGTGATATCGATAGCACTGCCGAGCGATATGCGTACGAAGCGTTCCATCGCTACGACGCTGACGCGGTGACCGTCAGTCCGTTCCTGGGCGACGACTGCATCTCTCCGTACCTGAAATATGAAGATCGTGGCGTCATCGTTCTGTGCAGAACCAGCAACGCGAGCGGCGACTGGCTTCAACTACAACCGAAGGACGATCCGATCTACCTCCAGATTGCCCGTCGGGCAGTGACGTGGAACGCCGCCGGTGGTATTGGCCTCGTCGTAGGGGCGACATATCCCCATGAAATGCAGCGGGTTCGAGATGTCATCGGTGACATGCCGATTCTGGTGCCGGGTGTCGGTGCCCAAGGTGGTCGCGTTGATGCGGTGATTGCGGCGGGTGTTGATTCGAGCGGGCAGGGTCTACTCATCAGTGCCTCAAGAAGCATCTTGTTTGCCTCTGCAGGGGAGGACTTTGCCGCGGCAGCTGGCGAAGAAGCGCGTCGCTTGAAACTGGAGATTAATACGGCGAGGAAAGGGCAAAATCTTTGACCAAGTTGTCCCCGGCTCAGCCCTGTCGTTACAGATTTTTGGTTACAGACCTGTCGTTACAAACCTTTAGTTTCATACTTTTGGTTACAGACTGGGTGTTACAAATCAATCGTGGCGGGTCAAGGCAAAGGGCGTACAATCTTTTACGCAAGCTAATAGCGCATTGAGCTGATTTTCAGATCGCTACGGTCGTCTTCAGTTTAGGAGTCCTGTTGTGACCCCCGAAGTGGTCATTTACCGTTATCTTGAGGTGTTGCAGAAGGAGCCAGTCGACGTTGCCGCCTTGGCTCGTCTGATCTGCACCGATGCAGACCTGCTTGGGCGCTGGTTGACTATCCTGCAAGCGCCAGCCGACCCTGAGATGCTGCGGCAGCACCTTGCAGCGATGTCGCCATCCCTGCTGGTAGCCCTGGCACGCGCCCAGGCTTGGTCCATGGTTCTTCACTTCGGTACTGCGCGACTAGCCCTGGATCGATGGCAGGCAGTACTGCAGTCAGCCTTTCTCGCAGAAGCCATGGCCCGGGAGTTCGATCTGCCGCCAGCCAGAACTCGTTCGTTGATTCTTCTGGCGATATCCGGTGTGTCGCTGCCCCACGACCCCCGATTGCAGGAGCTGATCGAATTTCGAGGAGCGAGCGAGGAACTGCTCCAGGATGCTGAGCCCACGCAGCAGATTCTTGCAGTGGTGGAAACCCTGGATGGTGTTGGCCTGGACGCTGCAAAAAATGTCGCCCAGACACTTCTCCAACTCGACCCAGATCGATTTGTGTCCATGCAATCTGCGGCCGAGGAAGCGTGCCGAAAGCTACTTCGGCTGATCGGGATAACTGACGATCAGGGAAGTGACTGGAGTGAACGGATTGCGGCCGAACAGCAGTTGGCCCTGCTGGCGCCACTCCTTGCTGCTCGTACTGATGTCGAATTGGCGGAAGTCCACCTCAAGATCAGTCGCAGCCTGTTCACCCGCCAGCCAATCCTGCTGCTGCGTAGTGCAACTGATCAGCTGATTTCATTGCCGGATCGCGATGTGCGGGTACGTCTCGATTCCGCCGTCAGTGGCATTGCCATAGCCTGTCGGGAAGGCGCTGCCCGCTCGATTGAGGAACACTCGGAATCGTCTGTCGCAGACCGTCTCGTGTTGCGACGCCTTGATTGTGAAGAAGGGCTGGTGCTCCCACTGATTGCCGATCAGCCAATCAAGGATGCAGCCACAACAACGGTGCTGGGAGCGCTGGTATTCCCCCAGGACGAAGACAGCGATCCTGAATTCCTGATGCGAGCGTATGCCGCCGCGCTGACAAGCAAGCTCAAACATCGAACTGAATCTCCTGCCCATGATGATCGCGATGAAGCACTGCTGGCATACCGGAATGGGGAGCTTGCGCGACTTCGGGAAATCGTCCATGAGGCCAACAACCCGCTCAGCATCGTCAACAACTATCTGCATATTCTTGAACTGCGTTTGCAGGGTGAAGCGTCCACGCAAGAGCAACTCGCGGTCATGGGGCGCGAAATCAGACGGGCCGCAACACTGTTCCAGCGGGCCAAGGATGTTCCGGAGCCCCAGCTTGTAACAGCTGTCGATGCGGCGCCAGCCATGAAACGGTTCGACGTTCAGGCCTTGTTGCGGCAGGTCACTGAACTGCACCGTGGATATGCCGATGCAGCAGGGGTGGAACTTGAGACGAATCTGCACACCGCTGCGGTGGTGGTTGAGAGCGATGAAAACCAGCTGACGCAGGTATTGACGAACCTGCTCAAGAATGCGATCGAAGCGTGCCGCTCCGGAGACCTCGTGACGGTGGGTCTAACTTCCGATGTGTATCGAAATGGCCAGCATGGCCTGGAGGTACTCGTGCAGGACAGTGGTCCTGGAATCGAGGCTGAAGTGCTCGCACACCTCGCCGAGCCGAAGCGCTCCGGAAAAAGCGGTGATCACTCCGGGTTGGGTCTAGCGATTGTTTATCGGATCGTTAATGCGTTGGGCGGCAGCATGGACGTTCGTTCATCGGGTTCGCTGGGTACCACCTTCAGCATTTTCCTGCCTCACATTTCGGGCTGATTCGCTGCCTGCCGGACGTTTGATGTTTCCGGGTTGCATGTGAAGCCGATAATTTTCATGGCCTGTTAGACTGCACCCATCACCAACCCCACGCAGGAGACTCGAGTTGGCCGCCGACAACGCCCCGTTTGATTGGAAAGATCCGCTGATGCTTGAAGCGGCGCTGGCAGACGAT
>JAYSTS010000201.1:0-5307 GCA_043719475.1 Gammaproteobacteria bacterium | reverse complement strand
GTGAAACACGCGATCCGCCTTCGCCTAACGAGACGTCAGCTCGCTCGTTCTGGGAAGCGCGAATGCTGATCTACTGGAGTGGTGCTGCACTCGCCCTGATGATGGACGTCGAACTTAGACAGCAGACCAATGGTCAACAGAGTCTGGATTCCGTTCTCGGTCAACTTGCACGTTGTTGCCTGCCCTCTAGTCGGATCTGGGCGGGCAGAAAATTGTTCGCAAAACTCGATGCCTTGTCAGACACACGTGTGTTCACGCGCAACTATGACCTGTATGCAAACCAGTCTGGAATGCCGGCTTACGAAACCACACTTGCAGACCTGGGCATTCAGGTGAGGAATGGTCGAGTCATTCTGGATGACACGGCCCCACTCGCCAGGACTCGTGCAAGTATCATGCGCCGTGCAAGTGTGGACCTGTAGTTGTGAGCCAGTAGTTGTGAGGGCCAGTAGTTAGCAGCAATTCGCCTCAATTGGACAATATCTACGCAACCGAAAATGCTGCGCAGGGGTATTCAGCGATCTTGCGATCGCGAACCGTTGGTTCCATGACTTTGTGGGAGATCTCCTGTGGGAGCGGTCTCCTGACCGCGATTTCATTCACCCAGATCGCGGTCAGGAGACCGCTCCCACAAGAGACCGCCCACCAGGAGACCCAACAAGAGACCACAAAGTCACGATACCCAATGTCTGTGGGAGCGATCTCCTGATCGCGATTTTTGTAACGGTCCATGCCGAAAATCCGCACTGGATGAATCGTTGGGGCAGCGCTGCTGGTCGCGGTTCGAGACCGCTCCGAAAGCGTTGAGGGCTACGCGACGCTGCGATGGGTGCCGCGATGGGTTGTGCGCCGGAAGCTTTACCGATCATTGTCGAATCACGGTTAAGTCACTTTCCAGCGGAAGAGAAATTGACGTGAAGTCAGTGGTTTATGAGTTGGTCAGCTGGGTTTCTGCTGGTTTTTTTTCTGCAGCAGCTACCTTCGACAAGTCGATCACACGTGTTTCCAGCCTTCCAAGCAGATCACGCCACTGGGGTTGGTTGCTCAACGCACCACCAAACGACAGGACCAGCAACTCCAGCTGATCGGGATCGTTGATCGCAAGTAAACGCTCCGTGTAACGCTCAAGAGCAGCGCGGTTTTCGGGCTCTGACAGGCCCAACCCAAGCAATTTGGTCAGTGTCAGGATTCGCTCATGGTTGGTGGTCGTAATCTCATCTACCCAAGCGAGGTGCGCGAATTCCGTCTGGATGGAATCGTCTGCCCCATTCGCAGCCCCATTCGCAATCGTTGAACTCGTTGAGCCTGCGCGCTGAGCGTTGTCGGCTTCCTCAGGCACTTGCTCCTCGCCTGCCAGCGTGATTCCGGCGACCAGATGGCTCACGCTGTCACGAGTGGCGATCTGGTAACCAGCGATCTGGTAACCAGCATAGGCGAGTGCTGCGCCCAGCCCGATGATCGCAGGAGCCGTCAGAAGCCGGTTTCTAGCCGACCCAGTCGAGCGCGCAGCTGTTTGTTGGGATTGGCGAAGTTCGTTGGCTGACAACTGGGAGGGATGTGGCGGCTCGGTCGGTGCTGGCGCGGCGTCGTCACGGGGTTCATCCAGGCTGACGGCTTCAGAAATGATGATTTCTTCTATCTCAAGCGGGCCCTCGTAGAACACTGGGAACTGACGACCGCCAGGCTTGGGCAATCGGGTATCTGAGGCATCCAGTCGATTCTGCAAGACCGGAATTTCCGGCATGATTTCGTTGATGGCGTCGGCGACAAAATAGCGGGTAATGCCGATTTGCAACTGGACACCAGACTCGACCCTTCGATGATGCGCAATCAAGTGGCCATCGGCCCTGACCCTGCCGGACATGCACGATAGCCAGAGTTCGTCTTCGATGATATCGAAGCGAGCGGCGTGGGCAGCATCCTGGGCAGAGACCACCAATTCGCCGTCATCCCCTTCACAGAGAATTGCACCCGAGACGAGGCGCAGGGAAAGACTGTGGTCTTCCGAGATCAGAAACCATTGGGGGCTTTTCGGCTCCTGTGATTTCCGTCGAAGCGGTTGCTCGCGGTTTACCTGCTGCACCTGATGATTCTCGCTGCTGTATCGCTGCGTTATGGCCATCACGCATCGCTGGCTGAAAACCTGTGATGGTGTGTCCTCTACCCCGGCCCCACCATACCAAAGGATGGTGAGACGAAGCAAAACTGCAGCCAACGGCATGCCTCAATGTGTAAACTCAGGGTATGCGTACACTCACACCGTTTGCCCTTCCCGTAACGGACGTCGACCAGTCCATATCTTTCCCCGGCCGAAGGCCGTCGCTGCTCGCTTTTGTCAAAGAGGACTGTCCAACCTGCCGTGAGGTCATGCCGGTGCTCGTGGCGCTGCAGGCAGCGTTCAGTGATGCCATCGACATTCATGTGATCGGTCAGCATCGTGATGGCAATCGATTGCTGACTGCCGAGTATGGTCTACCACTGCTTGATGACAGCACATTGAAGGTGTCCTTTGCTTACGACATCGAGACCGTCCCGACATTGATCCATGCGGATGGTGACGGACGCGAAAAAATCCAACTGGTAGGTTTCGTGCGGGCCGAGTGGCAGGCACTGGTCGAAGATCTCGCTGCGGAACTGGGTGCTGCTCCGCCGCCCGTAAAGTGGTCTGCGATGCCAGCCTGGCGGCCAGGCTGTGGTTCGATGTCAGCCGACCCCGTCATCGCTGATCGATTACGAGCAGAGGCGGAAAACAGCCCGCTGCGTGCGCGGAAGATCGAAGTGGGTCAATTCGATGATGAATTCGAATTCATGTTCGATCAGGGTTTCAGTGATGGTTTGCCGCTGGTGCCGCCAACCCCTGAACGGGTGATCCGGATGCTCGCGGGCACCTCTCGTGACCCACAGGAAATCGTCGCGGTCGTGCCACCGAACATGGGCGCCGCGACAGTGGAAAAAGTTGCGATAAATGCCGTGATGGCGGGTTGCAAACCGGAATATCTGCCGGTAGTGCTCGCAGCGGTGGAAGCAATTTGTACTGATGAATACAACATCCATGGGGTGATGGCGACCACCATGGGCGCAAGCCCGGTCCTGGTGGTGAACGGGCCGATCCGTCACCGGCTCGGGATGAACATGAAACTCGGTGCACTGGGGCAGGGCAATCGAGCCAATGCCACTATTGGTCGAGCCGTGCGTCTGCTGGTCAGAAACATCGGCGGTGCGAGGCCGGGTGGGACTGAACGATCCACGCTTGGGAGCCCGATGAAGATCACGATGTGTTTTGCCGAGTGGGAAGAGCGCAGTCCGTGGTCGCCGCTGCACGTTGAACGTGGCTTCAGAGCCGAAGAATCCGTCGTGACGGCCTACACCGCGTCGAGCGGTCCGGTGCTGATGGTGGACCAGGACTCTCGCACCGCAGCTCAACTGGCCGGGTCGTTCGGGTTGGCACTTGAGGCGATTTTTGGTGTTAAACAACACTATGCGACGGATACGCTGCTGGTCATCGTGCCCGAACATGTCGACACCTTGCATCGAGATGGTTACACCAAGGCAGATATCAGGGCGCGCATCCAGGAAGTGTCTGCGCGATCGGTTACAGAACTGATGGCGAACGAGATTTCCGGCACTGGATTCAAGCCTGCCTTCGCAGCAGGCAAGTCGAGTGATGAAATGGCTCGCAAGGTGCCCAAGTTTCGCAAGCCGGAAGACATTCTGATCGTGGTCGCGGGCTCAGAGGCCGGTAAATTCTCCGGCGCATTTCACGGTTGGGCGACTGGCGCGATTGGATCGGTACCGGTATCCAGGGCCATTGATCCCTGGTTATGAGGCGATGATTTGCTGCCAGTGGTTATGCCAGTAGTTATGAATGTAAGACAGGGTAATTTGAAAGGAGAATGGGTTATGTCTGTAATTCTCGATCCCACCGACGAGCGGGTGCCGGTTGCACGGCAACTGACGCCGCGCACGGGTGAACTCAAGGGCAGGGTGTCGTTCCTCGACATTTCCAAGCCTCGGGGCAATGTGCTGATCGACCGCGTTGCCGAGTTGTTGCTCGCGCAGCACCCAACGGTGACGGTGCAGCGATATGCAAAGCCGACGTTCACCAAACCGTGTCCAGACAGTCTGCGCGCGGAAATCAGGCAGAACAGTGATTTTGTGATCGAGGCGTTAGCCGACTGAGGCTCCTGTACCACGTGCAGTTTGCATGACACGGTATGGTTCGAGATCCAGGGTGTACCCGCGGTCTCGATAGCTTCGAGTGAGTTCAAGGATGCTGCGGCAACGCAGGCAAAGGCGTTGGGGATGCTGGATGCCAGATGCGTATTTGTGGCGCATCCGATTCAGGATGCCACTGATGCTGAAATGCGCACCAAGGCCGAGCAGATCGTCGGCCAGGTGATAGATGCACTGACGCGCAACTAGCCGGCGTCTGCCATGACTGCCATCGCTGGCGCCGAAGTCAGGCGCCAGCCCCTCTTCACATGAGATCCATGATTCATGCCTGCGTTTACTGGATTTCCGAGTACCACCCTTCTGTTTCTGGAAGAACTTCGTACCAACAACAACCGAGAGTGGTTCGAAGAAAACAAATCGCGATATGAGGCGCTGGTGCGGGAACCGGCGCTGGATCTCATAACGGCGATGGGGCCGCGCCTGGAAAAACTGTCAGATCAGTTCGTCGCCGCACCAAAAAAAGTGGGTGGTTCGCTGATGCGTGTTTACAAAGACACACGATTCAGTCGTGACAAGACACCGTACAAGACCAACATCGGCATTCAATTTCGGCATGCTCTAGGCAAGGACGTGCACGCCCCGGGGTACTACCTGCACATCGATCCTGAGGAGTGTTTTGTCGGCGTGGGGCTCTGGCACCCGGAAGCGGAGCCGCTGGCAGCCATCAGGAAACGCATTGCCGAGCAGCCCGCCGCGTGGAAAAAAGTGCGCGATCAATCGTCGTTCACTGAGCAATTCACGCTGGGCGGAGAGTCGCTACGTCGTCCGCCCAAAGGTTATGACGAGACCATGCCTGGCATTGAAGACATCAAACGAAAGGACTTCATTGCCAGCTGCGAACTTTTCGCATCGGACATTCATCAAGACAAATTCGTTGATCTGGTCGCCACCCGATTTCGGACGGCAACACCATTCATGCGCTTCCTCTGCGAAGCAGTAGGCGTGCCGTTCTAACCTGTCGAATCCAGGTATTTTTCTGCATCCAGAGCGGCCATGCAGCCAAACCCGGCCGAGGTAATGGCTTGTCGATAGACATGATCGGCCACGTCACCGGCTGCAAAGACGCCAGGCAGA
>JAYSTS010000021.1:0-8209 GCA_043719475.1 Gammaproteobacteria bacterium | reverse complement strand
CGTTACAAAAATCGCGATCAGGAGATCGCTCCCACAGACATTGGGTATCGTGACTTTGTGGTCTCTTGTGGGAGACATTGGGTATCGCGACTTTGTGGTCTCTTGTGGGAGATATTGGGCATCGTGACTTTGTGGTCTCTTGTGGGAGCGGTCTCCTGACCGCGATCTGGGTGAATGAAATCGCGGTCTGGAGACCGCTCCCACAGGAGATCTCCCACAGGGCGCTTTTACTCGACCTCTCATGACTGAATCTGCCAACTTCATCGGTAATGACCTTGCGGTTTGATTTCCGCTGCAATCCCGACCTTCTCTAAAGTCAATTGTTCCGAAGCTCTTAAATACCCCTGCGCAGCATTTTCGGTTGCGTAATTTTTGTCCAATTGAGGTTAGGGCTATGCGCATCAGTTGAACCGGAACTGGCCTTGATCGATAACGATTTCGCCATGCTGGTTGGTCGTGCGAAACAGGGCTTCGTTACCGGTAACCCACATGCTGACGGTGATTTCGTCCCCTGGGATCACGGGTTTGCTGAAGCGGCTCTTCATTGCCTTGAACCGAGATGGATCACTACCGCAAAGGCTATGCAGAAGCGCGCGACCGGTGAATCCCCACGTACACAGCCCGTGAAGAATCGGTTTCGGAAATCCGCCCATGGCGGCGAAAGAAGGATCCGAGTGCAGTGGATTGCGGTCGCCGGACAACCGATAGGTGAGGGCCTGGTCAACTCTAGTCTGGTAAGTGACGGCGTGATCCGGCTGGCGAGCGGGGAATTCCAGTTTGTCGGTTGGCCCACGTTCGCCACCGAAACCGCCTTCCCCGCGACAGAAGAGGCTCGTGCTGGTTTTGAGCAAGGGCTTGCCGGTCTTGACGTCGATCGAGGTTGATTCGAATTCGAGTACGGCGGCTGAACCCTTGTCCCAGATTGCCTTCACACGACCGCGGCTTTCGATTTCACCTTCTGCTGGCAGCGCGCCAAACAGCTCGATGCCTTGTTCGCCATGAACCATCAGTGCGGGATTGAATGAACCGATCTGGTTCATCGGCACACCGCCGCCGCCGATGATGACGGCGAAGGTAGGCAGTACACGCTGCGCCGTGTCTTTGGTGTTTTCGGTGGTGAACGCGAGTTCATCACACCCGGCCCCGACGCCTACTGCGTAAAGGAGGGTATCCCGGGACGTCCATGAACGTCGTACCGGCCCGCCTTCCGCACCGACTGCTTCTGGATTGATGGCCACATCGGTCCCCTCTCGTTGGAAGCCTGTACTGTAGCGCAGACGAGATTCGAAGCAACCTCCTCACCATTCACCCCGCCATTCCCTCCACCATTCGAGGTGTCTTGCTCTCAAAAGGTGTGCACAATCCGGCCAGTCTTTGGTGGAGCAACCTTTGGTGGAGCTGTTTTTGGTAGAGCTGTTTTTGGTAAAGCTGTTTTTGGTAAAGCAGAAGGTGCGAAGATTTTTTCTTCTGGTGGGACTGATGGCGCTGGGTTCGGCCCAGGCCGACCCGACCCGAGGGCAGGCCGTGGCAGAAGCTGAATACGCAGCCAGCCATGGTTATGTCGACCTCGATGTGGAGCTGGAGATGGCGCTGCGGTCGACGAATGGCAAGACCGCCGTGCGTAAGCTGCGATTGCGCCAGATGGAAACTGCGGGCAGTCAGGTGAAGACTCTCGTTGTCTTCGATCTACCCAAGGCGATCGCCGATACCGCGCTTCTGACCTGGTCCAATCGTGATTCGGATGATGACCAGTGGCTGTTCCTGCCCAGCATCAAACGAGTGAAGAAGATCGCCAGCAAGGATCGCTCGGGGCCGTTTGTCGGCAGCTCGTTTGCATACGAAGATCTGACAGACTATGCAGTCGATGAATTTGCGTACAACTGGCTCAGGCAGGAAGCGTGTGAACAGCGGGTCTGTGACGTCGTTGAACGCAAGCGGAAGGACCCGTATTCCGGATATGCACGCGAGCTGGTTTCCATTGATACCACTGACCATCGCATTCGTCGTGTCGAGTACTTTGATCGGGACGACGAACCCCTGAAGACACTCGTAGCCGGAGACTTTGCGCAATACACAACGGGTGGGCGCAAGTTCGTACAACCGCATCTGATGACCATGACCAATGTGCAGACGGGGCGTTCAACCGTGCTGCGATGGTCTCCCTATCGTTATGGCGCAGGACTGAACGAAACGAGAGACTTTTCGACCAATGCGCTGCGCAGGGTCCGATAAGGAGCGAAACTTATCGGACGCTGAGTGGGTCCTTGACAAACTGACGCACCAGGGAAGGTAACAGGATAACGTCCGCCAGCAGAGCGATGAACATCGTGGTGATCATGAGCATTGCAAAGTCATGGAAGAGTCGCAGCTGCGCGGCAAAGAGTATGCTGAAACCAAGCATGATGACCAGGGTGGTGGTCATGATCGGTGCGATGAGTTCGCGAACACCACGCATCACGGCCGTGGCAGGATCGTAACCGCTGCGTTGCAGTTGTTGCAGCCTGACCAGCAGGTGGGTGGTGTCGTCGAGCACGATTCCGAACGCCATTGCAGCAACGACAGAGCTTCCCATATCGACTGTGACACCGGCTGCCCCGAGCAGAGCAAGCCCGGCCAGGACCGGTACGGCGTTGACGATGATGCCGATGATGGCGAAGCTCAGACTTCGGAAGATCAGCAGAAGCAGACCGAAGATCAGAACGGCGCTGACGGCCAGTCCTTTCAGGTTGTCGCTACCGATTCGATGGCCGGTTTCAAAAAAGCTCGAAACACGTCCGACGAAGTGACCTTCAATCTGATGTTCCTGAAGATAGTTGTAGATCACCGCCTTCATGCGGAAATAGTCTGCGGAGCCGACGTAGGGAATCTGCAGGTTGATGAGCAGGTGCTGTCGATCTTCGTCCATGTACAGTTCAAGATCTTCAGGATCAAACCACAATAACAATTGTGCCAATGCGTCTGGATCTTCGGGGAACTCGGCCTTGCCACCGATGGCTCGATTGAGCTCGGTGATGTGATCGTAGAACCAGGTCGCCTGAAAACCGGTGGGGTACTTTTTGTACAGCTCATCAACAAGCGGCTTGAGCTTCAGCCAGATTTCCGGGTCTTCGACGTTATCGGCGCTGATCATCAGTGGCAGATTCATGCGCCCAAACCATTGGCCAGCCACTTCGTAGTCGGCTCGATAGGGATTCGTCATGGGCAGGTAGTCCGTCGGACCATAGTCGATCTCCAGCCGCGACAGCCCCCAGCCGATGACCAGCACGAAAA
This sequence comes from Gammaproteobacteria bacterium, assembly GCA_043719475.1. Taxonomy (GTDB): domain Bacteria; phylum Pseudomonadota; class Gammaproteobacteria; order Pseudomonadales; family Azotimanducaceae; genus SYFY01. The sequence goes on along the minus strand of JAYSTS010000021.1, from coordinate 4,939 downwards.
AAGCGAGGGTGCCCAGTCCCGCAGCTGGATGGATCAGCGGCCATCGCGGTACCGAGAACGCCATGGCGAATTTCAGGTTCTTCACCCCGTACATGGCCGGAAAAACAAAAATGAAGACGCCCAGTGTGCTGGCAGCGATGCCAGCTACGCCCATCACGGCCAGCGCCTGGATGTCTGGCGCGGGCGTCATTCCGGTGCAAGCGAACCCGACCGCCGTGGTGAGACCGGCGATTAAAAAGGACATTCGCGCGTCTTCAGGAATGAGTTGTTGCGCGGACTGTCGTGACGCATAACCATGCGCGTGAATCACGAACGTACCGGAGAGGGGCACAAGAAGAAAAATCACCAGGGACGTCGCCGGGGTCAGCACCATGCCGACCCAGCCCATGAACCCATAAGAAAAGACCAGAACGAATGCGCACAGACCAAGCGCGATGGCGGTTGTCAGCAGGGAGCGTGTGACGATGAACACCAGAATCAGCATGGCGACCAACAAGCCGCCGATCAGTGCTGAATCCTGAGCCACCACTCGCGATAGTTCGGCGCTGACGATGGCCTCACCGGTGATGATCATGCGGCCACCCAGCGCTCGGGCTTCTGCAGCGAGAGGTGCGTAGATGTTGGTCAGGATGTCGCTGAATTCATTGGCATTTTTGTCACCCACTGCGATCAGGAACAGCGCTGCAGCCTTGCCATCGGCTGAGACCAGCACGTTGCGATAGGGCGCGTAACCTGCAGCTGCATCGCAGCGCGCCTGGCCGGATTCAAACTCAACGTCGGCGAAGCGGCTGAGATCGACGGTATCGCCTGAGCCCACCACGTAGCGGGAAGATGGCGAGGCGAGCGACAGGGTGCGATCGATTGAAGGCTCTTGGCGAAACGCCTTTTCGGTCTTGCGGATCAGCTGCCAACCCGCTTCGGAACAGAGCAGGTTCTCGAAGACCACTAGCGCGCCCTGATCGCTTGGAAAGCGCTCCAGGTAGTCGGCATAGCGGGCGACGGTGGCCGGATCGGTAGGCAGCATGGCCTCCGACGCATCCTCGGTCACTTTGAGCCGAGTTGCACCGAATGCAGCGAGTAGAAATAGCAGCACAAAAGCCAGTAAAGCGTACCGGCGCTGCTTATGTACAGAAATCATGATGTTCCCTATCACCCCAGCTCGCGATTTAACCTCAATTAAGCATGGCGTTGCACGCACGATTTTCTGCGACACGTGAGTGCAAGTGGGTGATTGCGTTTGGTTGATTGCGTTGTCTGGATCGGTGTGGGGCGTTATCGTCCGGTATGTCAAGGTGGAGGGAAGGACATTGAATAGAACATTGCGACATCAGGTGGCGGTGGTTGGTGTCGGTGAGACGCCGTATTACAAACGGGGAGGCAGCCCCGACCATGAATTCAAGTTGGCGCTGGATGCGATTCTGAAAGCCTGTCACAACGCCGGTATCTCAGCGAAAGAGATCGACGGTTTTGCCTCCTATTCGAATGATCGCAGCGAGCCTTCCAGGCTATCGGCGGCGCTGGGTTGCCACGAACTGCGCTTTGCCAGCATGCAATGGGGTGGTGGAGGTGGAGGCGGGTCCGCAGCCATCGCCAATGCATCGGCAGCCATAACGACCGGGATGGCGGATTGCGTGGTCGTGTTTCGCGCCCTCGCGCAGGGACAATTCGGCCGCTTCGGACAAGGCCCACGCAGCAATTCGATCGCCGGTCCGTTTGCCCACACGTTACCGTTTGGTCTCATGTCGCCGGCGCAGATGTTTGCGATGAAGGTCACGCGATTCATGCACGAACGTGGTGTGCATCAGAACGCATTGCGGTCGATTGCGCTGGCGTCATACCACCATGCGCAGAACAATCCGCGCGCCGTGATGTATGGACGGCCGCTTTCTGAAACCCGTTATGAAGAATCCCGCTGGATCGTTGAACCTTTTCATCTGTTCGATTGCTGTCTGGAAAACGATGGTGCGGCGGCGATGATTCTGGTGAGCGCAGAGCGGGCCAGGGACTTTCCGCATCCACCCTGTTATGTGCTGGGAGCAGTGGCCGGATCACAACATCGGTCTGGCGCTTCGGTGCATAACACGCCCGACTACGCATCCTCCAGTTTCAAGCCCTTGGCGCCAAGACTGTATGCGATGGCCGGCGTACAACCAGCTGACGTGGATGTACTGCAGAGTTACGAGAACTTTACGGGTGGTGTACTCATGGCGATGGTCGAGCACGGTTTTTGTTCACCGGACGCCTGCAACGAGTTTTTTGTGAAAGAGCGATTTCTTGCAGACACAGGCTCGCTGCCACTGAACACCAGTGGTGGCAATCTGGCCGAGTGTTACATGCATGGACTCGGACTCAATGTCGAAGCGGTGCGCCAGGTGTGGGGGCAATCCACCAGTCAGGTGAAGGATGTGAATGTTTCGATGGTGATTTCGGGGCCGATGGTGACTCCGGTCAGTTCCTGTATCTTCGGATCGGAGGCTACACGATGAGTGCTTACCTTTTGCCAGGCCTGCCACAGCCCGCGCCATCTGGGGATGGACTCGACACCCCGTTCTGGGAGGGGCTGGCCAACAATCAGCTTCTGTTGCAGCGCTGTCGCGCCTGCCGCACCTGGTTGTGGGGGCCTGAGTTCATCTGTCACCAGTGTCACAGCGATGACCTGGCCTTCGAGGCAACAACGCCCGAAGGCATCATCTACAGTCACGAACGGGTCTGGCATCCCGTTCACCCGGCGCTGAAGGAACAAGGCCCCTATATCGTTGTACTCGTCGAACTGCCGCAAGCAGGCAACGTGCGAATGGTTGGCAATCTGCTGGGTGATCCTCGGCAGCCGATTACCATTGGCGCGAGGGTCCGTGGTGTATACGAACATCATCTGGATGCAAAACCTGCCTTTTCCCTGCTGCAGTGGGCGACGGTTGATTGAGTACGCGATTTTCCCGTTAACGAATTACTCTGAACCAAAGGAACGCTCATGACCGAGATTCACGGCACTTTTGACCCCCGCTTTGAACCGGTGCGGGCGGCACTTGCCGCGAATTTCGCCGAGAAAGACGATGTTGGCGCAAGCGTTGCGATCAGTTTGAACGGCGAGATGGTGGTCGATCTCTGGGGTGGGCATCGTGATGCCGCGAAAACGCAAGACTGGGAAGAAGACACCATCGTCAACGTTTATTCGTCAACCAAAACCATGGCGGCCATGAGCATGCTGGTGCTGGCCGATCGGGGCGAAGTGGATCTCTATGCACGGGTTTCGAAGTACTGGCCGGAGTTTGCGCAGAACGGCAAGGAGAAGGTCGAAGTCCGCCACTTCATGAGCCACAGCGCGGGGCTTTCCGGCATGGATGAGCCGATGACGGCGCAAGACATGTACGACTGGGACAAGGTGGTGAACGCGCTGGCGAGACAACAACCCTGGTGGGAGCCAGGCACACAGAGCGGTTACCACGCCATCACACAAGGTCACCTCATCGGTGAGGTCATCAGGCGCATTACGGGCCAGAGTATTGGTGCGTTTTTTCGCAGTGAAATTGCTGAGCCCACGGGCGCTGACTTTTTTATTGGCACGCCGGAGTCCGAATTTCCGCGTATTGGTGAGCTAATTCCTCCGGCGGTCGCACCGGCTGGCATGGCTGATCCGGCCTCCATCGCCGGCAGGTCGTTCGCCAATCCGAAGATCGATGCGCGCGAATCCCGCACTGCCGGTTGGCGTAAGGCAGAGATTCCTGCCGCTAATGGTCATGGCAACGCGCGCAGCATTGTGCGAGCACAAACCGCCATGGCCAATGGTGGTGTGGCATTTGGCAAACGCATCCTGAGCGAAGCAGGTACGCGACGGATATTCGACAAGCAGACACACACGCAGGACCTGGTGCTTGGTGTGCCCATTGTCTTCGGCATGGGTTACGGCCTCACCAGTGAGGTCATGCCCATGGGACCGAACCCGCATGTTGCCTACTGGGGAGGTTGGGATGGCTCCACTGTTGTTGTTGATCAGGATGCACGCATGTGTGTGTCCTATGTCATGAACCGTATGGAAGCCAGTCTGCTGGGCGATACGCGGGGGTTCGGGATTCTGCGGGCGGCCTATCAATCGATAACCAATTGACAGTTCCTTGCTGTGCGCCGCACGCACTGGTTGCTCTTTGCCTGGTGTTGTTCTCCGGGCTTGTATGGAGCGAGCGTTATGACCCAATGCGCACAACCACTGATGCGCCGGTTCAGACACGTGATCTGAATATCACCGATACCGCCCGCAAGCGCGAGATTCCAGTGCGGATCTATCTCCCGCCGCAAACCTCGCCTGCGCCGGTGGTGCTGTTCAGTCATGGCCTGGGTGGTTCCAGGGAGGGCAGTGTCTATCTTGGCAAACACTGGGCGGCGCGCGGATATATCGCGGTTTTTCTGCAGCATCCAGGCAGCGACGTGAGCGTTTGGAAAGGTGTGCCACCAGCAGACCGTATGGCTGCGTTACGTGAAGCCGCGAATGCGAAGTCATTCATTCAGCGAGTGCAGGATGTGCCTAGTGTGCTCGATCAACTCACACGCTGGGGAAGCACGCCGGGCCATCTGCTGGCTGGTCGTGTGGATATGGACAAGGTAGGCATGTCGGGCCACTCGTTCGGAGCAGTGACGACACAGGCTGTCAGTGGTCAGCGCAACCCTCGTGGTCGAACTTTATTCACTGACAAACGGATAGACGCTGCCATCATCATGAGTCCATCCGCACCACGACGTGGCACTGCAGAGTCGGCCTTCGGTGCGGTAACCTTGCCGTGGATGCTGCTCACCGGGACGAAGGACACGGCACCGATTGGCGACGCCGACCTGGCCTCGCGTCTCGCGGTTTATCCTGCATTACCAGCGGGAAGCAAGTACGAACTGGTGTTGAACGACGCTGAACATTCGGCTTTCACCGATCGAGCTCTGCCTGGTGACTCAA
>JAYSTS010000003.1:0-26758 GCA_043719475.1 Gammaproteobacteria bacterium | reverse complement strand
ACGGGCAAGTTCCGCCAACCCACGCATCTGTGGTGGGGTCAGTCGCCCGCCGGTCAGACAGACACCGGCGTAGTTCAGTCCAGATTGTTGTTGTGGATGGACACCGATGTGAGCCATGCGGTTGGTGGGTCGGATATTGCTGGAGGAGGGCGCACTACGCAGGATCGGTCGACCGAAGTCAGCGACGATCGCGTCAACAACGGCTGACAGTCCCAATCGTTCGATCACGTACTTGAGACGCGCCTGCTGCCGATCACCACGATGTCCATGATGAATGAACACGCGCAGTACGCTCACCGCGAAGTCGATCGCCTGGTCAGGGGCGATGATGATCTGGGTGTCTGCCGCGAGGTCGCCATGGCCGGTGATGCCGCCCAGCAGAACACGGAAGCGCAGTAATCCTTCATCACTGCGTTCCGCCAGAAAAGCCAGGTCATTGGTCTCGCTGACACAGCTGATGGCGCCACCGCCGTCGAAGGCGATGTTGAATTTGCGCGGCAGGGCGTAGAGGTCCCGCGTGGTGCGAAGACGAAAGTCCATGGCCTTGCAGAGGGGTCGCACGTCGATCAGTTCGAGGGGATCAATGCCGGACAGTGGTGATGCGGTGATATTACGAACATTGTCGGCCCCAGAACCCTGCGTCGAGATGTGCAGTTGGTCCAGCGCTTCCAGCAGTTTGACCGTGTGCTCGGCGGTAATCTGTCGCAATTGCAGATTCGCCCTGGTCGTCACGTGTGCATATCCACCAGCGAGTCGCTCGGCGATGTCTGCGACACCCGTCAACTGTGTCGCGGAGATGAAGCCGCCGGGCAGCCGCATGCGGCACATGAAACCGTCCTGTGCTGGTGACGTATTGAACAAGCCGAAGTACTTGGTCATGAAGACGTCGCCACCTTTGGGTAGCTCCCCTTGGTGCGCGCGTTTGGCGAGTTCGTCAAAGCGATCGAGCGGATGACGTTCGCGCTTCATCCTCTCTTCCGGGGTCAACATCTCGCCGCGCGCGGAAGCCGCCAAATGAGCTGCTAACAACGCGTCTGGCTGCGAAGACGAGGAGGGGTCAGGTGGAGGGACAGGGGCAGGGGCGGACTGTTGCCGTGCCATCTTGATGCCCGCTGTCAGGCCTTCGAGGTAGCGTACTTGTTCGGGGGTAAACGGTTCGGGGGTAAACGGCTCGGGAGTAAACGGTTCGCTCATGCTGCGCTCCGGGCTGCGAGTGCTGCGCTGAACTCTGGTCCGAATACGAGCGCTCGCCGTTCCATGCATCCATTGAAGGAGACGAAGGCGACATTGCCGCCGACCCTGGCACCGCTTCGCATCAGGTCGGTATACCACGCAGCACCATGCGCATCGCCAAGCAGGAGCGCCCCAACGATACTGCCATTCTGGACGACCAGTTTGCGATAAACCCCGCCATCGTCCTCGACCGTGATGAACTCAACCTCGGGTCGGGCGTCGTTACGCGACCAGGTACACTCACCTGCGGCGAATAGCTCGATGCCGCTGACCTTGAGTCTGGTGGCCAGTTGGGAGCCGGTGTACGTCGATTGGTCACTGGCGTGCAGCAGCTGTTGCGCGCAGACCTCTGCCTGTGCGTAACAAGGGTCTACCAGGCCATAACAGATGCCACGATGCTCGGCGCACTCGCCGATCGCAAAGATGTGTGGGTCGCAGGTGCGCAAATCATCGCCGACCAGCACCCCTCGATTGACGAGAAGACCAGCGTTTTTTGCCAGTTGGACGTTGGGCCGCGTGCCAATGGAAACGACTGCCAGCGAGGCATCAATGACACTGCCGTCGCGAAGCCTCACGTGGGTCAGCCTGTCATTACCTTCGTAGGCGATGAGGTCCGCCTCCATGACAACCTGGATACCTGCGAGCTGCAGGTGGCGGGTTATGATGCCAGAGGCCAGTGCATCGAGTTGTCGCTCCATGAGCACCGGCATCCTGTGCAGTATGGTCACGTTCATTCCGCGTTGGTGCAGACCCCACGCGGCTTCCAGTCCCAGCAGACCGCCACCGATGACTACTGCAGGTTGACCAGGTAGCGCTCGATCGATAAGGGACCGGGCATCGGCCAGGGAGCGTAGGGGTGCAACACCAGCCAGCTGATCGCCAGGCAGACTTAACAAGATGGGCGTCGAGCCGGTTGCCAGCACAAGTTGATCGTAGTGATGTCTTGCACCGGTATCGTCCAGAACCGAACGTAGGTCCCGATCGATCGCCACGATTGCGTGATCAAGGTAGCGAACGCCAAGGGCCGGTGTGGCGCTGCTGTAAAGGTCGGCTTGTGAACAGTCGCCTGCGAGCCAGGCAGAGATGAGTATCCGGTTGTAGCTCGGCCCTGGTTCCGCGCTGAAGATACTGACGGTGTATCGAGCGTCCTGCGTCAGGAGTTGCTCGACCAGTCGATGGCCTGCCATGCCGTTACCGATGATGATGATATGTTGAGGTTTGGACATGGAAGCGACTCAGTGTTGTCCGAGGAAGTCGAGCAGTTCGCCACGCAGTTCGTAGTAGCGCGGGTGATCGAGCAGGGACTGCCTCGACCTGGGCCGAGGTAAATCGATGCTCAGAATCTTGCCAACCCGTGCATTGGGTCCATTGGTCATCATCACCACTCGATCTGCCAGCAGGATGGCTTCATCGATATCGTGAGTGACGAGTACGGCGGTGAGATGCACGCGCTCCCATACCTCCATCAGCACGGACTGCAGTTCCCAGCGGGTCAGCGAATCCAGCATCCCGAACGGTTCATCGAGCAGGAGTACCTTTGGGGAGAGTGCAAACGCGCGGGCAATACCGACGCGCTGGCGCATGCCGTTGGATAGTTCATTGGCGCGTTTGTCCATGGCGTCCGCCAAACCAACGCGGGTTAAAAAGTAACGTGCAATATCTCGTCTTTCGCTCTCTCTGGCGTGTGGGAACACCTGGTCGATACCGAGCCGGACATTCTCTGTGGCGGTTAGCCATGGCACCAGGCTGGGTGCCTGGAAGACCAGTGCCCGGTCGAGACCTGCGCCGTTGATCTCCTTGTTGTCGACGACGATACCGCCCTCACTGATCTCGGTCAGACCGGCCAGCATCGACAATACGGTGGATTTACCGCATCCGGAATGCCCGATGATGGAGACAAATTCTCGTCTGCCAATCTGCAGGTTGAAGTCGTCCACGACACGAGTGAGGCCAGAACCTGAACCCTTGATGGAACTGTTGGGGTTCGGATAGTCCTTGGATACCCGCCACAGTTCGACGTATCGCGGCTGCGCCTGTTCTTCCGGTGGTTCTGACCGAACCGCTCCGGGCAGGGCGTGGGCGCGCGCCGTGATCGGTTTGATGTCAGGGTGCTGCAGTTCTACCCCGGTACGAACAGCGCGACTGTTGCCCATGGACAGCAGGCATTGGGTGATCGTTTTCCGCAATGCGATGAATGGCTTTTCCTGATTGATCTTCAAACGATCGCGCGGTCTTGCGAGTTCGATGTCGAAGGCTGTGCCAAAACAGGCGCCTGGTCCTGGCGTCAGCGGAATCACTCGATCGGCCAACAGGATCGCCTCATCGACGTCGTTGGTGATCAGCAGCACGGTCGTGCGTTCCTGCTCGCAGATCCGCATCAGTTCGTCCTGCAATTTGGCTCGTGTGAGTGCATCCAGCGCGGACAACGGCTCGTCCAGTAGCAGGATCCTGGCTTGCAGGGCGAGCGCCCGAGCAAGCGACACGCGTTGGCGCATCCCACCGGATAGTTGCGCGGGTGTCTTGTCCCGCGCAGGCGTGAGGTTGACCATTTCGATGTAACGCATGATCTGGCTGTGTTGTTCAGCGTTGCTGGCGCCGGACCGTGCCTGACCGACAGCCAGTGCGATGTTGTCGTAGACCGACAACCAGGGCATCAGTGCGTAGTTCTGAAAGACAACGCCTCGATCAAGACCAGGACCTGTGATCGGCTTACCGAGCAACTCGATCTGACCCCGATCAGGTTTTTGCAGACCTGCCAGCAGGTTCAACAAGGTGCTCTTGCCGCTGCCAGAAAAGCCGACGATGGCGACGAATTCACCTGGCGCGACTTCGAGATGCAGATCCTTCAGGATCGACTTGCCACCATAGGACTTGTCCACCCCACGCATGGAAAGCAAGGCAGTGACAGGACTGATGTCGGTCTTCGGTTCGTCCACGAACATTGAAACCGGGGCAAGGCTGGGAACCGATTGCGCCGTAAAGGAAGTGTTCAGCACAGTAACGCTGCTGGTATTGGCACTCATCGTGCGTCACCGCTGCTGACTGAACGCTGCACTGCCAGCATGAGGCGATCGAGCACAAAACCAATCAGCCCGATGGTGAATACGGCCACCAGAATTCGGCCGAGCGACTGGGTGCTGCCATTCTGAAACTCATCCCACACAAATTTGCCGAGACCAGGGTTTTGCGCCAACATTTCCGCAGCAATCAGTACCATCCAGCCGACGCTAATAGACAGGCGCATGCCGGTGAAAATCAAGGGCATGGCTGCTGGCAGGACGATTTTGCGGATGCGCTTGGTCCAGGACAGTTGCAGTACCCGCGCGACGTTGAGCAGATCGCGATCGACACTGGCAACACCGAGCGCCGTGTTGATGACCGTTGGCCAGAGCGAGCACAGCATGACGGTGATAGCCGACACCAGAAACGACTTCGGTAACCAGGCGTCGTTGTTTGAGTACATGGCACTGACAATCAGTGTCACGATCGGCAGCCAGGCCAGTGGTGATATGGGTTTGAAGGTCTGGATCAACGGATTCAGTGCGTTTTGCATGATGGGACTGCTGCCGCACAACAAGCCCAACGGGATGGCGATGAGGGTCGCCATGGCAAAACCGGCAAAGATCGTCTGCAGGCTTGTGATGATCTGGTCGATGAAGGTAGGTTTGCCGGTCCACTTGGCCACCACGGGCACATAGGTTGGATCTTCGGCGACCCAGCGGGCATTACGCTGCGCAAGTCGGACGTAGAATCGGTCGGCCTTATCGCGTTCCGTCTGATGTTCTTCCATCAGATGGACGAATTCACCATAGACCTGTACCGGCCCTGGCAACTCACCGAGGCTGGTTTGTACTTGCGCCGCCGAAACATGCCAGATCAGCAGGAAGAGCAGGATGGCGAAACCAGGCGCACCCAGCGAGGTGCCGAGGCCTGCGACTTTTGCCTGCCATATCTGGTTCATGCGCGCCCTGAATCCAGGCGCGATGAATATTGGCGCTACCGACTGATCGCTCATTTCTGACCTGCCGTGCCGATGGCGAACATACCGAGATAGGCGTTCGGTTTGGCAGGGTCAAAGACGATGCCGTCGATGAATTGTGATGGTGGTGCGGCGTAACTGTCAGCGGGTGGCAGATCGGTCGTCTTCATGTGCGCGGACGCGATCAGGTCATTGGCGGCATCGCGGTAGATATCCGGTCGATAGACTTTTTTTGCGATGTCGTCATACCAGGCGTCGGTTTGTTCGGTAGCGATCTGCCCCCAACGCCGCATCTGAGTGAGATACCAGATGGCATCGCCGTAGAACGGGTAACCCGCAAAGGATGAGTAATAGACGTTCAAGGTTGGTACAGGTCGGATGTCATCCTTTTCGTATTGGTAGTTGCCGGTTAATGGACCGACCAACACGTTGTAGTCCGCACCGACATATTCCGACCGCGACAACATGCGAGCCAGGGCCGGTCGGTTGGCGCCTTTGTCAACATCGAGCCATTGTTCAGCGCGTATCACTGCACGAACGATCGCGCGAACGGTATGCGGATGGAGTTCGGCGAATTCGCGCCGAGTACCGAGCACTTTTTCTGGCATGCGTGACCAGATTTCACCGGCAGTGATCACTGGTACACCAAGACCCTTGATCACAGCGTGTTGATTCCACGGCTCACCGACGCTGTAACCAAGAATTGTCCCGGCATCGAGGGTCACGGGCATTTGTGGGGGAGGAGTGACGGACAGCTGGACCAAACCACCGGTGGTGCCGTTGGCATCTGCTGGCGTATACAGCCCGGGGTGAATGCCACCCGCTGCCAACCAGTATCGAAGTGCATAGTTGTGTGTTGACGTCGGGAAGACCATGCCAAGATTGAATCGCGTGCCAATCGCCTGGGTTGCTCTCACAACGGGTTCGAGCGTCCTGGCGTTGATCGGATGTGCCGGCTTGCCGGCGTGCATCGGGATGTTAGTTTTCATCTGGTTCCACACGGAATTGCCCATGCTGATCGCCAGCGTGTTCAGACCCATACCAGCCACCGCAATCAGTTTCGCCTTGCCGCCAATGCCGACGGCTGCGCCAAGCGCTTGGCCCGGGAGCATGTGGGCGGCATCGAGCGAACCATCGATCACACGATCCAGCAGTACCTTCCAGTTGGCTTGAGCCTCCAGCGTGACGTACAGCCCTTCATCTTCGAAGTAGCCATTTTCGTAGGCGACGACCAACGGCGCGCAGTCGGTGAGTTTGATGAACCCAATCTTGAGTTCCGGCTTTTCGGGTCTGGAGGCCGCAGATGCCCACGGCGCGAACATCAACAGTACGATCGCCAGCGCAAACACGATGAGCAGGGAACCAGTGGAACGGGACCGATCGAAATCTGCGCGCCGTTTTGACCTCGCTCCGGAAACAAAACGCGTCCAAGTCAGAAGCTTTTTTGTCTGCACCGGCGGGTGTATTACGTCCCAGATACCGATCACGTGATTCCGCTTTTCTGACTGGATAAACAATCGACTGCTCCGGTTCTGGTTCATCTGTTTGCGGGAAATAACCCCGCGCCCTGATGTCGGCCCTGATGTCGGCCCTCATGCAGAGAGCGTGGATGCAAATAGCGGGCCAGGAACAATGTGCAGGGCGAATGCGGGGCTGATTGCCGTCGATGGAAGTTTTGTGAAGTTTGCGTCCATCCGGTTGCACGGGATTGGTGCAACAAGGCTGTGAACGCAATAATTACGGGCGCCTACCTAAGCGGGCGCCTATACGGGCCAGTGCGAAATAACCTCAATTAGACAAAAATTACCCAACCGAAAAAGCTGCGCAGGGTATTTAAGAGCTGCGGAACGATTGACTGGAAAGAAGGTCGGTATTGCAGCGGAATTAAAACCGTAAGGTCACAGCCAATGAAGTTGGCAGATTCAGTCATGAGACGTCGAGTATATGCACCCTGTGGGAGCGAGCTTGCGATCGCGACCCGTTGGTTCTGTGACTTTGTGGGAGAGATCTCCTGATAGCGATCTTCGATGATACCGACAATCGCGGTCAGGAGACCGCTCCCACACACTCTCGATGCCGATGCCTGTGGGAGCGATCTCCTGATCGCGATCTTCGATGATCCCAACAATCGCAGTCTGGAGACCGCTACCACCAGGAGACCACAAAGTCACGATACCCAATCACTGTGGTTCGAATCGAATCAGACCCGGACCAGGTACAGACTCGTATTCGGGTTTGAGAGGCAGAAAGGCGTCAGGTCCCGAATCGCCACCGCAATTTGGCCACAAAGAGACTGACAATCGGGTCCTGGAATGAATCTGTGAACAAGTCGCCGAACGAATCGTCCTCGACGTTGTTCAAACGATTGCCGCGGGTATAGACCACAAACAGATCAGTCAACGGCGCGATCTCCCAGCGATAACGAAGCTGGGTCGTGATCAGGCTGACGTTGATGTCGTGATTGGCACGCGTTCGGGCGGTGGGCAGCAGGTTGCCATCATTCGCAGGCACAGCGAAGAAGCCGCGTTCGTCGACCCGTACGCCGGCCCACTGCATCGAGAGCCTGATCTGGTGCTGTGGTGCCATGAACCAGGTCATCTTCAGGCTGGGTGTCCACTCGGTGCCGTGATACGCACCGAAGTTACGGCCACCCTGGTACACCAACCAGCCGTCGCGCCGTTTGTACTTGATGTCCAGGTCCATGTAGAGGTTGTCCAGTGGACGGAAGGTCACGCCGGTGGACAGGTTGTAGGTCCAGTCGCCAGTGTGTTCCTGGATGCCGCCCATACCGAAGGACCAGCTGGCTATTCGACTGGCGTCGGTCGAGAGTAGGGTATCTACCCAGAACCGGTCTTCCGTCCGATAAGACCCATTGCCTCGGGTATCGAAGTCTTCATAACGGGATGGGAAATAACCGAGACCTGTGCGGAATGTGAATCGATTTGGCAACGTCGTGATGTTGCGCCAGAGCAGGGATTTCTCGACGTACTGTCCCTTGGTGAGATTGCGCTGCACCTCAATTGAGACCGCCCCCCGCGAGTTGATGACGGGTCCACGAGGTTTATTGTCTGCATACTGAACGACGTACTGCGCACCTTCGTAATCGTTGCGACGCAGAAAACCCAGGTCGGAAAGACGCACGCCACGATCGAAGTAGTCGAACTTGACGATGTGCGCAAGATTCGAAGACGGCGCATAGACCACCTCCATGAGCGCACCGTCGCCGGCATGTTCGGCAACGTCGGTTCGGGTCGACTGCAGGTCGACGCTCAACTTGCCATTGGTGGTACCGAAGTGGGCATCGACGCTGTGGACGCTGGCATCAAACAAGGGGCCGGACACTTCCGTGGCGATAGCACCCAGGCCATAGCGCACCGACTCCCCGGTGTGTTCCCAGATGAGACGCCCGATGCCGAAGTTGCGTCCATCGGCGTCGATGTCGACAGCATTGCCCAGTGTGTTGCGACCAAACCACTCCACGTCGTCCTCGGCGGCGCCGAGAATGGCGTAACGCAGGCCACCAAAATTGCCGCTCACCTTGGCTGCACCGATCAGTTCCGTGGGCAGATTTGTTTCGCCGCGATTGGGTGTAACGCCGGGTGGCAAAGTGACCTGCGTGGCGATGCCACCGATGCGCCGCGTGTTGACGATTGAAACAGGCGTTGGCAAGAAGTCGTTGGTAAAGACGCGGCGACTTGTCGTTGCAAAATTTTCGTTGGTATGCAGCCGCAGCGCATTGCCATTGTTGGCACGTGGCATGGTTTCGAAGATCTCGTTGCCTTCCAGGAAAAACAGGCGCTTTTCAGGAAAGAACACTTCGGAAGCGGACAGGTTCAGGACCACGTCATCGGCTTCAACCGAGCCGAAGTCCGGATTCAGGGTAGCGTTGATTTCGAAGCGGGAGGACGGCTTCCAGGTGAGATCAACACCGGCTTCGGCTTTCTTGTCATGGCGTGCGTCGTCGACCGTCCCGGATGCGTAGGGGATCACCGACAGCTGCTTGATCGGTTTGACGTTGTTGACCTGCAGCGTGTTCAGCGCGGTGACAAACTGCGGCGCCGAATATGCATGCCCCGGCCATTGATATCGCTCATTTTCGAAGGACACCTGGCGGGTGAACGAAAATCCGATGTCGCGCGTGCCGTCGACATTGGGCATGGTCATCATCGACCACGGGAAAAAGATCTCGCCACTCCAGCCATCATCGAGTTCGGCGGTTACGCCGATCCAGGGACCGTCCCAATCATTGGTATAACGGCGCTCAGGCAACACCTTGCCATCCTGCTTAGAGCCGCCGAGCGCGAGCGTGAACCAGTACGCGAAGATACCGTGGCCCGTAGTATCGATGGTCACGCCAAAGGTATCGCGATCGATGAACTCGTCGCGGTTGGTCATGCGTGACGCCAGCGTTTCCTTCGGCTGTTTCATCACGGAGCTTAAGTACAGGCCTTTTTCGGTGGCGAAGAGTCTAATGGCGGTCGGCCAGCGTGCAGGTTTGCCGGTACCAGGTACGGCAACCAGCATGTTGTCGTAAGCGGGGAGTTCAGCCCAGATGGGCTCCTTGACCTTGCCGTCGATCTTGATCTGCACCGAGTCGTGGCGGACATCCCTGATCGTGATGTAGTGCATCGGAATGCCGTCAAGTTCACCTTTGGGGCGCACCTCACCCCATTCGAGGTCTTCGGCCATCGTCGGCGGCGATGCAAGGCAAAAAAGGAGCGCAAAGCAACCCAGCTGGATCTTCACGTGTTTCTATTCGGGAGTGGTGACCGGGCGCATTGTAGCGCGCTCTTGTGGGAGCGATCTCCTGATCGCGAACGGGACATCGGGGTCAGGAGACCCCTCCTACAAGAGATCCTCCGCTTGCGGTCAAAGAACGCTCCCTCAAGATGCCGACGTTACCCGAAGAGCGTGTCGATGAGGTTTTCCATGAGGGCCGCAAGGACCCAGGTCAGTGGCGGAATGACGACGTAGAACAGCCAGCGCCCCAGCAGGCCGAGATTGAATGGCCACTCGGGAAGGGCACGGACATGATCCCGAAAGGTGAGAATCGGTACCAGGTCGCCCACGGCGTCGGCGGTGAAATTCCGGTCCGGATTGGTTTCCCGCCAGCGTGCGATGCCGGCCTCGGTACTCGCCAGCAGGGAGGCCTTGGCTTCACGCATGTGCACATGCACCGGCCAGGTCGGGCGCAGCAGAAGATAGATTGCAGAAACCAGCGTCATGACAAAACCGGGCACCGTTGCGAACGGATTGAATTGGCCGTTCAACGACAGCAGAGGATAAAACAGCTGGGTGCCCATGAGCATCAGGCTTGGGAGCAACGCGACCGTTGCGAATGGCAGCAGGAGCTGCGGCCTCAGAGCGTCGATTGCCATCTCGTCTCGCCCCAGCTTCGCAAACGCATGCGCGTTCCTGACCAGCGCCGTAATGACGTGCAACATGATGAACCAAGTGAGTACGCCACCCAGATTCACACCGAAAAATCGAGGATTGAGTTCGTAGTCGGAATCTGTCGAAGCCAGTACTGCGGATTGAGCGAAAGCGATAACCAGACTGATGACGGTGACCGTCCATGACCCTCTGGACGTCGAACCTGACAGCGACGCTCGCAGGTTCGTGAATCGTTCTTCATCTACTCGCAGGAGTGGTTTCAGCTGATCGAGCGCCAGTTCCATTCGCTTGATGATGGCCATCGTACCGGTCAATGCGGTGGCGTTGATGCACGCAAAGAAGAGACATATGCCAAGAAAGGTTTGTCGGGACCGTGTGTCAGCAGTGTCGCCGTACACACCCATCAAAGCCCCCAAGACGGTGGCCAGCAACAGGAAAACCAGCAGACCCAGGGGAAAGTAACCAAATCGCCAGTGCCGATCCAGCCAGGTAAACCAGTATGGAGTGACCACTTCCACTCAGATCCCGTCCCGCCGCATCACATCGGTGCGCAGGAAGGCAGGTCGGGTTGCGCACGCATCAAACCAGCGGGCGGTATTAGGATGTTTCGTCTTCACGTCTGCGAAGGGCACTGCAGGACGCATGAGCATCGCTGCAACATGCAGATCGGCAAGCGTGAATTCTTCGCCGGTCAGATAAGGGCGTTGTCCGAGTATCGATTCCGCCACTGCCAGTCGTTCGGCCACCCACTCCGGACGCATGCGCATGCCCAGCTTGGCAGAAGCGTCCACTGGTCCTTCAAACTCGCAGGCAGACCACAGCGTCCATTGGTAAACCCCGCCGCGGTCGGCGGAGCCTGAAGGCAACAACTTGCCCGCGCCGTACTTCTCGGCCAGGTAGAGATTGATGGCCATCGATTCCCACAGAATTAACTCGCCATCCAGCATGGCCGGCACATGGCCGTTGGGATTGATGCGCAGGAACTCAGGGCGCCGACTTTCGCCGCGAAAGTCGATGGGGACAACTTCGTAAGGGAGCGACAACTCCTCGCACGCCCAGATGCAGCGAAACACGCGGGAGTTGGCAACACCGTAGAGCTTGATCATGAGGTCAACCCAATGCAGTTATGGGAGCAGTTTATGGAGTCGTGACGTCGAATGCATGGTCCGCCTGCAGGTTCCCCGCCGTCGCTTGCAGAGGCGTGACCAGGCGGGCGAGTGTGACGTGATCGGTG
This sequence comes from Gammaproteobacteria bacterium, assembly GCA_043719475.1. Classification (GTDB taxonomy): domain Bacteria; phylum Pseudomonadota; class Gammaproteobacteria; order Pseudomonadales; family Azotimanducaceae; genus SYFY01. Next base: position 14,918 of record JAYSTS010000003.1, on the reverse strand, counting down.
TCGTTGATCACCGGAATCGAAAACTCCACGCTGGTGACCACACTCCCATAGCGCTCGATCAATCGTTGACCAATTTCCTGACAGGACCCGATGGTGACGAACTCGTGGAGCACCTTGTCATCGATCTGGGCCGCAGCGATGCGTGGATGGTTTCCCGCATCCATGGTCCGGCCGGATGGGTTGTCATGCCGAATCGACGAGCGATGTGTGCGCGCACTTGTGGCCTAAGGCCAAGCGTGAATCGGCCATGCGACAGTTTTTGCAGTGGCCATGCACTCATTGCCATGCTGGTGGGGCTGCCTGCGAAAGCGATGGTGACAGTGGTGCTGCGCTGCTGTTGGCGGTTCTGCCACCCGCTGTTTTTTCAATTCGCTGAAAAAAACGGGAGGCCTGAGCCTCCCGTTCAACCGCTTGTCAGACCTGTGGTCTGATTTGTTATCAGACCTGCATGGCCTTCAGTTCAACAAACTCGCTGAGGCCGTGGGGGCCCAGTTCACGGCCGTTGCCCGATTGTTTGTAGCCACCAAATGGTGCGGCCACGTTGAAGGCACCACCATTGATCGACACCTGACCGGTGCGGATCTGTCTGGCTGCCGCGATGGCACGTTCCTGGGTGCCGCCCATGACCGCGCCTGACAGACCGAACGGGGAATCGTTGGCGATCTCGATGGCTTCGGCTTCCGAGTCGTAAGGGATGATGCACAGCACCGGCCCGAAGATTTCTTCCTGGGCAATGGTCATGTTGTTGCGCACATCGGCAAACACGGTCGGTTTGACGAAGTAACCTGTATTTTTGCCTGCTGGCATGTCGAGTCCACCGGTAACCAGTGTTGCACCTTCTTCGATACCCTTCTTGATATAGGCACGAACGGAATCGAACTGCGCTTTGGATGAGACCGGACCCATGGTCACGCCATCATCGAATGCACCGCCCACCACGGCAGCTTCAGCAGCCGCTTTTGCCGCTGCAATAGCAACTCCTTGCTGAGCACGTGGCACCAGCAAGCGACTCAGCGCCGCGCACACTTGTCCGCTGTTGGCGCAGATGCCACCACCGGCCCGGGTGGCTGCCTGAGCGATGTCCGCATCTTCCAGCGCCAGCATGACGGACTTGCCGCCCAGCTCCTGGCTGACACGCTTGACTGTGCCAGCGGCCAGTTGAGCCACACGAATGCCTGCTTCGGTAGAACCCGTGATCGAGACCATGTCCACATCCGGATGTGTGCAGATCGCTTCCCCGACCGTGCGGCCTGGACCGCTGACCAGATTGAAGACACCCGCTGGTAAACCGACGTCATGGAGAACCTGCGCGAGCCAATAGGCTGTCAGAGGAGTATCGGAACTTGGCTTGACCACGACGGTGCAACCCGCGGCCAGGGCTGGTGCGAGCTTGGCGACGATCTGGTGCAAGGGGAAGTTCCACGGCGTGATGAACCCACAGACGCCAATCGGTTCCTTGATGATGATGGAGTTGCCGATGCGCTCTTCCTTTTCCATTTCGTAAGGAATGTCCTTGTATGAGGACATCACGCCGACCCCGAGGCCGCCGTGCAGACCAACACTCATCTTGAGCGGGGTACCCAGTTCGCGGGCACACAGCTCGCCGATCTTCGGCATCCCTTCGACGAACTTGGCGGCAATTTTGCCGATCAGATCGGAGCGAAATGCGGCTGTTGTGCGAGACCACGTCTTGAAAGCGGCTTTGGCTGCGGCAACCGCGGCATTGACGTCGTCCGCGTTGCCTGATGGCACGACACCGCAGACTTCTTCTGTCGACGGATCAATAACTTCGAGCTTGCCAGTGCCTTTTGGCGCAACCCACTGGCCGTTGATGTAGAACTTGTCATGGACTTGCATGGAGAATCCCCCTGATCGTCCCGTAAGGGATCGGCTGTTTTGAGAGGCAGCGAATAAAACACAATTCGGGAGGCGAGCCAACTGCGAAGTCCCGATAAAGATGTCCAGAGTGAGCGGATAGGAGCCTGTCGGACTTGAGCGATCGTCGCGAGCCGAGTGGGAGAGCGAGGACAGTTTTTCACGAATTTGAGGCGCAAAGTGGAACTACGCAACGAAAAAGCGGGGAAAAATGGACCGCTCTCCCAACGGCGCAGTAGATCAGTCTCAAGTCCGACAGGCTCCTACGGGTTGAGATGAGCAGAATCTGGGTGGATGCGGATGCCTGTCCTGTGCTGATCAAGGAGATCATCGTCCGTGCGGCGCTGCGCACGGGTTGCGAAGTGGCCTTTGTGGCAAATCAGCAGATTCGCCTGCCAGCGGCGCCGAATCTGCGGTCCGTGCAGGTGCCGCATGGCTTCGATGTCGCGGATCATTACATTGTCCAGCAGACTCAGGCTGGGGACCTGGTCGTCAGCGGCGACATTCCCTTGGTGGCGGAAGTCATGGAAAAAGGCGCGGCGGCGATCAATCCGAGGGGTGAGGCATACACCACCGACACCATCCGACAGAAGCTGAACATGCGTGATTTCATGGATACCATGCGCGCCAGTGGTGTGCAGAGTGGCGGACCACCACCGCTTGGCCAGAAGGAGCGGATGGCGTTTGCGAACGCGCTGGATCGGTATCTGGCGCGCCGGGGTGGTGGGTGAAGGTGGCTTCGTTCGAAGTGGGATCCCTGATCGCGATCTTTGGTGATTTCGGCAATCGCGGTCAGGAGACCGCTCCCACAAGAGACCCGGCAACCGCACACAAGAGACCCAACAACCTGCCAGCACATCGCGTAGCGATCTCCTGACCGCGATCAGAGTCGCAGCGAAGGCATGTCACCGAAGAGTAGGCACATCGTCCGGTTTCCTGCACACTTCGCGCCATGAGCTGGATGTTTTTTTCCGTGATCGCTGCCATCTGCGTGGGGTGGAGCGCGGTCGTGGTCGCTACCCGCTGGGCACCACCTGCTCTAGGCTGGTATCCACAGACGTTGATTGGTGCGTCTGTGTTGTACATGAGCGGGTCCATGACCTATCTGTTGGTCGAGGATCTTGCGGTTCAGCGCCTGATGGTGTGGGTGGTGCATGTTGCATTTTCTCTGTCGGTATTCAGTTGCTGGTGGATGCTGCTTCGTGTCATGTACATGCATGGCCACGATATCCGGCTGAAACGCCGCTGGACCCACGGTCTCCCCATCGCTTTGATAACACTGACGTTGCTGCCCGCTCTGGTGATCAACACCACAAGCTTCATTGATCTGGCCGGTTCGCGTGATTTTGTACTCTATCCGCTGTGGTTTGCCTTCGCGTTTGTCCTGATCATCGTTTGTGCCTTCACCCTGGGCCTCGGATTGCGCCGCGCCTGGTTGGCCAAGTCGGAAGCAGAAGGGAGACAATATGTGGTGATCATCTCGGCAATGGCCTTGCCCCTGACGCTGGGTGTGGTGACCGCAGGTGAGGTCGCGCCTGTGCACCTCATGAACATTGGGTATGGATTTGCCAGCGCCGTACTGATCTTTGGCGTCTCTCGAGGGTGGATGGATCATGGGCTTGGCATTCCGGTGGGATTGCTGCTTGAGTCCGACCCGAGTCCGCGTCTGGTCGTCAACTCGGCCATGCGATTGACGTATCGAAATCCGGCGGCACTGCAACTGTTTCCCGATGCGCTGAAGTTGGGCGGCAACGTGCTCACCTGGATGCCGGATCAACTGACGACCGCCGCTGGCCGAAGCCTCAGCCCGCGTTTGTTGCAACGTCTGGTGCACGGTGAGATCGAGGTCGAGTCGACCAGGCCGCTCTTGTTCAGGGTTGGTACCAATCAAAATCGTTGGTTTGCACTGGAGGCTCGCGGATTACGCGAGGGCGCAAGGAACAGCGCTTGTCTGCTGTCATTGCGGGACGAGACGATTCTCGAGCGATACCGTGAAGCCGCATTGTCAGCGCGTCAGGTCCACAGCCTTCGCCGTTTGTCGAGCAGCATTGCACACCGCTTCAATAACCTGATGGTTAGCGTGGTTGGCAACGTTGACATCGTCCAGTACGAAATTGAAAACGAGTCTCAGGATTACTCCAGGGTGCGGCTCATTCTTGACGACATGAAGGCAGCCGGCGAACAGGCAGCGGCGCTGGCTGCGCGCTTTGCTGCAGTGGGTGATGGCGCTGTTGATCAGCAAGAGCTGTTCGCCAGCACCCTTGATTTGAATGAACAGGTACGTGATGCGTTGATGCTGATGGAACATCAGATACCGGCGCATATCTCGCTGGACGTTGCGCTCGCGGACGTATCTCTCATCGTTGCGTGCAACGCCGCCGAGATTACTGACATGGTCATTGATCTGGTCACCAACAGTCTGGACGCGTATGGCAGCGATGCTGGCGTCATTCGCATTTCGACAGGACATCGGACGGTGGCTGCAGATGCGTTGCCTGACTTGCTCAATCGAGATGGCATCGCTGAAGGCGATATGGCGTGGCTGATGGTTGCGGATCATGCGGGCGGTATGCAGATCAGTCGGGATGATGGACTGTTCGAACCATTTGTCACCACGAAGGCTGATCGTCAGGGTCTGGGTTTGTCTGCGTTACTGGCTGCTGCCAGTGCTCACCGTGGTGGTGTCGATGTACGCAACGTCGATGGAGGCGCAAAGGTTGTCGTCTATCTGCCACGTCACGCCGTTGAGGTAGAGGATACCAAGGGGAAGATCACTGTTGAACCGATCGAGCGGGAGACCATTCTTCTGGTTGATGATGACGAATCGGTTCTGCAGGTGCATGCCGCCATGCTGAGCTCACTGGGCCAGCGCGTATTTGCGACAACGTCGCCAGAAGAAGCGCTGCAGCGAGCGGTTCTGCATCGTTACAAGGCGGCGATCATCGATGTTTATATGCCCACCATGTCAGGCCAGGACCTTGCACAGCGACTTCGACTGCGAGATCCAAGGCTGCCAGTGTTGTACATCAGTGGTTATGTCCACGAGCCGTTGCGGATTGACCTTGACGATCGAAACACGGCGTTTCTATCCAAACCTTTTGGGATGGACGCGCTGTTCCTCAATCTTGAGAGGATTTGCAAGACCACCCACCCGGGGCGATCGGGGCGTGTCATTGCCATGCCAGGGGTTCAGCTGGATCTGTGATTTGCCGCGAGGTCCATGGCGCGGGCGAGCCTGAAATCCCGTTCGCTGAGCCCTGCGGCGTCGTGAGTGGTTAACTCCACGTCGACCCGGTTATAGACGTTACGCCATTCGGGGTGATGATCCATGCGCTCGGCAACCAGTGCGGAGTGTGTCATGAAGCCGAAGGCTTCAACAAAATCCCGGAAGCGGAACTGCTTGGTCAGGCGGTCTGATTTCAGCTCCCACGGTTTTGCGCTGCCCTCATTGAGCCTCGTCAATTCGATATCGATGGTCTTGGAGTCGAGTGCAGTGGCCATGAAATCATCCCGTCGAAGTTCGCGCCATTCTCGTCTCGCCAGCGGAGGGGTCAAGCCATAACATAGCCGCCCGATTCACAGCGTAAGGCGGACGTTCCGTGCCCGGACTACTTTCCAACGTCGATCCCGACGGACTGCTCGAATACTCGGTGGTATTTACTGACCGTTCCCTCAACCACATGTCGCAGCGTTTTCAGCAAGTGATGCGGGACATTTCCGCGACTTTGAAGGAGATTTACGGCGCCAGTCGAATCGCCATAGTACCGGGTGGTGGCACCTATGCGATGGAAGCCGTCGCGCGCCAGTTTGCCACCGATCAAAACGTGCTGGTGGTTCGCAACGGGTTCTTCAGCTTTCGGTGGTCGCAGATTCTCGATGCCGGTCGCATCGCGCGTTCAACCACGGTGATGATGGCGAACCCGGTGGATGACCGGAAGTTTGCCGCTTTTGCACCCGCACCACTGGCCGATGTTCAGCAAACCATCCAACGGGAACGTGCCGCGATCGTCTTTGCTCCTCATGTCGAAACTGCGTCGGGCATCCTGTTGCCAGACGACTATGTTCGTGGGCTTGCTTCCGCCGTGCACGACGTGGGTGGTTTGCTGGTACTTGACTGTATTGCCTCGGGCGCATTGTGGGCAGACATGAACACACTGGGTGTCGATATCCTGATCAGCGCGCCTCAGAAGGGCTGGAGTGGATCGCCCTGTGCTGGTCTGGTCATGATGAATGAGCGCGCCAATGACAGACTCGCGGACACTCAAAGCACCAGCTTCGCCATCGACCTGCGCAAGTGGGCAGACATCATGACCGCCTATGAAAATGGCGGTCACGCCTACCACGCGACCATGCCAACCGATGGTTTGCGTGCCTTTCACGCAGCAATGCAGGACACCCGGGCCTTTGGCTTTGAAAAAGCTCGCCAGAAGCAGATTGAGCTCGGCACCAAAGTACGCAACCTGCTGACCCAGAACGGCTACTTCAGTGCCGCCGCACCTGGTTTCGAGGCACCGGGCGTGGTAGTGAGCTATACCGACGATGCCGGTTTGCCGGGCAAGTTCCTCGCCAACGGATTGCAGGTAGCCGCCGGAGTGCCACTGCAGTGCGGTGAACCGGACTGGTTCAGGACTTTCCGCATCGGCTTGTTCGGTCTCGACAAGCTGGCGGACGTGGATGCTGCAGTCGATCGGTTGCAGCGTGCGCTTCCAGTCTGATCGTATGAAATTGTAGGAGCGATCTCCTGATCGCGATTTTCATTCATCGCAAGACTCCCCTATCGCGATCAGGAGATCGCTCCCACAATGCGGCGCGCCGTTGGCACCCTGCTGTAGGAGCGGTCTCCCGACCGCGATCTGCATTCAGCAGGAGATCACTCCCACAAGAAATAGACATCCTGTCACAGGTCAGAGAGTTGCCAGGATTTGCGGCACCAGCCGATGTACCTGCATGGCGATATAGATGGCGCCGATGGGATCCCCGAAAGTACCGAGAGTAGGTGGCCCAACAAGACGGAGGTGATCGAGAGGCCGTCCACCGGCGTCTATCGCCCGGCAGATCAGGTCTGCCTCTATGCCAAGTCCACAAGGATGTGCACGCAAAAAACCCTGAGCTTCCAGGGACATCAGCAGTGGGTTGGATCGCAACCCGCTCGTCGGATCCAGACCCGCACAATTGATGACGCGGTCATAGTCCAGCGCGACTGCTCTTTCCGGCCGATCAGGGAAAACCAGCCGCCCACCCGGTGCGACCTTACCACGCAGAAAGCGAACGCGGCCGGACCGTTCTGCCGAGCGGATCAACTGCTCATTGGGTGGCGGTGACCGGTATCGATGAACGTCGTACCAGGGCTTGAGATGACGAACGAAGCGTCGTTTTTCTTCCAGCGGCAGTCTTGGCCAGAGTTGCCAGACCGCATCACGCAGTTCATCGAATCCGGTGTGCCAGGATTCCCCTTGTGACTTTCCGTGGGCCAGCCTGTTGCGCAGCGACATCAACCAGTGACGCAGCCTGAATTTCGCGGTCGGGACGGAAGCGGTCAGCAGAAATTCAGGTGCTGGCGCCAGCACTCGATCCAGCAACAAACTCGCAGGCAATTCATCCAGGGGTGTGGAGCGCAGTGCATCCGCAAGCGTGACGGGAATAGGTCCTTGTGGGACTGGACGCAAGCCGTGCCGTGAAATGACGTCGATTGGGGCCTCGTGCCCGCGACGGATCAGCGTACTAAGCGCATCAAGCGCAGTCAGGCCACTGCCGATGATGAACACCCGATCGGTGGGTTCAACAGACTCCAAGGCTCCTCGTGCGAACGGGTTTTCGATCAAACCGGGTAAATCGTCTTTGTTTTCTGCCAGGACCGCCGGCAGTCGAAGTTCCGGATTGCCGGTAGCGAGGAGCAGCAGATCGGCGTCCAGCGTGCTGCCTCCTGCCAGATGGATCTGCCAGACCCTTTCACGACGCTGTGCGTGGATCGCCTTGTCATGACAGTGGGTAATGCTCGATCCGGTTGTTGGCCACGACGAATGCTGATGAACCATGGCCGACAGATACCGTCCGAACTCCCGGCGTCGGACGAAAGTCGTTCCATCCGGCTGGATGGCATCAGGGTCATTCGCCAGAACGTGTTCATCACGACACCAGCGAGTGAAATGCCAGGCGTCTGTTGGATGGATGGTGTGCGAAAAAGAGGGAGCGTTCAGTCGGTGATCCGGATCCATCGTGGAGTAGGCGAGGCCAGGCCCGATCTGTGGACGAGATTCGACAATCGTGATCACGATTGGCTTGTGTGTCTGACGTACCAGTTGCACGGCAAGGCAGCTGCCGCTGTAGCCGCCACCGACGATCACGATACGAGTCGATTTCAATCTGAACCCCACTTTAACTAGCGCCTGCATAAACCCCTACAGGCACTTTCAGGCTAGAATCCGCCGCGCTGTGCCCGGCCATTCAACAGGAGTTTTCCATGAAATCCCATGAACTCGATTATGAAATCTTCGGCGACGACATGCAGATAGCCGAGGTTGAACTGGATCCGAACGAGACGGTCATTGCCGAGGCAGGCGCCATGAACTACATGGATGCCGACATCTCCTTTGAAGCCCGCATGGGCGACGGCAGCGAGGCGGACAGCGGGCTGATGGGCAAGTTGCTCCAGGTCGGCAAACGAGCGCTGACCGGTGAGTCCATCTTCATGACCCATTTCACCAACAAGAGTTCGAACAAGCAGCGGGTAGCGTTTGCGGCGCCTTATCCAGGCAAGATTATCCCGCTGCAATTGTCTGAAATCGGCGGCAAATTCATCTGTCAGAAAGATGCATTTCTGTGCGCCGCGCTTGGCACCAAGGTATCCATTCGGTTCAACAAGAAACTCGGTGCCGGTTTTTTCGGCGGTGAAGGCTTCATTCTCCAGGAGTTGTCCGGTGATGGACTCGCCCTGATTCATGCCGGTGGTACGGTGATCAAGAAGGAACTGCGTGGCAACACAATTCTTGTAGATACCGGTTGCATCGTTGGTTTCACGGAAGGAATCGACTACGACATCCAGCGAGCGGGTAATCTCAAATCCATGTTCTTTGGTGGAGAGGGACTGTTTCTGGCCACTCTGCGTGGCACGGGCACCATCTATCTTCAGTCATTGCCATTTTCGCGGATGGCCGATCGCATCCTCGCGCACGCGCCATCCGCAGGGGGGAGTGCCAAAGGTGAAGGTTCGGTACTTGGCGGCCTTGGCCGTCTCATCGATGGCAACTGATCGGTTACGTCACCCAATTTTCTAAGCTTTTTTAAGCTATTTCTAAACAGAGGAGCGTTTATGCGCATCGGGATCAGCAACTTTCCAACGTCCTACTCGATCCACGCAACTGATCTCGGACGAGCGCTCGAAGAGCGTGGCTTCGAGTCACTGTTCGTTGTTGAACATACCCACATCCCCGCTTCTCGTGAGACGCCGTATCCCCTGGGCGGTGAACTGCCGTCTATCTATTGGGAAGCCTATGAACCGCTGACTTATCTCGCTCAGGTGGCAGCGGTTACAGAAAAGCTGCAAATAGGCACTGGCGTTCTGCTGGTTGCCCAGCACCATCCAATCGCACTGGCCAAGCGGGTGGCCTCACTCGATTCATTGTCGAACGGCCGGCTGCTGTTGGGTGTAGGTGGCGGCTGGCTGGCGGAAGAAATGCGCAATCACGGCTTTGAGTTCAAGGATCGCTGGGCGATTCTTCGCGAACACATCCTGGCGATGAAAGCCTGCTGGACCCAGAAGGACGCGCAGTTTCACGGCAAATTTGTCAACTTCGACCCGGTGTGGGTTGAGCCGAAGCCGAATCGACGCGGTGGCCCGCCGATCCTGATTGGTGCCACCTCCTCGTGGGCGCTCAAGCGCATCGCTGAGTACGCCGATGGCTGGTACCCGATTGTGATGCCGAACTTTGATGCGCAGCTGGCTGAACTCAAGCAGCATGTCGAGGCACGAGGTCGGTCGATGAGCGAAATCGACATCACCGTTGTGCATCAGCCGGCCGACAAGGCGGCGCTGGCCGCGCTGCGTGACAAGGGGGTCAACAGGGTAGTGATGTCGTTGCCGACAGTCGGCCGTGATGAAGCCCTGAAAGTGTTGGATGCTTATGCACCGATGCTGGAGTGGGCCAAGTCGATGTAGTTTGGTGGTGCCTGACCGCGATTTTCCACAAGGCAAAAGGAGAGGTGCGGTAGCATTGTAGCGGTCTCCCGACCGCGATTGCCCAGCTGAGCAACCCGATCGCGATCAGGAGATCGCTCCCACAAAGACGGTGTCGCTCCCGCAAGGGCCGGCATAGTGGCATTGAAGGAGCGGTCTCCCGACCGCGATTTCCCGCGAACACAAGACTGTTGAATACCCTTGCCAAACGGTACAGTCACGAATCGAGTCCAAACGCACTGAAGAGGGAAGCGCCTTGAGCTACAACAAACCGATACCGCCTCGGGGTACCCATACCAAGCCATTCTGGGACGGGGCAAAGCTCGGCAAGCTGATGCTGCCGCGTTGCCAGGACTGCAACCGCGTGCATTGGTATCCGAGGCACATCTGTCCGCATTGCCACTCGACCAATCTCGACTGGATCGAAGCCAGTGGCCGGGGCACGCTCCATACCTATGCCGTTCAATACATCGGCGCGAGTGGCTGGGCGCAGGAAGTTCCATTTGTATCCGCCTACGTTGACTTGCAGGAAGGCGATCGCATGCTGACCGTACTGCGCGGCGTTGATCCGAACAAGCCGGAAGACATCCGCATAGGGTCTTCCGTAGCGGTAGAGTTCGAACAAGCGGACGATGAAACGTTCATTCCCTTCTGGCGCGTGGTGGAGGCTTGATCATGGTTGGACCGCTCTACAAGGCAGCAGCCATCGTCGGTGCCGCAGAAGCCAATCAGATCGGCTTTCTGCAGACCCCCGTCACTTCTCTGCAACTGCATATCGAAGCCATTCGCAACGTCTGCGATCAGACAGGGATTCCCATATCCCGGATCGAAGGCGTGTTCTCGACAGGTTGGTCCACGGAACTGTGTGAGCACCTCGGCATCCGCCCGAAGTACATCGACACGACCGCGGTGGGCGGTTGTTCATTCGAGATGCATGTTCACCACGCGCTGGCCGCGATCTACTCGGGGATCATCGACGTTGCGCTGATCAGTCACGGCGAGAATGGTCATTCCGCGCGCAAGGTTGGCAGTGGTGGCACGGTCAGTTACGGTCGTGGTGCAGGCGTGCTGTCGCCGGCGAACGAGATGTCCATGGCCTATGGCCTGGTGGGTGCAGCCTCCGGGTACGCACATGCAATGGTCCGTCACATGCATCGATATGGAACGAAGCGGGAAGACTACGCCCACATCGCCAAGGTGGCTCGGGACTGGGCGACACTCAACCCACGTGCAGCCATGTACTCAAAGGAAAAGCACCCGTTTGGTGGACCGATTACGGTCGAACAAGTGGAGTCATCCCGCCTGATTGCCTGGCCCCTGACGATTCTGCACTGCTGCATGGTGACCGATCATGGTGGTGCGGTGCTGGTCTGCAGCCCGAAAGTTGCCGCCAGTCTGCGAACCCGTCCGGTATGGATCGCCGGTGCCGGCGAAGCCATGAGTCATGGCAACATGCTCGAGATGGAGGACTTCACCCGGACCTCCGCCGCTCAGTCTGCACAAGCCGCCTATACCATGGCTGGCATGGGACCTTCGGACATGGAAATGGCAATGATCTATGACTCATTCACCATTACCGCCGCCATCACGGCGGAGATGCTGGGGCTGGCGCGTCCTGGTGAAGGCCATCTGCTGTGGAAAGATGGTCGCGCCGCTCCAGGTGGCGCATTTCCGATCAATACCAATGGCGGTGGTTTGTCGTTCAATCACAGCGGGATGTACGGCATGCCGCTGCTGATCGAGGCGTATCGACAGTTGTCAGGTACCGCCGAGGACGGGGTTCACGGCGTCAAGGGCAAACAGACCAGCGCACGGACGTGTGTCGTGAATGGCACGGGTGGTGCGCTGTCGACCACCGGCACTCTGGTGCTGATCGCGGACGATTGAGGCTAGCAGGGCAGTCGCCATGCTCAGCACCTGGCCCGCCATCATTGCCCACGCCGACATGGATGCGTTCTATGCCGCAGTGGAGCAGCACGATGATCCATCGCTGCGTGGCAAGCCCCTGCTGATTGGTCCGCGCAGCCATCGAGGTGTGGTGCTGACAGCAAGTTATGAGGCACGTCCCTTCGGTGTTGGCAGCGCCATGCCCATGGCAGAGGCTCGCCGTCGGTGTCCACAGGCGCTCATCGTCCCGCCTCGATTTGATCGTTATATGCAAGTGTCTTCGATCATCATGAAAATCTTCGATACGTTTTCACCAAAGGTCGAACCGCTGAGTCTGGATGAGGCGTTCATCGACATGACCGGCAGCACCGATCTGTTCGGGACGCCCGTGCAGATCGGCCAACGCATCAAGGATGTGGTGAGGGAAGCAACCGGCCTGACCGTGACCGTGGGCATGGCGTCGACCAAACATGTCGCCAAGATCGCCAGCGCCTTTCAGAAACCCGACGGGCTCACCGTCGTTGAACACGCCCAGACCCGTGCCTGGCTTGCTCCATTGCCTGTGGCCCGCATCTGGGGGGTAGGACCCAAGATGCAGGAACGGCTGAATCAGCTGGGTCTGCTCACGATTGGCGACATCGCGCGCCTGGATGCCGACCATCTGACAAAACGACTGGGGCGCCACGGTGAACGGTTGTACCGACTTGCCTGTGGCGATGATCCGCGACCGGTCGTGAGTCAGCGCCGGGAGCGCAGCATCGGATCGGAGCGGACGCTTGAATTTGATGTACGAACGATCCACGAAATCGAGGTACATCTGCGGCAGGCCGCTGATCGTGTGAGTGCACGATTGCGTCAGCGGCAATATCTGGCCGGTGGGGTTCGCGTCAAGCTCAAGACTACGTCGTTTGGTCTGCTGTCCCGACAGATCGTGTTGGACCCACCTTCGGATCTAGGTGAGGTGCTCTACATCAACGCCTGCAAGCTGGCGCAGCAATTATTGCCCCACGGTCCGTTTCGTCTGGTTGGTCTGGCGACCTATGATCTTGGCAAACAAGGAGAGTCACGGCAGACGGATCTCTTCACAGAGCCGCCTCGTCAGAGTGTTCTGGAAACGACCATTGATGCCGTGAGTAACCGGTTTGGCCGGCAGGCCATCCGTCGTGCGCGGGACCTCGGTCAATCCGGTACCGTCATGGGCACAGCGCCGACGCTGGACTTTCGGCAAACGGGTACCGAAGACGATGCACTTGATGCGCCTCGTGACTGGAGCGAGGCCGAGGAGCTTGGCGACGATGCGCAGGATTGACGACACGAAGACGCTCCTTCTCCGCGCCTCTTTCCTCCTTCGCGCTCCTTTCCTCCTTCGTGCGGCGTAACCCCATTCTCTGGCCTCATCGCACGACAAGCAGGTAGACTCGCCCCGCAAGGGTAGATGCAATCGGTAAAGGAGGGGAGCTTGGCCACGCAGGTGCGGGATGCGGCAATTGTCGGCATCCATGAATATCCCTCACGCGACGTTGAGGGTCGAGTGAGTCCGCTGCAGATCAAGGCAGACAGTGCAGCGCGCGCGCTCGAAGACGCGGGTTTGAACTGGTCTGATGTTGATGCGATCTATGATGCGGGCGAAGGCGGCGGCGCTATGAGCGGTCTGACCATTGCAGAGTACTTCGGTATCCGGCCGAACGTCATCGACACCACCGCCGTCGGCGGCAGTTCCTACGAGTACCATGCTGCGCACGCCAAGCGTGACATCGCCGCTGGCAAGGCGCGTGTTGCATTGCTGACTTATGGGTCCACTGCGCATAGTGCGGCGCAGCGGATTGGTGTCGGTGGACGCGGGGGGAGTCGGCATCCTGCTGACAATCTCGATGTATTTGCAGGCCTTACCCTGGTTGCGAACTACGCGATGGTAGCGAACCGTCACATGCATCAGTACGGCACCACGAGTGCACAACTGGCCGAAATCCCGGTAGCGACGCGCTATCACGCCATGCGTAACCCGGAAGCCGTCCAGGCGATGCAGGATCTTGAATTCCTCGATATCCGCGAGACCACGGTTGACGATGTACTGAAGTCGCGTCTGATTGCCGATCCTTTGCATCTTCTCGAATGCTGCATGATTTCCGATGGTGGTGGTGCTGTGGTGATCGCGAGCCCGGAGGTCGCACGCGATTGTCGCGAGCCCCCGGTCTGGATTCTGGGCACTGGTGAAGCCACCAAGTACCCGGAAAACGGTGGGGACATTACCCACAGCGCAGCCGCACAATCCGGCCCGCAGGCTTTTGGTGAGGCCGGAGTCAAGCCTGGCGAAATCGATATCGCCATGATTTATGACTCCTTCAGCATCACGGTGCTGACGATTCTAGAAGACCTCGGTTTCTGTCCGAAGGGCGAGGGTGGTCGCTGGGTTGAAGGTGGGCGGCTTCGCTTTGATAGAAAGGATGGACCTGCACTGAATACCGATGGCGGCGGGTTGTCTTCGAACCATCCCGGCATGCGCGGAATTTTTCTGCTGATTGAAGCTGCGCGACAGCTGCGTGGAGAATCTTGTTCACAAGTGGCCGACGCCCGGCTTGCAGTGGCCCACGGCAATGGCGGTATGCTCGGCAGCCGCCACTGTGCCGGTACCATCATTCTGGGGAGAGATTGATCATGGCGGATGCACAGCGTCCTTTGCCCGATCTCACGGAAGAGGACACACGCGAATTCTGGGCGGCCACCAGAGACAGTCGGCTCACTTATCAACAGTGCGCAAACTGCGATACCGTGGTCTTCTACCCACGTGGGCATTGCACGGGTTGTACCAGTGGCAAGCTCGAATGGAAGACTGCGAAGGGAACCGGCACGATTTACACCTATTCGGTGGTCCGCCAGAGTTACCATCCCTTCTTCCGTTCCCAGGCACCTTACGTGGTGGCCTGGATCGATCTCGACGAGGGCCCCCGGCTGGTGTCCGACGTGTTGGGGATTGATTCTCCAG
>JAYSTS010000200.1:0-2490 GCA_043719475.1 Gammaproteobacteria bacterium | reverse complement strand
AGTTGTATCAGCTGCCGGATCAGCAGTTCGCCAATCTGTACTGGTTTCGCCATGACTGGTTCTCACGCGAGGATCTGAAAAAACAGTTCCGTGAGCGTTATGGTTATGAGCTGGGTGTACCGGTGAACTGGTCCGCGTACGAGGACATTGCCGAATTTTTCAGTGTGCACGTGAAAGAGATCGATGGGGTCCGCGTTTATGGACACATGGACTACGGCAAGAAGGATCCCTCCCTCGGTTGGCGCTTCACCGATGCCTGGCTGTCGATGGCGGGTGCTGGCGATGTTGGCATTCCCAATGGCCTGCCGGTGGATGAATGGGGTATCCGTGTTGAGGGCTGTGTGCCCGTCGGCTCGTCAGTTACTCGCGGTGGGGATACCAATGGACCGGCTGCGGTGTACTCGCTCAACAAGTACATCGAGTGGTTGAAAGCTTACGCACCCGCGGAAGCCGCCGGCATGACGTTCTCCGAGGCGGGGCCGGTGCCTGCACAGGGCCATATTGCGCAGCAGATCTTCTGGTACACCACCTTTACCGCCGACATGATCGAACCGGGGATCCCGGTTGTGAATGCCGACGGCACGCCCAAGTGGCGCATGGCGCCTTCTCCGCATGGGCCGTATTGGCAAGAAGGCATGAAACTCGGCTATCAGGACACCGGCTCGTGGACGCTGCTCAAGAGCACACCGCTGGATCGTCGCAAGGCCGCCTGGCTCTACGCCCAGTTTGTGGTGTCGAAGTCCGTGTCGCTGCGTAAGACGCTGGTTGGTCTGACGCCGATTCGCGATTCCGATCTTCGCTCGCAGGCGATGACCGATATCGCGCCGAAACTTGGCGGCCTGGTCGAGTTCTATCGCAGTCCAGCGCGAACCGCGTGGACGCCCACTGGAACCAACGTGCCGGACTATCCAAAACTTGCACAGCTGTGGTGGGCGAACATCGCCAATGCCGTGAGTGGCGAACAAACGTCGCAGCAGGCCATGGACGCACTCGCGTCACAACAGGATGAAATTCTGGCGCGGCTGGAAAAACACGGCGTGCAGGGCGAATGTGGGCCCAAACTCAACGAAGAGAAGGCAGCACAGTACTGGCTGGATCAGCCTGGCGCGCCGCAGCCCAAACTCGCCAATGAAAAGCCGAAGGGTGAAACGGTGGTCTATGAAGACCTGATCCAGGCGTGGAAAGACGGGCGAGCGAAGTAGTCATCGGAAGCAGGCCATCGTGAGAACCGTTCGCGCAACCCGTTATGTCACACCGTTGCGTGAAGGCGGTTCGCTGCCCGCAGTGGTCGAGGCTGATGATGATGGGCTTTACGTGCTCAAGTTTCGTGGTGCGGGTCAGGGACCAGGCGCACTGGTGGCGGAGCTTGTGGCAGGTGAAGTTGCACGAGCGATGGACCTGCCTGTGCCGGAAATCGTCTTCGTTGAACTCGATCCGGTGCTGGGCCGCTCCGAGCCTGACTTCGAGATTCAGAACCTCGTGAAGAACAGCGGTGGCCTGAACGTCGCGCTGGATTTTCTACCAGGAGCACTGGTGTTTGACGCCGCGCAAGCGCCTGAAGTTCCTGCGGAGCTTGCATCACGCATCGTCTGGCTCGATGCATTCGTGGCCAACGTTGATCGAACCGCACGCAATACCAACATGATGGTGTGGCACCGTCAGCTGTATCTCATCGATCATGGGGCGGCGTTTTACTTTCAGCACAATTGGGCCACCTATCAGGACAACGCAGAAAGTCCGTTCAGGATGATCAAGGACCATGTCCTGCTGCAGGCGGCAAGTGACCTGGCAGGCGCTGACACACACGCACACGCAGTTTTGTCAGCCGACGTACTGCGCGGTATCTCCGAAGCGATTCCCGATGATTGGCTGGGCACACAAGGGCAGCCCGAATCGCCGCAAGCTTGCCGCGCGGCGCATCTGCTTTTCATGGAAAGACGGCTGGCGGCATCAGGTATTTTTGTAGCGGAGGCGCAACGTGCCCGACACGCACACGTATGACTATGCCGTAGTCCGGGTGGTACCGGATGTGCAACGGGGCGAGTTCATCAACTGTGGTGTGATCGTGTTCTGCCGGACGAAAAAATATCTAGTGGCCGAAGTCGCGCTCGATGAAGTTCGCCTGCTGGCGATTGCGCCTGGAATTGACGTGCTCGAAGTGCGCAAACATCTCGAGGTTATTCCGCGGATTTGTGCCGGTGATTCAACGGCCGGACCGATCGCCGGCCTGTCGCAGTCAGAGCGATTCAACTGGCTGATTGCGCCGCGCAGCGCGATGATCCAGATGTCTTCGGTACACTCGGGCATTGCTGACGACCCGACTCAGGTGCTGGGGAAGCTCATGGCCAGCATGGTGATGCAATCAGGCAAAGGAACCGCCTAGGCGTTTTTCTCCGCCTTCTCGTTCGCCAATTCACTCGGTTCGGATTCACCCTTCACAGGTTCAGCCTTGCCCGTCGCACGTTCGAACACGCGCTTGTAGACGCGCTT
>JAYSTS010000199.1:0-5325 GCA_043719475.1 Gammaproteobacteria bacterium | reverse complement strand
CAGGAGACCGCTCCCACACACTCTCGATGCCTATGCCTGTGGGAGCGATCTCCTGATCGCGATTTTCCACCCGGCATCGCGGTCGGGAGACCGCTCCTACAACGCAGCTACACCCATCCTTGTGGGAGCGATCTCCTGATCGCGATTTTCCACTCGGCATCGCGGTCGGGAGACCGCTCCGCTCCTACAACGGGGAGGGCTGCGCGACGTGTTGTGCGTCGGAAGCGGTACCGATTATTGTCGAATCAAGGTTAACTTAAGCGCCTCAAACGAACGAAAAATCGGACTCGAATTGACACTCGCCTCGCTCCGCCGCCTTCTGCCGCGCAGGCTCCTAACGCCGCTGCATAAACAGGACCGCGGAAGCCAGCATGAGGAGATCTGGCAGCAAGCCCGTCAACGGTGCCGACCAGAGATAAAGCAGTGCCAGCTGCGTCGTCAATCGTTCGACCAGGAAGAAACCGATCCCCACCGCACCACCAATCGCAATGCGCGCGCCCATGGACATGGCGCGGCTCGATCCAAGCACAATCGGTAGTCCCAGCAACGACAGCGCCAGCAAACCAAACGGCAGACTCAACTGCTGCCACAGCAGCACCTCATAACGCTGACTGTCCAGCCCATTCGACCGCAGGTGCCGGATATAACGATAAAGATCGAGCGGTGCCAGCGCATGGTCTGCGTTGATGAGGGTAAATATCTGCCGTGCGTCGAAGTCCGGAACGAACGGCAACACTTTGTACCGATTGACTTTCTGACCCTGCGCCGAGAACCGGATCGTCGTCACATCACGCAGCAGCCAATCACGAGCGCCTAGTACGTCTGCACGCGCTGCGCGCTGGATTTCCAGCAGGCGACCTCCTGCATCCACTTCATAGACTTCGATATCGACCGGCACCATACCCATCTCGACGCTGCCGATACGCAGCAGTCGATTACCCTGACGTGTCCAGTACGCGGCATCATCGCGAGTCGAGCCTTCATAAGTATTCACACGCAGCTCCGACGCGCGCTGCTCAAGCAGCGGAATCAGCCACTGCTGGCTCGCCAGCACGCCTGTTCCCAACAGCAGCGCCAGCACCAGAACCGGTCTGGCAGCTCTCATCAGCGACCAGCCGCTCATGCGCAGCACTGTCAGTTCCTCGGTTCTGGCGAGTGCGCCATAACCAATGATGCTGCCGAGCAGACAGACGACCGGGAGCAGATCGATGCCAATTCCCGGCAGATGCAGTGCTGCGACACGCAATGCATCGTTCGAAGAAAAACTGCCTTTGCCAATGTCCTCGAGTTGTTCAGTCAGTTCGAGAAAGCCGAAGAGCCCCAGCAGCAGCATTACCACCGGCGCCCCACCTCGCAACAGGCTGATGAACACATGACGATCGAGGATCAACATGGTGAGTTACAATCCTGCCTGGCGGCGCTGCGCAAGCATGACGACAAGTAGCACCACACCAAGACCTGCCGGTGCCCACCACAGAAAATCGATAGTGCCCTGCTCAACACCGCTGCGTACCACACCAATGACGTTGTAGTAGAGCGCATAGATGATCACGGCCAACACGATTCGAGCGTATCGACCACTGCGTGGACGCGTGCGACTGAGTGGCAAGGCAACGGCGGCCAGCAACAAGGTCGACAAGCCATTCGACCAGCGCCATTGCCACTCTGCTTGTTCCTTGCGACCGGGTGATTCAGAGAGCGTACTCGTCGTCGCGGCTTTGGTCTTGTAGCCCACTGCTTCCGCTTCGATACCGGGAACGCTCAGCGCAAGCTCGCCCAATCGGGCCACCAGCGTATGCCCACCCACGCCCTTCTTGTAGATCATCGCGTCGTCAAGCCGCAACTGATGGCGTTCATCAGAGGTCTGGTTTTCAAGCACGCCGGTGGGCGCCGATATCACTTCCAGGCCACCATCCCGGTCGCTGCGCAGAAACAACTGCCTAAGCCGACCCTCACCCTGCACACCTGAGTCGGGTGCGCGGGAGCCTATGAATACAGTACGTCCCTCGCCGGCAAGTGAATGGAACGTCCCCGCTGACAGGGTCGCAAAGTCGGTCGCAGCTTCGGCTCGGGATTCCACCGCATAGAGTTGGCCATAGGCCCAGGGCCGCAGATGGAGCGACAGGAGCGTGACACCAATGGCTGCGGCAAGGGCGACCGCGAGCACCGGTAGCATCAGGCGAGACTCCGGGATCCCACTGGCCCGAAACGCAATGATCTCCCAATCCGAGTAGAGCCTGCCCAGACCGACGATGAAACCGATGTACAAGGCGATGGGCAGCAGCACTTCAAGGGCGATCAAAGTCTTCAGAAACGACAGTCGAAGTACCGCTGCAGCCTCCAGCAAACCCGCATTCGCCTCACTCAGAAAGCGCGCCAGACTATAGGCCACGAAGACACTGATCAGCAGGGCCAGCACCGCAAGGAACGGCCGAGCAACGGCGGAGATCAAATAACGGTCGATTACAGTCGGACTGATAATAGCCTCTCGCCCGGCATGGAGAAAAAGTGAGGGTGCTATGATGCCTCGGAGGACTCACCGGACGATAACGATTTGCTACCTCTGGACCAAAGTGATTCAGTGGCCAGCAGGCGCCTTGCCTGCCTGGTCGCAACTTTTCACCAGCTACTGCTGCCGTGGTGTCTCTTCTGCGTGGTCTTCTTCGTCACGCCGGAGGCCGTTCTCGCGGCAGACCCGAACCCGACCAAGGGCGTTGCCGACGATGAAGAACCGATCACGATTCACGCCGATCGCGCCTGGCAAGACGCGGATGGCAAAGTCATGCACCTGGAAGGCAATTTTCTGATGCGCACCTCTGAGTGGGAAGTGATGGCTGACCGGGCGCAGCTCGAGGGACCTGTGGAGTCTCCGGACCGCATCATCAGTTATGGCAACCCGGCGAGCATCCGCGTCAGCATGGGTGGTGAGAATCCCGTCGACGGAGTTGGTTACAGTCGCAAGATCATTTACCAATACGAGAAAAAGCTGCTCGAGTTACTTCAGGACGCCCGGCTGGAGATGGACAACGTTACGGTCACCAGCAAAGCCATCATCTACGACGTTGGCAATCGGCGGCTCATCTCCAGTGGTAAAGACGGCGTCGAATTCGAGCTGCGACCCAAGGGTAAGTCCGCTGCAGAGTGAATCTACGGCGCTTTGTGCTCGATCGAATTCGGCCAGTACGTTTTGAGGTGCCGAATAAGCGATTGGCGTAACGCAGCATCAGGCGCAGGACCTGCTGCCAGCTGTGGCAGCGCGGGCCAACCGGCATCCGCAAACATGACACCGTCAAACTCACGTGTGGCGTCGTAGCGCGGCAGCACATGAAAGTGCACATGTGGATCAACCATCATGAGCATCATGTAGTTGATACGCTGATACCCGAACGCCTGGGCCAGCATGGTCTCGATGCCGTTGACCATCACACCCTGCTCGATAGACGCAGCCGGACTGATGTCCGAGTATCGGAGCACATCGTCCTTGCAGACCAGAACCAGCGCACCCAGAGTCGCCTGCTGCGGGCGCAGCAACACACTCCAGTACCTGCCTTCATGAATCAGGGTATCGGGATAACCAAACTTGACCAGCGTGTCATGCATGCGGTGTCTCGATTCGTTCTGTCAATGAATTGTCGGTAGTTCCCTGTCAACCCGCTGTGTGTTCAAGCTGTCCGACTGCGTTCAACCTGTTTTCCCACCAGCCAGGCACAACCTTCGAAGCATGGGCCAGATCCTTGGCATCATCAATCTCACACCAGGCGTGACCATCGGTCCCCACCGTGCCTACCAGACCCTGGTCCGCCAGTGCGTCGATCGCCGACAGGTACCAGCGCTTGAGAGTGGATTCATTGGCCATCATCAGTTCGAGCTGATCGCGGAACAGCTGCCCGCCTTCTTCCGTAAACCGCATCATGCCGATGGATTCGCCACTGACCGCGTTCACGTCGAGCCGCTTGTCAACGCGCAGCAGTCGCTCACCATCGAGGATGACTTTCATGTCATCGGCGTCATAGGCAGGCTTTCGATTCGTTACCAGCGTGATCGGGAACCGCATGGGTGCGGCCAACAGTCGCGCAAATACTTCCGGCTCGAACATCGTGTCACCGTTGACGATGACAAAGGGCTGATGCATTTCATGCCGAACGATCCAGCAGGTCCCGAGATTGTCGGAGTGGGCGTAAAACGGATTGTGGGAAACGCGCACTGGCATCGGTTTGAAGTTTTCGGCGATGGCACGCACCTTGGCCGCTTGAAAACCGGAGACCACCACCACCTCGGTCGCCCCGCCGGCGGTGAGTGACATGAGCTGCCATTCCAACGCAGATCGATCGCCCAGCTGCAGCGCACACTTTGGTGTTTCTTCGGTATGCGGTAACAGCCGTCGGCCCTGACCCGCACTGAGGATGATGACTTTCATGGAATTTTTTCCGGAGTGCCTGACTACGCCCAAGGTTGATTGATCACGTGGTTCCAGGAACCCCGTGACACGGCTTCTCTGCAGGGCGGCAAGTTACCACACGAACGCGCGCGCTTCAGCCAGCAGGCAGGCTGCGAATATGGTCGGCCAGACGAAAGGCCAGGGCCATGATGGTCAGTGTGGGGTTGGCCCAGCCACTGGTTGGAAATACCGATGAACCTGCGACGAACAGGTTGGCATAACCGTGTACCGCACAGTTGGCGTCGACTACACCCTGGCACGGATCGGAACTCATGCGTGTGGTGCCCATGTGATGAAAACCGCCCAACGGGTGATTACCAACCGTCGGATCAACGGGCCAGTCCGAGCCGCCACTCGCCACCCAGTCTTCGACCTCCAGCCGACCGAGCCCGGTGCGTCGAAGTTCACCATCCAGCAGGTCGCCCAAGGCTCTAACCGTCTGCTTGTCGATCTCGCTGAAACGCCAGTCGAGATTCGACAACGGCACACCATGCCGATCGACGCGATCCGAAAGCCGCACACGACTGGCGGGGTTGGGTGCCTGCTCTCCCCTCACCATGACACTGAGGACCCGATCGCCTCGACTTGCCCTCAATCGTTCTACCTGTGGCCGCAGCCATTCGCGATAGAGCAGACGGGTATCACGATACCAATGCCAGAGGCGGCGATTGGTATTGGTGGGCGAGAGATCGTGTTTGAGACTCTGGTACAGCGCCTTGGCGCGTGGCACGCCGCGTCCCGGGTCACGCTGCAATTTGAAGGTTACGGCACTATTGAGCAGGCCACGTTGACGTTGCCACTCTGGGGCAATCCGCAAGGCGGGTGCCACCGGCACATGGCCGCGTGGATGGCGCATGCGGAAAGCATCCCAGATGGCCAGTCCGTTG
>JAYSTS010000198.1:0-2499 GCA_043719475.1 Gammaproteobacteria bacterium | reverse complement strand
GGCGATTCCGCTGAACAACATGAAGGCAACAAACAGACGACGTAAGTTCGGGCTGCGAAACGTAAGCGTATCTGATGCAACAGCACGGTGAACTGCAGCCGCGGCGTTGGCTTGACGGGCTGCAGCAGATAAGGGATCTCACGACGTGTGAGATGGGTTGTCAGCAGACTCCAGGTGGGGATGATCAGACCGAGTATGATCGAAAACAGGGGGCAGTTCTCTGGATCAAGCTGGCCCCAGCGGTAGTGCTGCGGCATACATGAAGAGGTGACGCCGACCGAAGCGGGAACGAAAATTGTCGGAGTACGCGCCCACCAACGGATCAGTGATGGCGTCCGTCACCAGCGCAATCGCCAGAACAATCGAAGCTGAGGAAGCCGGTACTCCGAGAATCTGGCTGTAATAGAGCAGCAGGAATGTGTTGAAGGCCCGTCCTTGTGGGACCCTGGCAAGGCGCCGATACCTTGGAAGATCTTCGTGCTGATGTGCACCTTGCCAACCCGTACCTTTCCACGCCGATATTCGGCGGGTACAGATTCAGCAAGTTCAACGGGGTTGTTCACAAAGGTCTTTTCACAAGCTGGCAGACCAGCGTGTTGGGATTTGTCGTGAGCCGGGCAATCAAGGCGGTATTCAGGCAACGTCGGTGGGAACCGGGTCAGCTGGCGTTCTTGCTCGTAGTTGAAACACGACCTGTGGTTGAAACACGACCTGTTGAAACACGACCTTGCCCGAAGGCGCACGGATCCTCACCATGCAACGCAATCAAAAGCTGGAACAATCGTGACCGAGTCTGCCGGCCTCAACCTGCGGCAACCATCAACAGCCGCAGACATCACGCTTGAGCTCGCCGAGCGACCGATGCAGAACCTGCAGATCGGGACCGTCGCCCTGTATCTGCTCATCAATAGTGCTTGCTCATCAATCTGATCGATGGGTTTGACGTGCTGGCCATGGCGTTTGCGGCTAGCAACATCGGCGCCGAGTGGCAGCTGTCACCAACAGAGCTTGGGCTACTGTTCAGTTCGGGACTGGCTGGAATGACGATATCGTCGCTCCTGCTCGCACCGGTTGCCGACTACAGTGGCCGGCGAGTGGCTATTCTGATTTTCCTGGTGGTCATCTCATTCGCGATGGCTGCGTCTGCGCTGGCCGAGAGTGTAGCTGAGCTTGCCACCTGGCGATTCGTGACCGGCCTTGGTGTGGGTGGCCTACTACCCGCGATCAACACCATGGCAGCTGAGTTCGCCTCGCGCAGACACCAAGAGCTTGCGGTCTCGATCATGCAAGCCGGTTTTCCATTGGGCGCAAGTCTTGGTGGGGTCGTCGCCTTCTTTCTCATCGACGCGCATGGCTGGCGGTCGGTGTTCTGGGTTGGCGCGTGTCTGTCCAGCGTTATGATTATATTGGTCTGGTGGAAGCTTCCGGAGTCCATCGAGTTTCTGCTCACCCGGAAAAAACCGGATACGCTGATACGAATCAATGTCTTGTTGGCAAAACTTTCCCTACCCTCGATATCTCATCTGGACAATCACCAGTCTTTACGCCGTCAGATTGGCTTCGGCGTACTGGCCTCACGGACCCTGCTTGTCCGCCTCATCCCGTTATGTGTGTCCTTCCTGTGTGTGATGGCGTGTTTCTATTTTGTCTCGGCATGGACGCCGAAATTGCTCACAGATGCGGGGTTCACGATGTCTTCGGGGACATCAGGGGGCATCATCCTGAACGTCTGCGGCGCAATCGGCGGGGTACTCCTTGCGTGGGCTGCGCCTGGATCGCGGATTCGGTTGCTCACAGTGGGCTATGTGCTTGCCAGTGCGCTCGCCATGGCCGCTTACGGTTTTATGTCAAATTTGACCCCATTGCTGGTCACGGCTGGCGTGCTGGGATTTTTTCTGGTCGGCTCGATGATCGGACTTTACAGCCTCACGCCAGCATTGTTCCCCGTCGGCGCCAGAGCGACGGCGACGGGCTTCGCCATCGGCACCGGCCGCTTCGGTGCGATGGCGGGCCCAGTCTTAACCGGTCTGCTGATCGAGCGAGGCTTGTCCACCTCATCAATCTATCTGGTGTTTACCCTACCCTTGCTGGTGGCCGCCGTGGCACTGTTCGTGCTACACCGCATCGTCCGGTTGGACATTGCCAGCAAGGATAAACAGGCATGACCCTCAAACGTATCCACCACGTCGCCTATCGCTGCAACGACGCGAGAGAAACCGTGACCTTCTATCGGAATGTCGTGGGCATGGCGTTCAAGCTTGCCATTGCCGAAAACGAAGTGCCGTCGACCGGTGAACCAGACCCCTACATGCACGTCTTCATGGATTGTGGTGGTGGCAACGTCCTGGCGTTTTTCGAACTGCCCAACTCCCCACCCATGGGTCGCGATCCCAATACCCCGCAATGGGTGCAGCACATCGCTTTTGAGATGGACGACCTCGGCAATCTGCTGGCGGCTAGAGACCGGATCCGTCAACTCGGCATCGAGGTTCTAGGGCC
>JAYSTS010000197.1:0-5351 GCA_043719475.1 Gammaproteobacteria bacterium | reverse complement strand
ACCACCAACCTGCCCGGCATCGCCGCACAGAACGTGGTGAGCGCCGTGACCTATGCGCCGTTCGGTGCCACCACCGGCTGGCTATGGGGCAATGCCCTGACGCAGACCCGCCTGCTGGATCAGGACTACCGGCTGGCGGACCTCACGGTCAGCAGCAAGAACTTCACGAGGACATACCTAAACCACGAGGACACACCCCGGGAAAATAGTGTTCGCACCCCGCAGCATCGCCAGTTTTCCCGGCATCGCCGAACAGAACCTAGTGTAGTGCCGAGACCTGTGCAACGTTCGGTGGCACCACGGCCTGAATCTTGGGGAATGTTAGGGGCTACGAAGCTGTAAGAAAACGTTGTCCGATTCGCAGAACCCTGCAGTAGCCGAAGATTTCACGCCACGGGGTTCAAGGGCCAATGCAGCCACTTGATCCGACATCGATCGCCGGTTGTCTGGCGCCCAGTGTGCCCTTGAGATTGCTCGCACGCACCATGCTCTGGAGTCCTTGTTGTGGGCAGCAAGACAGATCGAATGGATACATTGATGCCACATTGGCACCACATATCTACTCGGCATTGAGCGGGAATCATCACTAAGAAATACGCTACTTTTCTTGTTCTTTCATACCATTAAATGGTATTTATTCGTACAGAGCAGGAGAATTCCCCATGGCAAAAAACACCAGCATGGTCCTTGGCGATCATTTCGAAAAATTCATAGCCACGCAGATTCAACAAGGCCGCTACGGATCGGCCAGTGAAGTTGTCAGGCAGGGATTGAGGTTGCTCGAAGAACACGAGCAGCGTGTAGTGGCTTTGTGCCAAGCCTTGATCGACGGCGAAAATAGCGGTCCATCCACTCCCCTCGACATGAAGGAAATCCGTAAAAAAGCGAGGGAACAAGCGGGTCTTGGTGCTTAAGCTCCAGCGCACCCCCGAGGCAGAAAGCGATCTTATCGATATCTGGCGCTTCACATTCGAGGCCTGGGGAGAACAGCAGGCCGAGCAATATCTTGATGCCCTGGAGGCAGGGATGGCTCAGCTCACGCGCATGCCCAACATCGGCAAAGCACGAGATGCGGTTCGCCCCGGCTACCGATCGCTACAAGTCGGACGCCACGTCATTTTTTACCGAACCCTCAAGGGTGCGATCGACATCGTCAGAGTATTGCATGACCGCATGGACCCCGATGTTCAGCTCGGATTGTGACCTTAACACTGAACAACGAGGACACACCTCGTGGAAACATCGAACAGAATGAAGCCCTCAATCGTCTCGCCCCTACAAAGTCTCACCCATCACTGTCGTCGGCAACCTCACCACGCAGCAGCGCAGGCACGGCGATGAGACGACTGCCTTCGATTATCCGTCCCAGCGTGGGCGTGATTTCCACCTCCACAACGCGGGCACAGGCACCCATCCGGCACACTCTAATAGTTACCCTGACGCTGACACAGCCATCCCGGCTGAGTCGTCGCGTAACACGCAGGAAGTCTCGGCCGCTATACTGGCCGCAATGTTGGGCTCAAGCTTTGTAAGCCCTTGAGAGCATCGGCAATGGTGTACGTGAAATCGAGGCAGGGCCAGGCATGGATCGACAGGGGCTGGACCTCGTGTGTTGCCGATGTGGCGAACATGTTCGACATCGACTTGTCCGTCGGTTCCGAATTGCCATGTACTGATGAGTATTTGAGACCACTTTGAACAAATCAGACTTGAGTGACCCGGCGGTGACCGAGCCGATTGGAAATCAGACCAGCGGATTTGTCGCTAGCCCGGCGTATCGGAACTACGTACTCTTCATTCTGTTTGTCGTTTACGGCCTGAGTTATGTCGATCGGCAACTGCTGTCGATACTCATGGAGCCGATCCGCCAGGAATTTGACTTCAGCGATCTGCAACTGGGTCTGCTCAGCGGTGTTGCCTTTGCGATCTTCTATGCGACGCTTGGGCTGCCGATTGCTCGTTATGCTGACCGGCATAGTCGCGTGAATATCATCACGATTGCGCTGGTCGTGTGGAGTGCGGCTACTGCGCTGACGGCGCAGGCCACGAGTTTTGTGCAGCTTTTTTTCGCGCGGGTTGGTGTGGGCGTTGGTGAAGCCGGCTGCAACCCCTCGGCCTACTCAATCATTTCGGATTATTTTCCGGTGCGCAAACGTGCAACGGCGATGTCGCTGTACTCGCTTGGCGTTTATCTAGGCCAGTTTATTGGCTTCATCGTCGCAGGGTATGTCGCACAGCATTATGGTTGGCGCACTGCCTTCTACGTGGTCGGTTTGCCGGGAATCGCCATCGCAATCGTGCTGAAGCTGACCCTGCGCGAACCACCGCGTGGTTTTTCTGAACCAGCCGGTTATGTTGCCAGCCCACCGCCCGCGGCGATGCTCGTATTGAAGAAGTTGTATTCACTGCCTTCGTTCCGGAATCTCTCGCTGGCAGCGGGGCTGCATGCGTTGGTTGGTTACGGACTCAACAGTTATTACTCGGCGTTCCTCATGCGCTCGCACGGCATGTCGCTGACCGAAACCAGCACGTGGCTGGCAATCATCACGCTCACCGGCGGACTGGCGGGGACTTATCTGGGCGGCAAACTCAGCGATGTATTCGCCCAACGACATGGCGGTGATCCGCGTTACCAGATGTGGGTGCCGGCAGTGGCGCTGCTGATCAACGTGCCGGTCTGGTTGATGGCGTTGCTGCTGCCCGGACAGTGGATGGTGCTGACGCTCATGATTCCGGCGATTGCCCTTGGCGCGACTTACCTCGGGCCCAGCATTGCGGCAACACACCAATTGATTGGCGTGAATGAGCGTGCTGTGGGTGGTGCCTTGTTGATGTTCATTCTAAACCTGATAGGCATTGGTCTTGGGCCAATGCTGACGGGACTGTTCAGTGACCTGATTCGTAATGATCTGGTGACTCAGGGCATGGCTCTTGAAGCAGCGCGAGCCGATGGCCTCAAGTACGCGTTGTGTATCATGTCCGTGGTCAATCTGTGGTCAGCGTGGCATTACCTGCGGGCTGCTCGAACCCTTCGTGAAGACATCGCACACTCAACTCAATCTCGAATCGCGCGGTAACCTCGAAACACGTTGGTGGGTCAGCGAATCTCTCAGCGTGTGACTCGATCAAAGAATGCACCCACCTCAGCGAGGGCTTCGCTTGCTTCCGGCAGATTCGGAATGGCCTGAAACACATGAAACGCCTCAGGAAAAACCCGCAGGGTGCTATCCACTCCGGCAGCCTGTGCACGCTCGTGCAATCGCGATGAATCATCCAGCAGCACTTCTGCATCGCCAACCTGGATCAATAACGGCGGTAGACCATCGAAGTCGCCAAACAGCGGGGAAATCCCCGGTGTGCTGCTCGGCTGGTTGCCCGCATAGTGAGCGGCCATGGGCAAGAGAACTTCCGGCCCGATCATCGGGTCGGCGTCGGCGCGGGTGCGAACACTGGCGCCGCTCGAGGTCAGATCGGTCCAGGGCGAGAACAGTACCGCACCGGCCGGCATCGGCAACTTGCGCACTCGAAGAACGAACAATGTCGCGAGTGTCAGGCCACCACCGGCCGAATCTCCGGCAATGACGATACGTTCCGGTGCGATGCCTTGTTCGAGAATCCACTGATAAGCTGCCACTGCATCGTCGACTGCGGCAGGATAGGGATGCTCCGGTGCAAGCCGGTAGTCCAGACCAAGTACCTGGGCATGGGTTGACTGGGCAATACGGCCCATCAGTTCGTGATGGGTGTTCAGCGAGCCCATGACATAACCACCGCCATGCAGGTACAGGGTGCCACGATCTTCGCGTACTCCGGGCGTGCGGATTCGACGCGCGGGTCGACCTGCAACGGTGATGTCCAGCGCATCAATGTCTGCTGGAATCGGCAAGCCGCTCTGCTGCGCTTCAAAACCGGCGCGCATATCGGCCACGGTTCCGGCTCCAGTCTGGGATACGGCACGTTGAGCACGTAATGCGGCAACGAGCTCTCGCATCTGTTGACTTGCCATCGCTAATCTCTCTCGTAATTAATGGAAGGGCCTATGGCTTTGCCAAGTCCGTCTTGGGCGGCATCTTGATTTCCAGTGCCGGGCATCCTTGCGGTGGTGGCTGGAGTACCTGCTTGGCGATCGGCCCCACCAGTTCCAGGAAAATACCGTCGGGGTCGATGAGGTGAACGATGCCCGTCGTGTCATCACCGGAGCCAGAGCAGCACGGTGCGATTTCGGACAGGAACCTGGCGCCCTGCGATTTCATGATCGCGACCGCGCGATCCAGGTCCGGCACCATCAAAGCGATGCGATTGATGCCCTTGTGATTGATCGGAGGTGGATACGAAGGCTCCGGGTTATAAGGCTTGATCCACTGCACCAGTCGCAGCACGTGGTTGTCGCCACGCCCGAGCGCTATGTCGACGCCCTTGAACTGGAACGGTGCATCCAGTCCCCATGCTTTGGCTTCTTCGATACTGCCGCTCGCCTGGGCCAGTGGTTTGGTCAGGGTGTAGCCGAGTGCCTTGTAGTAGGCCAGTGACTTCTCGAGATTGCTGACGTTGATGCCGATGTAGGGCATGGCGATCAGATGCATGTTGGCGGCCTTGTCACCATGCGGAGGCGCGGTTTCCATGAGTTTGTACAACACGCCATCCGGATCGCGGAAAAACACAAACCGGTCACCCGGAATGCCATACGGTTCCGACAGCAGCGTGACGCCCTGGGATTTGAGGTAGGTCACGTCACTCGCCAGATCAGTGGTCAGCAGCGCGGCATACGCCATGCCCAGGTGATTGGGCAAGTCGTAGGGTGGTGCGTCGTTGTACGGTGTTTTGAACTGCAGCAGGTCGATATTGGCGGTATTCAGACTGCCGGGCAGCGAGATGACCTCTCCTTTGACGAGTTCGTACTGGCACTCGTCGAACATGCCGAGCGCTTCGGCCATGCGGTGGGTATTGGAGAGGGGGAAACCGCTCATGCCTTCGGTATAACCGAGCATTCGATAAAACGCGCGAGACTTGTCGAAATCTTCGGTGTGGGTGGCGAAGTGGAAGCGGGCCAGCAGGCCGATATCATCGGCGGGCAGATTTGCGACCATCGCGCCGAGATCTGGCATACGCAACGGAGAAGTCGCGGGTGCCGCGGCAAGGCCAGCGTTTGCCAGGACCAGTGTGAGCAGAACTGAGAGTAGGCGCATGGACAGGGTTTCCGAGGTTGATGGGTGACTCTGACACTCGCTACTTATCGCGGCAATCGGAGTTGCCGGAATTTTCAAGCACTCGGGCAATCTCCTCTGCCGCCACCTCGTGTCCACGCACCGACAGATGGCCGCCATCACGGCGTGGTCGAAAGGTCGGTACGG
>JAYSTS010000196.1:0-5352 GCA_043719475.1 Gammaproteobacteria bacterium | reverse complement strand
CAACATTGGCCAGTGAACGGGCGATGTTCTCTACCCGACCAGGAAACTGCTGATCCCATTCACGCAGCATCTGGCCGAGCTTCTTGCGTTGCAGGTTTTCCTGGGAACCACAGAGATTGCAGGGAATGATCGGATGCGCACGCGCTACCGAATAACGCTCGATATCGGCCTCACGGCAGTAGTAGAGCGGCCTGATCACGACATTGCGTCCATCATCGCTTTTCAACTTGGGTGGCATCGCTTTCAGCTTGCTGCCATGAAACATGTTCAGAAACAGGGTTTCGACGACATCATCCAGATGATGTCCCAGAGCAATCTTGTTGGCACCGCGTTTGACCGCGTGGGAGTAGAGAATGCCACGCCGCAGCCGCGAGCAGATCGGGCAGGTGATCTTGCCTTCTGGTGTGCTCGCCTTGACGATGCTGTAGGTATCCTCTTCGAGAATTTCATGACGCACGCCAATCGCTGTGAGCCACTGCGGCAATACCGCTTCCGGAAATCCTGGCTGTTTCTGATCGAGATTGACGGCCAGCAGTTCAAAGCGGATCGGTGCATTACGTTGCAGCGACATCAACATCTCGAGCATGGTGTACGAGTCTTTCCCACCCGAAAGACAAACCATGACCAGATCACCGTCGTCGATCATGTTGTAGTCGACCACCGCCTGACCGACCAGACGACGTAAACGCTTGGTCAGCTTGTTCAGCTCGAAATCAGCTTTGCGGAAATCCCCAACCTTGAAGGCCGGCGTTGCGGCCGGAGGCTCAACCGGTTCGAAGTACTGTTTTACATCCTGGGTATTTGACACGGCGAACACTGTGGGCCTGAAAGGGCCGCCTTTGTACCGCCTTGAGGTTGCCGGTGCAACGTCGACCAATCCGGCGACTGGTCAGTAACCTTCAGGAAACTTGGCGCAGTGAGTTCGGGGACAGGAATTCGATAAAGCTGTCGAACGGCAGTGGTTTGGCGTAGTAGTAACCCTGAGCGTAGTCACAGCCAATCTGACGCAACTTGCGAACCTGCGGTTCCTCCTCAACCCCTTCGGCAACCACCTGCATGCCCAGGATGCGCCCCATGGAGACAATCGATGCAACCAGACCGAAATGGCGGGCATCCTGCAGATTGTCAACGAACGACTTGTCCACCTTCAGTACATCGAAGTGGAAGTCGCGCAGATAGCTGAGGGAGGAAAAGCCCGTGCCGAAGTCATCCAGTGCCGTCCGGTAACCCAGTGTGGTGGCCGTGCCGAGAAATGCGTGCACACCATCTCGATCGGCTATCAATGCGCTTTCCGTGATTTCAAGCGTCAGTCGAGCGGCGTCCTCGGCCTTCAGCAATTCAATCAACGCCGACCGTGTCGGCTCATCTGCCAGTTGTGCCGCACTGACGTTGACCGAAATCCGTAGTTGGCGCAGCACAGGGTCATGACACTCGCGCAGATAACGACCCACACGTCGCAGCACCCACGCGCCCAACTCGACAATCAGACCGGACTCTTCGGCCACTGGAATGAACACACCAGGCGGAATCAAACCCCGCTCCGGATGTTGCCAGCGTACCAGCGCCTCAGCGCCGGTAACGCTGCCATCACGCAGATCGATCACCGGCTGAAAATGTAAGAGCAACTGGTCTTCACGAATCGCCTTGCGCAATGCCGACACCAGCTCCAGCCGACGCTGCGCTTCTTCATTCATGGCACTTTCGAAAAACGCCAGACCATTGCCACCCTTGGCCTTGACCCGCGCCTGAGCGGCGTCAGCACGCTGCAGCAGTTCACCGCATTCGGAGCCATCATCGGGGAACACACAGATGCCGACGCTGCCGGTGAGCGTCACTTCCTGCTCATCTTCAAGATATGGCAGGTTGATCTGTTCGAGAATTGCCCGCGCCAGGCGTTCGGCATCGGCGTAGTCCTCGATTTTTTCCACCAGCACGGCAAAGTGATCGCCGGCCATGCGGGCAACTGTTTGCGTTCCTTCAACCGCCAGCGCAATCCGGAATGCTGCCTGGGTGAGCAACTGATCACCTTTGGCCGCGCCATATGAGTCGTTGAAAATCTTGAAGTCGTCGAGGTCGATGCTCAGCACTGCGCCTCGTGTGCCTGGCTCCAGATTCATCAGGACTCGTGTAAAACGCTCCTGGAAGAGATTGCGATTGGGCAGTTTGGTCAGCGTGTCATGGTGCGCCTGCCACAACATCAACCGCTTTTCTTCTTCGCTGCCGACGGAGTCCAGCGACATTGTCAGCAAACACTGCGTATCGGTCTGAGTGTTGTGGAAGGTTCTGCGGACTACCTTGTCCGAAAACGCCTCACCAGCTCGGCTGCGCAACCAGAACTGTCCTTCCCAGGCTCCCTGATCAGCCAGTCGTTGACGCATGCGCTGATTGGCCTCGACATCAGACTGACCCGCATGGTTGAAGGCCACTGGCATGCCAACCACCTCATGCTTGCGATAACCGGTCAGTCGTTCGTAGGCAGGATTGACGTCGAGGATCACGTCCTGCAGATCGGAAATCACCGTGGCACACGGCGAATCGTTGAACATCCGCGAACTTAAGGAGACGCCGGATGCTGATTTTGGGCTGACCTCGAGCAGAAGACGGGCAAGCTGGATACCAATGATCGCAACACCCAGGGTGTCGAGAAGCCGAACAATGATGGTCAACTCACCCAGCAGGATTCTGGCTTCGTCAACCCGCGCGCGCAGCGCCTCGCTCATATCCGCAGTGGTGTTCTGCGCAATGGTCAGCTCGGTGTTCTGAGCCATGCCACTGACGACAAACCCGCAGGTCCACAGAATGACGGCAACAGCCAGCCACCAGAAGTGTGAATCCCGTACACGGCTTTGCTGCAACCACCAGGCGGTGTCCAGACGTTTGCGATTGGCTAAGCGCACAGTTGCCATATCGATAACGTATTGCACATGCACGGTGGCCGCAAACCCGGAAAGTGTTATTCGAGGAGCAGTTCACTTTGATTTGCAAGGAGTTTTTTCCAGCAAATTAACGCGTCAAATGATCGTCTCAAGTGTCAGTCACAGTGCCGGGATCATGACGCATTGCCTCGCAGCACCAGCATTGGCGGCGTAGCGATCAACCGCTGTGTACCGATCAAACCAACCCCACCAATCAGTAGAGCGGAAGCCAACGGAGCGACTATCCACAGACCCGGATGCAAGGTGACTGGCAACTGGAATACCTTGAGGTGCAGCACAGCGACGGTAATTTCTGCGCCAAAGACCGCGACCAGTCCGGCCATGCCACCCAGCACCGCAAATTCGATGGTGAGTGCCCCTCGAATGAGACGTTGGGTACCGCCCAGTGCCCGAATCAACGCATGTTCTGCTTCGCGCGCATCGCGGCTGGCCTGGATGCTCGCCAGCAGCACAAGACAACCGGACGCAAGCACCAATCCGAGAATCAGTTCCACCGCCTGTGTGACTCGATCCACAATACGCTGTACCTGCTCGATGATGGCATCGACTTCGAGCACGGTGATGGTCGGAAATTTTGACAGAAGGTCATTCAAGAACGGTTTTTGGTCTCGTGTCAGGTGGAACGAAGTCATGTAGGTTGCGGGAAAGTTACGCAGAACTTCCGGCGAAAAGATGATGAAGAAATTGGGCTGCATGCTTTCCCAGTCCAGTTTTCGCAGTGATGCAACCTCCGCAGTAACGGAACTGCCGGCCACGTCGAAAACGAGTTTGTCACCGACCACGATGCCGAACTCCCTGGCGTAATCGGTCTCCAGGCTGACCAGCGCGCGCTTTTCATCGGCAGCCCACCATAAGCCTGCGGTGAGTTCGTTGTCCTTCGGCATCTCGGTGGTCCACGTGAGGTTTCGTTCGCTGCCCAGGCGTTGCCCCTGATCGTCCCCACCCGATTCGCGCTTCTCATCGATCTGCGTCGCCTCGACCGCATTAATCGCGGTGACCCGACCCCGTACGATGGGATAGCTGCCTCCACGTCGATCACTCGTCGCGTCAATCATGCGGTCGATCTCCGGGCGCTGCATTGGTGTGATGTTCATGACAAAGTGGTTCGGCGTATCCGGTGGAATCTGTGCTCGCCAGTCGTCCAGCAAAGCCGTGCGCAACAGGGTCAATACCGCGAGCAACATGATGGCCAGACCGAAAATCAGGATCTGCGCGACATTTTCCCGACGCCGCCGTTGCAGCCCGGCAAGCGCGAGACGCCACAGGCTGGTGGCCTGCATGCCAACCAGTCGGCTGCCACGCAACAACAGGAGCGCCAACGCGCCAAAAATCAGCAGCACGCCCACACTGCCAAGCAGTGTCCATAACGTCAGCATCAGACTTTGCGTGTACCACACCAGCAACCCGAGGCTGCCTGCCACTGCTGCGCCGTAAGTGATCCACTGTGACACTTCGGTACCACCGAGGTCGCGACGGATGACGCGCATCGGCGAGATACCACGCAGGTGAATGAGCGGGGGCAGTGCAAACGCCAGCGTGCACACCAGGCCCGTCAAGGCACCAACAGCAAATGGACGCAAACCTGGCGCAGGTAACTCAACCGTCAACAGAGCTCCCAACGCACCGACTATGGCGAAGTGAATCGCACCGCCCGCCAACAAACCAATGATGATCGCGATGCCACCAACGATCAGCAGCAGGCCGAGATAACCTCGCGCAATCGCCGACGGGGTTGCACCCAGCGTTTTCAAAACACCCACATGATCGTAATGTCGTTTGGCATAACGATGCGCCGACAACGCTACCGCCACGCCCGCCAGCAGCACACCAAGCAATCCGCCGAGCAGCAGAAAGCTCTCGGCGCGATCAAGGGCATCACCAACCCGCGGACTCGCGTCACGAATACCAACCCATCGATGTCCCGGCGTCAGCGGCAGATCATCCTTGAGGGTATTGAGCGTCGCCTCAGATCCGGCCAGCAGCAGACGGTAATTCAGACGGCTGCCAGGTTGCACCACTTCGGTTGCGGGCACATCGGCGAGGTTCATCAGCAGTCGGGGACCCATATCGAAGAAGCTGCCACCTCGATCCGGTTCATTGACCAGAACCTGCGTCACCTTCAGCGAAGTCATCCCGACTTCGACCCGATCACCGCGGTTGATACCCAGCGCCGGGAAGAGTCGCGAATCGAGCCACACCTCGCCAGGTGCTGGAAGCTCGAGTGTTGGCGTCCCACGCACAAACGGCGCATCGGCGATGATCAGCTCGCCCCTCAGCGGATAGCCGGGACTGGCCGCCTTCACGCTCACCAGTTGATTTCTTTCACCTTCGTTACCGTCCGCAAATACCATCGATGGAAACACCATCACGTCCGATGTGGTCAGCCCGCGCTCGCGTGCTTGTTTGCCGAAATCCG
>JAYSTS010000195.1:0-44958 GCA_043719475.1 Gammaproteobacteria bacterium | reverse complement strand
TTGTAACGGTCCATGTCGAAAATCGGCACAGGATGAATCGTTGGGGCGACGTGTGCGTTGTGCGCCTGCAGCGTTACCGATTATTGTCGAATCAAGGTAACTGTAGGTTAACTGGAGGGTATCAATCGAAGCCTTTGACACAATCGTACTCGAACTGCCAGTCATCGCGTTGCATGGCCAGTTCCGGTAACAGGCGATAACGCAGCGCCAGTCCCCAGTTGTTGGCCAGGCGGCGGAGCGCACTTCGCTGTGCATGTCCAGCGGCGAGCGCTTGCAGGTGTGCCTGCATTCTCCGTGCGCGTGGTCGTCGAAACCGTTGGTACTCACCTAGCGCCGTGGGCAGGTGATCGTCATAGAGTGCCAGCATGCGCGCGATGACCCAGGCGTCCTCCAGAGCCAGAGCAAACTCCTGTCCGCCGAATGGTGGCAAGGGGTGAGCCGCAGCGCCAACCAGCACTTGTCGATCTACCCACCACTCAGGGCGCCATGGGGTGGACAGCACGGGTTGCCAGTTGAGCGCTTCGAGAATGCGCAGACGTCGTTCGGTTTGTTCCGACGCCGCCTTGTCGTTACGCACGAGCACTGTGCACGTACCTTCCCGCACTGGAATCTGCCGGGCGTAACAACCTTCGTCGCTCCAGTTGATGAGCGGCCCGCCGGTTTGGTCATGCCAGGCAACCGCGGTTTCCCAATCCGTCGACGTGGGTGCAGGTTGAGCCGGGAAAACGCTGTTCGAGTGAATGCCCGGTGCAGTTATCAACACAACGTCTGCGGGTTCAGGGAGGCCGTCGATCTGGCCATGGATTGTGACACCCTTGCTTGCAAGCACCTGGTCCAACAAGCGAGATAACGTTTGGGCGTGGCAGTGCACATGTGTTGAGCCATAGCGCTGTTCGACAAAAGGTCCCAAGGGTCGATTCACCAACCCATACCCCGTCGATGCGGTACGGTAGAGCTCGGACATCGGTAGGTAGGTGATCTCATCAAGCGCTGGTCGAAGTCCCAATGCGAAGAGGATACGTGTGGCATTGGGTGGCAGTTCGACCACCGGCAGTATATTGGCCGCAGTGGCGCCGATGAGGTGAATGTCACCGAGGCCGGCATGCGCACAACATAAGGCAGCAACCTGACCCTGTAGGCCACGACCGATGATCTGGACGCGCATGGGTTGGCTAACCTGGACTACTCACGCGACGCCAGCGTGTGCCGTCTCGCGAGTCTTCCAGCTCGATACCCTGCCTCAGCAGCTCCTGTCTGATTTCGTCGGCACGCTGAAAATTCTTTTGACGACGCGCTTCATAACGCGAATCGATCAGTGCGTCGATGGCGGCAGCATCAAGAGGGTCGGTGTCCACACCTTTAAACCAGTCCTCCGGTGATTGACCCAGAAGTCCGAGCAACCAGCCACCCGCCAGCAGGGAGGCCCGCAAATGCTGCGCCTGCGCCGGGTCGTTGGCGCGATTCATCGCTGAAGCGATGGCATGCATCGCCGCCAGCGCCCCAGGGGTGTTGAGATCGTCTGCGAGAGCGCTAACTACATCTTCCGGCCATTGCGTCGCATGTTCGTAATCGATGGAAGTTTCGTTGCCGGCGACATCACGCAGCGCCTGGTAGAGCCGGTTCAATGAGGCCTGGGCCTGGGCAATCAGGTCCGGCGACCATGCCAGCGGTGAGCGGTACTGTCCTGACAGCAGTGCATAGCGCAACAATTCAGGTGGATGGCGCCTGCGCAGATCGATGATCCGCTCGATGTTGCCCACTGACTTGGACATTTTTTCCTGACCGAGTGTCAGCATGCCATTGTGCAGCCAGAAGTTGGCCATGCGCTGGGTGCCGAGCGCGCAGCGACTTTGTGCCGATTCGTTTTCATGATGTGGAAAGACCAGATCGGAGCCGCCGCCATGGATGTCGATCTGTGGACCGAGGTGAGTCAGGCTCATCGCCGAGCACTCAATGTGCCAGCCAGGTCGGCCTCGACCCCAGGGACTATCCCAGCCAGGCAATTCGGGTGTGGAAGGTTTCCACAGGACGAAGTCCTTCGGGTCTCGTTTGTACGGCGCGATGTCGACACGTGCACCAGCGAGAATGTCGTCGAGACTGCGACGTGACAAGTGACCGTACGCGGGATCGCTGGTGACGCTGAAGAGGACATGACCCTCTGCAGTGTAAGCATGACCTTTGGCGATCAATAGGTGGATCAGCGCAATGATTTCGGCGATGTGATGAGTGGCGCGTGGCGCGACGGTGGGGGGCAGAACCCACAGTGCCGCCATGTCGTCCTCGAAAGTCAGCGTGTAACGATCGGCCAGTTCCTGGATCGGCTCGCCGTTTTCCAGTGCCTGCCGATTGATCTTGTCGTCCACATCCGTGATGTTCCGGGCATAGATGACTTCGGCATAACGCGTGCGCAACAGTCGGGCGAGCACATCGAAGACAACCGATGGCCTGGCATTACCGATGTGTACGTAGTTGTACACCGTGGGTCCACAGACGTACATCGTTACACGGTCTGGATTGAGCGGTTGAAAGATCTCTTTGCGGCCAGTTGCCGTGTTATGCAGCTTGATATCGATAAGCATGTCTTGTCCTGCAATCAGAGTGTCGAAAGTTCAGGTACTTGTGCAGCGACGCCAGTGGCTCGCTGTCAGGTCAGCAGTGGCAACAACAACGCAGGACGGAAGGCGCAGGGTCGCGTCTGGACAGGGGCGTATTGGGGTTGGACAATTTCATTACAGGGAGTATATCAGGCTGGTGAAGAACATCCTGAGCCGAAAACAGCCTTGATGTTTGCTCTGATAAATAACTGGCAGTCCGATTCATGGCTGATCCCCGAGTACCCGGATGGTCTGTCCATCAACTTCCAGATAAAAACAGGTTGGGCGATTGGTGTGGCATGCCGCGCCAGTCTGACGAACGGTGAGCAGGACAGCATCGCCATCACAGTCAAATTGCATGGTGACCAGCGCCTGCAAATGGCCCGACGACTCGCCTTTGCGCCAGTAGGCGCGACGGCTGCGCGAGTAGTAGGTTGCAAATCCGCTGGCAAGGGTCATTTCGATCGCCTGCCGGTCCATCCAGGCCAGCATGAGGACTGCCTTGCTGTCAGTGTCCTGAGCAATGGCCGCGATCAATCCGTCGTTGTTGTAGGGCAGTGCAGTGAGCACATCACTCAACGGGACAGTGTGTCCGTTACCAGCCTTCTCCAGGTCAGTCAGCAGCGCCATACCGGCTCCGCAGATAGTCGAATGTGGCGCGCAGGCTCATGACCTCGCCACCTTCAGGGCGACCGGCACGGTTGCGGGTATTGAAGGCGTTGGTGTCAAAATGCACCCATTCCGTATCGCCGGTGAATTTGCGCAGGAACAGGGCCGCCGTGATGGCGCCGCCATACGGAGACGATGGTGAGTTCACGACATCGGCGACACTTGATCGCAACATGTCAGCGTACGCAGCATGCAGTGGCAAGCGCCAGACCGGGTCATCCTGACGCACTCCAGCGTTATACAAATCTGCGGCTGTCTGGTCTGATGTCGCGAACATGGCAGAAATCTCTGCACCGACAGCGCTGCGCGCTGCACCTGTGAGCGTTGCGAAATCAATCAGCAGATCGGGTTTTTCCTCGCATGCCAGACTCATTGCATCACACAGGATCAGCCGTCCTTCGGCGTCGGTGTTGTCCACCTCGATGGTGATGCCGCCATAACTGCGGATCACATCCCCCGGTCGATATGCGTTTCCGGAGATTGCATTTTCAACGGCGGGCACCAGCAGCCGCAGGTTTACCGGCAAGCGTTCCGACATGATCAATCGTGCCAGACCCAGCGCGATGGCGGCGCCCCCCATGTCCTTTTTCATCCAGCGCATGCCGGATGAAGGTTTGATATCCAGGCCACCACTATCGAAGCACACACCCTTGCCAACCAGCGTCAGTCGCGGCGCGGCGGGGTTACCCCAGCGCAGATCAATGAGACACGGTGGGTCTTCCGCTGCGCGTCCGACGGCGTGGATCGTGCGGAATCCGCGATCAAGCAATGCCTGGCCGGTGGTCACTTCAACTCGTGCACCAAACTCCGCGCCGACTGACTGCACCGTTGACGCTAGATGACTTGGACGCAGGTCGTCAGCACCGGTATTGATGAGGTCGCGGCCCAGGTTGCAGGAACTGACAATCGCCTCCACACGACGACGTAAGGCGTCATCGGTTACCAGCAAACGGGCTGGAGTCCGATCCCGGGCCTTGTAGCGGTCGAATCGGTAAGCGCCGAGTCCCCAGCCGATCAGCGCAATTTCCGGGACGGTCGAGGTCAACGTGTAGACATCATCCTGGAGTTTGTTCGGCAGGTCGCCCAGTGTCGACAAGTCGAATTTGCCGTTGTAACCA
Source organism: Gammaproteobacteria bacterium (assembly GCA_043719475.1). Taxonomy (GTDB): domain Bacteria; phylum Pseudomonadota; class Gammaproteobacteria; order Pseudomonadales; family Azotimanducaceae; genus SYFY01. The sequence continues at coordinate 40,577 of JAYSTS010000195.1, read as the reverse complement.
GCGACGACCCGGTTCGGTTGTCCCGTTCCGTCGGGTAGCCAGGTGAACTGGCCAGCTCGTGCCTTGAAGCCGGTTCGTTCGATCCAGGCGCGAGATACGGCGTCCTGGCCTTCTACCCACGTCGTGAATTGATCTGCAGCGATCAATTCGAGGGAAATGGCGGGTGATTCAGCGGTGATCTGGGCAACAAAGACAGACATCAGCGGTCTCGATGGACAATGACGTCGATCCTCGCCCATGGGCAGGGTGCTGGCAAGCGAAGCGGTGCGTCAATGTAAGCGGTGCGTCAATGTAAGCACGGTGCGTCAATGTAAGCGGTGCGCCAATGGAGAGCTGCGCCAAAGTTGGTGCACACCACTTCCGACCACGCTCGTGGGTGGTCGTGACCCAAGGTTTGCTCATTTGTCGTCCGATGGGAGTATTCTCGAATCATCGCTGCCAGGGAGAACCCAATGTCCAAGCTGAAGCTGATTGAAATCGCCAAGCAGAATATCGCCCACGCGGAAGCGGGAACGATCGAACAAGCGCCATCGGTGCTAAAGGTTCCAGCCAAGAATTATTACGATCCCGCCCGATTTGAACAGGAAGTACGCCAGGTATTCCGGCGCATGCCGCTGGTCCTGGCACCGACCGCAGAGTTACCCAAGCCTGGTGACTACAAAGCGATGGAAGCGGTAGGCATGCCCGTGCTGCTGACTCGAGGCAAGGATGGCGTGGTGCGTGGATTTATCAACAGTTGTTCTCATCGTGGCACCGGAGTGGCGCTGGACGGATGTGGCAACAAGAGCCGATTTGTGTGTCCCTATCATGGATGGACGTTCGACCAGAAGGGCGCGCTGGTCGGCATCGCTTCGAAGAACGACTTCGGCGAGATCGATGTTTCCGCCTACGGGCTTACCGAACTGCCGGTGCTGGAACGGGCTGGTCTGATTTTCGGCATTCTTGATCCGAAATCGGATCTGTCGATTGAGTCCTTCCTGTCAGGTTATGACGGCATGTTGTCGCACTTCGGACTGGAGAACTGGTATCTCTTTGAGAAGCGCACCATCAAAGGGCCGAACTGGAAGATTGCGTACGACGGTTATCTGGATCTGTATCACCTGCCGGTACTGCACCGGGAGACCTTCGGCCCGAACATGTCCAATCAGGCCATGTACTGGTCGTGGGGTCCCCACCAGCGGGTCGTATCGCCATCACGACATGAACAGCTGAACAACCTCCCGGAAGATCAGTGGCCGACCGAAGTGCTGATGACCGGGGTCTGGACCATTTTCCCGCATATTTCCATCGCGTCTTTCTGGGGCGGCGGACGCAGCATCATGTTGTCGCAGCTGTTTCCCGGCGAAACGCCTGACGAGTCCTACACCACGCAGTACTACCTGATGGAAAAGGTGCCCAACGAAGAAGAGGCGCTGCAGGCCGAACAACAGTTCAAGCTGCTCGAATATGTCGTCGAAATCGAAGATTACGCGACCGGCATTCGTCAACAGCGTGCGCTCAAGGCGGGTGGTCGAGATCATGTCCTGTTTGGACGAAACGAAGGTGGTGGTCAGCGGTTTCACGGTTGGGTCGAACGGTTGCTTGCGGCTGATGATCAGCAGGTCAAGGCGCTGTTCGATAGCCCGATGGCCTGATCGCCGGTAGTTTGACCAGGCCTGGATGTTCCAGGCCTTCCGCACTTCAGTCGCCAGCCGACCGCGTTACTTGATTCGGTTCCAGAACACGACCCCGCCAGCAACAGCTACCGGTACCGTCAGAAAATTCACCAGCGGCACGGCAAGCAACAGAACAACACACGCGCCAAAGGTAAGCGCCGCGAGGCGATGTGAACGCAGTTTCTCAAGCGTTGTGGTGAATGGCAGGCCTCGATTTTCAGCGGAGAGATCAACGAACTGGGCCGCAAGCAACCACGCGGCGAGGAGAAATCCAACCGGCGCGGTGAAGAGATTGATCACAGGTACAAACGACAACAGCCCGACGCCCAACAGACGCGGCAGCTGATAACGCAGTTTCTGTCCCTCGCGTCGAATCGTGTGCAGGATGACCCGCCAAGTGTTTTGTTCGATTGCAGGGTCACGACCAGCAAGCTCTGCTTCCAGGGCGGCGGCGAGGTTGCCGTGCAGTGGACTTGAGAGGATGACTGCAAGAAACCCGAAGAGCCAGGTGCCAATCAAACCGAGAATCAGGTACAGCAACGGCACCAGAACCGACGAGAGGAAATCGAGCCAGTCAGGCAGTAGATCGCGAGCCCAGATGCCCAGCCGATCCACCCACGATATACCCAGCCACAGACCCAGACTGATGATCGCCAGACTCAGCAGTGCTGGCGGCCACACATACAAGCCGACGTGGCTGCGTCGCAGCAGACGAATCCCGTCATAAAAGGCGCCAAGGCCATCGCCTGCAGTCATTTCACAATCTCGTCCACGGTCTCGCGCAGCACTTCGACCATGTTTGCCAGTTCACTGCTGGTGGTGATGAACGGCGGACCCATGCAGACAATGTCGCGAATCTCGCCAGTACCGCCGCCGTAAAAAAATACGCCTTTGGTCAGCGCCTTGGCGATGACCCGATTAGTGACGTTCGCCTCGACTGGAAACGGTTCAAGCGTTGCCCGGTCGCGAACAATTTCGATGGCCGCAAGCAATCCGCGTCCGCGACATTCGGCAACGTGCGGGTGACCGGTAAAAGCCTTGGCCAGCAACGCCGAGAGTTCAAGCCCTAGCACTGCTGCCCGAGCGACGAGGTTTTCTTCGCGCAGGATGGTCAGTACTTCAGCGCCTGCCGCACAGGCTGCAGGATGAGCACCAAACGTGTTGAACATGACGGAAAAACCGGCGTCCTGCAGCGCTTGCCCGATTCGTTCGGTCGCAAATACACCACCCAATGGTGCATAACCACCAGCGAGACCTTTGCCGCTGACGAGGATATCTGGCAGAACACCGAGGTGCTGCCAATGTTGATAGGCGAAGTTGAGACCGGTGCGGCCGAAACCGGTCATCACCTCATCCAGGATGAGCAGGATGCCAAATTCATCGCAGAGTTTGCGTACGCCCGGCCAGTAATCCTCTGGTGGAACGATAGCACCGCCGGAGGAGCCAGTAATGGGTTCAGCCAGGAGTGCTGCTACCGTCTCTGGCCCCGCCTGAAGAATGCACTCCCGCAACGCGTCGACGTAAAACCTGCCTGCATCAGGATGGTCTGGGCCCAACGGGCACCTTAAGGGATAGGGTGTTGGTGATTTCGGGTAAGCAGTGAGCGCACCTTCAAGACCGCGTCGACGGCCGGGGTGACCACTGGCCGATGTGGTCGCGAGTGTTGTCCCGTGATAAGACAGATCACGTGCGATCACCTGCGTTCGCTCGCGTTGTCCAATGGCTGCCTGATATTGGACGGCCATTTTCATGGCCGCTTCGTTGGCTTCGGAACCACCGGAGGTGATGTGGATTCGTGTCAGCTCGGGCGGTAACCATCCATCCAGTGCGTCAACCAGGGCCTGCCGTGAAGGCGTCAGCCACGGGGGCACAACATAGGTGTAATCGAGGGTGGCGCGATACACCGCGTCTGCAACACGCGCTCGTCCGTGACCGATGTTGGCGACGATGGCGCCACCCGCTGCGTCCATGATGCGCTGGCCCGTCGACGTGTACAGCCAGATGCCGTCGGCACGGACGATTTCGATGTTCCTGCCGGACAAAAACGGCCAGGATCTTTCGGTCATCTCGATGTCTCCTTGAGTGTCAGGTGCGGTTGGCATGATTGTTCAACGCCAGATTGTTCAATGCCAAGCTGCGGATTGCGAGTCACTCATGCGATCGGTAAATCAACGGTGATAAGCTCTGCCCGTGCAAACAATGTGGAGAGATCGTGATTGAGGGGATCAACTCGGCCAAGGTCACGTTATGGCTGACATCGAATGTTGCAGGGCTTGCACCGCCGTTCCAGTTTACGCTGATCGCCGGGGGCCACTCCAACCTGACTTTTCGTGCAGATGATGCGAAGGGGCGTTCGCTGGTACTGCGCCGTCCGCCGCTCGGTCACGTGCTGGAAAGTGCGCATGACATGGGCCGCGAACACAGGATCATTTCCGCATTGGCCACCAGTGGTGTGCCGGTTGCGCCCGCGCTCGGACTGTGCACCGACAAATCGGTGAATGATGCGCCGTTCTACCTGATGGCCTATGTCGATGGACTTGTCCTCAATGATCGAACAGCGGCTGAAAAACTGAGTCTGCAGGCTCGAGCGGCGCTGGGACTGGACGTTATCGATGTACTGGCAAGATTGCACAAGCTGAACCCTGACGACGTCGGCCTGGGTGAACTGGGCCGCAAGGAGGCGTATCTCGCACGCCAGATCAGTCGCTGGACCAAACAATGGGTCGCTTCCAAGACTCACGAAATTCCCGAGATGGAGCAGGTTGGTGCCTTGCTGGCTGAACGGATGCCTGAGCAGATTGGCTCGGCGATCGTGCACGGTGACTATCGACTCGGCAATATGCTGGTTGAGCAGGGTCGGATACTGGCTGTCCTGGATTGGGAGCTGTGCACGTTGGGGGACCCACTGGCCGATGTTGGCTACCTGATGAACTCATGGACCCTGCCCGAAGATGGCACCGAGGAGTTGGGACCAACCACTGCAGGTGGATTCGTGTCCCGTGAGACGCTTTGTGAACGCTACGCCGCAGCAACCGGACGTGATCTTTCCGGGATCAATTATTACCGCGCGTTTTCACACTGGCGTCTGGCCGCCATTGGCCAGGGTGTCTACAAACGTTACCTGGTAGGCGCGATGGGAGAGAACCGGGGCATGGATCTGGAGACGTATAAAACCAGCAATCGCAATCGTGCCATTGCTGCGTTGCGGTTGCTGCAGGGATGATCGACGACAGGAGTTACTGGATTGCGGGCAGCGAGCCGAGGAGTGAGCCATCGTCCAGCGTGACTGATACCGGACCTGTTGCTGCGTCAGGCAGACCGAGTATCAGGCATGGCTGAGTGATCATCTGAGCGACTACTGCATCTGCCGCCGGTTCACGAAAGCGCACGACGATCTCGATTTCATCGCCGGTTGCGGTCGATGCTGATATCAACTCCAGGGCATAACCTGCGGTTGGTTGTTCACCGCGGGAAATGGCGATCAATCGTTGGGGATCGCCTGACGAGTTGGGTGGCGTCGTGATCGAGCCGATCATTCGTCGACCCTTCAGTCGCGCGACGTCCTCAAGTGTGACTGCATGGACTCCCGCATGGACTCCCGGATGGAGAGTGTTGCAATTGGCGTCGTTGAGCACCTCGGTCACTGCAACGGACGCGGTTGAGCATCCACTGCCCACTGTCGCCAGCAGAATAACTGTCGCCAGGAAAATAGCTGACCATGTTCGATTCGACTTCACCGCTGAATTTCCTTGTTGGCAGCATCAGGCTTCTGGATAGGATAACCGGAATCTGGAACCTCCCCTTGGTTATTTGAACCAGCCGCGAAGCTGCCGAGGTTGGTGCGGAACCCGGTGGCAAATACCAGGCCGGATCGGTTTGCGTTGACTTGCAGGATATCCGGTGAGTCGAGTGTGGCGTAGGCGCCACAGGCTTCGCCCGGATCGCACAGGAAATCGTCGTTGTTCGAATCGGTGCCCGCAAACATACGATACTGGCCACTGGGTACGTTGTTCATGGTGAACCTGTATTCACCATTCACAGCGCGGGTGATCACTGCAGGCAGCGTGGATGTGCCTGACGTGGTACTGACCAGAATGACGAAGTGCAAGCCTGCGTTGGCCGAGATGCTGACCGACGACACCTGCATGATGACGTTGATGTTGATGTCGTTGGTGTCGCTGATAATGGCAAGGGTTGCAGTGTAGGTCCCATCCGCGAGCCCAGATCGATTGACGGCGATTGCGTAGGTGCCGATTCCACTGGCCGGAACGCCGCTGTTGCCAACAGTCAGCCAGGGCTGAGACGGCGTGATCGAGTTGATCTGGATATTGCCCGTGCCAATGTTCTGGAGCGTCAGTGGCAGGGACGTTGATGTCGAACCGAAGTTCAGCGTGCTGAGGGTTGCACTTAGCACCGGCCCAGGATTCACACCTTGTCCCGCTGCCAGACTGGTGGCCCTCGCGAGGGCTTTCTGTGCGTTGATGAGTCCATGGCCGAACGAGTCGTCACGCCCGGCGGTACCGAGATCATCTGTCAGTTCGCCAGCCAGGAGCGCAGCATCGAACTGTGCAGGCGTGAGGTTCCGATGCACGGCTTTCATGAGAGCAGCCACCCCAGCCACATGCGGCGCTGCCATCGACGTGCCATTGAGGATATCCCAACCGAATTCCACGGGCCCGGCATTGCCATCGTTCCCCATCGTGCTGACCACGCCGTCACCAAAACCGTCGCCATTGATATCAGTGGTGCCATTGCCTCCAGGTGCCGCAACATCAATGGTTGATCCACGATTGGAGTAGCCTGCCAACGAGTTGGTTATGGTGGTTGCGCTGACGGAGACCACGCCACTGTAAGCGGCGGGGTAGCTGGGCACCGTGGTTGATTCGTTGCCGGCTGCGGCGATGATGATGACACCCGCAGCGCGCGCCTGATTAATCGTATCCTGCTCGGCCTGGGAGGAAAAAGTGCTGCCCAGACTGAGGTTGATGATATCTGCGCGACGTGGTGGAACGGTGCCAGAATCGTTAGACAGACCAGCTGCAAATCGGATGGCCTGGAGAACGTCAAAAGTGGTTCCACCATCGGCGCCGAGGGCTCGCATGGGCATGATGCGGGCATTCCAGGCGACGCCTGCGACACCGATGCCGTTGTCGCTTTCTGCGGCAACCGTGCCGGCGACGTGGGTCCCGTGAAAGCTGGAAGAACCACCGTTTGCACGATCTCCTTCGTCATTGGGATTCGAGTCGATGCCATTGCCATCACGGGCACGGCTCGCACTGGAAATGAAGTCGTAGCCGGACACGAGTTGTGCGTCGAGATCCGGGTGACTCAACAGCACGCCGGTATCAACCACTGCGACGATCACTTCCGTTGAACCAACGGACACATCCCAGGCCAGCGGCAGATTGATATTGTTGTAGTGCCACTGCAGACGGTACAGCTGATCGTTTGGCGTGCGCAGTGCGTGTCTGATTCCATTTGGCTCGGCAGATTCGACGTCGCTGCGTTGACTCAGTTTCTTGACCTCGTTCAGCGTGGCTATTTTCAGTCGTTGCCCTGCTGAAACTACGCCGTCCTCGGGTAACCCACCAGGGGTGTTGACAAAGGACTGCACGGAGGCCGTACTGGAATCGAGCTTGTACAGACGAGGAACCTCCGTCTGTGCTGCAGGACCAACGATGGAGAGTGGGCGCATGTTCGCGGCGGAAAATGTAGCGTTGCGGGTTTGCAGGATGATCTCGCCAGGCACGAATTCATCGTTCATCCGCCTTGAAGGACCAGGCAACGCGTTGGCGGTGAGGTCCCTGCCGACGTTCAGAACATAGTTGCTCTCGCCGCTGAATGGAAATACCTCGATGAAATACGTGCCGGGAGCCGTGATGTCGATGGATTCGGTCTGGGTAGTGCCTTGCGATGTGTTGATCAGATTCTGATTGGCGTCCCAAAGCCGCAGATCGAGATCAGCTGCCGAGTCGCCAACGGTAAGCAATACCCGCTCGTTGCCGGTGAGAGAGATGCGGTAGAAGTCCCCGGGATCGCCCACTGCGAACAGGTTGCCACCAGAGGAGCCAGTGTTCGCAAGATTCGCAAAACCACCGAGGGCCACGGGATTGGTGATGTTCTGAGCTTGCGCGAAGTTGTTATTCGCGACCACCGTTGTGAACCGATCATTGGTATCGGAGTCGATCGCGCTAGAGGAGAGGATCTGAATCGTCCCCGATAGTGAGAAAGTCGAGGTCGCGGTGTTGCTGGTAACTGTCCGGGTGGTTGAAGCGGTAGCGCCGTCGTCGTCTGTGACGGTCAAGGTGACGGTAAAGCTCCCGGCTGTCGTGTAGGTCTGCGTGGCAACCTGGCCCAGCCCAGATTGTCCGTTGCCGAAGTTCCACGCGTAGGACGTTATCGAACCATCCGAATCTGTCGATGCGCTGGCATCGGTGGTGACCCGCAGGGGTATGGCACCGCTGGCTGGAGTAACGGTGAAACTTGCTGCCGGGGCTACATTTGCGGGTGGCGGCGCAGGAGGTGGTGGGCTGGAACTGCCCCCGCCTCCACCACCGCAGGCGGATAACATCGACGTGAGAGTTATGAGAATAAGTGCAGATTGCAGCATGGGGGCTTCCCGTTTCACTCGGTAGGAGTCTGACACAGGCACGTGGATCGATGCGAGATGCCCTCGGCAGTTGTGTAGGCAGTTGCTGCTTTCTGGAAGTGTAGAGGTGCAGTACTGCTGGCGCACGAATGCCCGATTGGGAATTCGTCTTGCTGTGAACTGGAGGACTGTGAGAGGGGAAAAAAGGCGTGCCAGCAACCGAGGTTGACTGAACGCGGCTTCGCTTCTGGGGGAAGGACACTAGAAAGGGAGGACTGCATCGAGAAGCCGCTCACGCCGTAAAACCTTTCCTATGTACGCATTATGTCCAGTACAAAATTTCTGTCAACACTATTTTAAAGATTTCTTGTACAGGTTGTCGTGTACGACTTTTCAGTGTGGCCGCGAACGCTGCCGTTCGGCGGACAGCATCGATTGGAGCGCCAGTTCCAGTTGGGCTCTGGCATGGGTTGTTTCGACATGGACGTGCTCGTACAGATCAGCGGATGCGGCATCCCCTTCTGTAATCAGGCGATGCTGGTCAGCACAATCGAGGGCAAATTCGCTGAACGCGTTCAGCTGGGTAATCAGACTGACGAGATGAGCAGGCAACCCGTTTGGATCATGGCTGGAACCTGCTGCTTCGATCAGCTCTTCGTCGCTGAAAGTGCCGGGAATTGCCTGCGCGCTGCGAAGCGGCGCGCCCGTCAGGCGAGCGCACGTACTTTCGATCTCGGTCCAGGTTGCAGGCCACTTGACCGTCGGTATGCCTTCGGCCTGCACACTTTCAACCTGCTGAGCGCTGGCGAACTGATAGATCAGCACGACCTGTGTCGACTTGGCAGATTTTTCGCGGATGAATCGAACCGGTTCGATGGAAAGCAGGGGAACTTCGGCGATGATCATGTCGATGTTGCTTCCAACTGCCGCCTCATCGGCGGCAAAGGCGTCCATGTTGGTCCAGCGTTCTTCGACTGTGATGCGAGCAGTTTCTTGAGACGACTTTTCCAGCATGAGCAGATTAAGCCCGATCAACCCGACGCGCACACTGCGTGGCGCGGCACTGGTGGTTCGGCTCGACAGCCGAGCATCCAGGTGTTGATCCGTCAACTCGATCAAAGAGCTGATGGAATGACCGGCGTCAATCAGGCGTTTGATCTTCTGCAATCGATCAAGCTGCAATTGGGAGTAGTAGCGTGTTTTGCCCTGCCGATGATCCGGCACCAGCTCGTAGCGTCGCTCCCAGGCGCGAAGGCGCTCCACCGATAACCCGGTAAGTTTGGCTATCGTACCGATGCGGTAGTAGTCGATATCTTCCTGCACAGAGCTTGCTGCCCATGATGTTTGCAGATGTTGTACGGGATTCTAGCCGCTGTTCAGCTTATGTCCAAGCTTTGTACAGGTCATGTACGTGAAAATCCGATTATCTTGCATACGACCGGATGTTGGCCGTACAACAAATCTGATCGAAGGTAGTCGTAGAGAACAGGCGGGTCCGCGTGTCGGGGGCCGGGTGCTGGGAGTCGGGGTGCTGGGAGTTCGGGTGCTGGGAGTTCGGGTGCTGGAGAGGAGGAAGGCGTGGTGAGCATGACCGAGGGACATGCTCGTTGCGGTGGGGAGGGAGAGAGAGGTACCGCACCACGCCGATTTCGTCATGCCGGAGAAAGCCGGATGCGAAGGCCCGCATTCTACGAAAGAAATGTTGCAATGCAACACGAAAATGCATCGTTTAGTGTAAAAAAGTTGTCGAATTCAAGGTGCCCCGTCCTGGTCGCCCGGTCCTGGTCGCCCGGTCCTGGTCGCCCTGGGCTGGTCGCCACACGCGGATTGGAGCGGATCCGAGAGCGGGAAGTTTGCCTTAGGCTTAACCACACGGCACATTGGTGGGCCGATCACCAATTTTGAGGAAGACATCGTGCATGACAATCTAGGTGGATTCCTGGCCAAGCGAGCGTACCTCACGCCAGAGCGAGAGGCGTACATCGACAGCCATACTCAGGAACGCCTGACTTTCAGGCAGCTCAATGCCCGCGCTAATCAGCTGGTGAGCAGCCTGCTCAATGCTGGTCTACAAAAAGGTGAGCGCGTCGGTCTGCTGCTGATGAACAGCGCCGAGTTCATGGAAGCCTACTTTGCGCTGGCCAAGGCAGGCGCGGTTGTGGTGCCTTTGAATTGGCGTCTTGTCCCGGACGAGCTGGAGTTCATTCTCAAGGACAGTGGGACCCAAAGGTTGATTTTTGGCCACGAATTTGTCGATGCGGTGACCGAACTGCACGGTCGTGGTGATCGGACCCCGATTCGTCAGTGGCTGCACGTCGCCGATATCAATGCCCCATCAGCGCCTGCCTGGTTTGCCGAGGATTATGCGGTGTTCAGGAATGCTGGCGAGACCCACGAGTCGCAACTCGGTGCGAGTGGCGATGACATGCTGTACATCATGTATACCTCGGGTACGACGGGGCTGCCAAAAGGCGTGGTGCACAGCCATCGCACTGCCATCTGGGGCGTACTGACGATCAGCGCCAACGCGGAGTTTCATGCCGCTGACCGTTATCTCGCGGCGCTGCCGATGTTCCATGTGGGCGCCTTGACACCTCTGGCTGTGAATGTCTATCGCGGTGCAACGTCGATCGTCATGCGCGCCTTCGATCCGTTGTTGGCGTGGCAGCTGATTGACCGGGAGCAGATCACGACGGGCCTTGCGGTGCCAGCGATGCTCAATTTCATGTTGCAGGTCCCGGATTTCGGCCGCTTCAGGGTCAGCCAACTGCGCTGGATGATGACAGGCGCAGCACCGGTACCGGTCCAGTTGATGCAGCGATACTTCGACATGGGCATTGCGATCCTGCAGGTGTACGGATTGACGGAAAGCTGTGGACCGGCTTGTTTAATGGATGGAGAAAACGCACTTCGCAAGGTTGGCTCAACGGGAAAATCGTTTTTCCACACCGAAGTGCAGCTGGTCAGCGAAAACGGCGAGGTGTGCAAGGCTGGTGAGGCGGGTGAGGTATTGGTGCGTGGCCCGCACATCATGATCGAGTACTGGAACAACCCAGAGGCTACAGCAGAGACTCTTCGCGGTGGCTGGTTGTTTACCGGCGATATTGCGGTAGCTGACGAAGAGGGGTTCATCTACATCCAGGATCGCATCAAGGACATGGTGATTTCGGGTGGTGAAAATGTCTATCCAGCGGAGATTGAAGCGGTACTCATGACCCATCCGGACATTGTCGAAGCTGGAGTCATCGGACAGCCGAGCGAACGGTGGGGCGAATCACCGTTTGCCATCGTGGTTCGGCGGCGGCCCGATCTGTCGGAGCGGGAAGTCATCGAATTCTGTCGCGGCAAGCTGGCTGCTTTCAAACAACCGAAAGGTGTGGCTTTCATCGAAGTGATCCCGCGCAATCCGAGTGGCAAGATTCTGAAGCGTATTCTGCGAGAGCAATATCCCGGTCCAGCAGCCGTTTGACAGGGCTAACTTCAGGCGAAACGACCGAAAGCAATGACGCCCCAGGTGACCCACGTGAGGGCGAGCGAGATGAAAACCGCCGCCGAGCCCATGTCCTTGGCGCGTCCAGCCAGCGCATGATGTTCTTCACCCACACGATCAACGACAGCTTCCACAGCAGAGTTGAGCAACTCGGTGATAAGCACGATGCCAAGCACAGCGATGAGCAGGGCCCGTTCAACGGCCGTCGTTCCAAGCCACATCGCAACCGGGATCAACAAGACCGCCAACGTGGTTTCCTGACGGAACGCTGACTCAAACCGCCACGCAGCCTGCAAGCCGCTAAGCGAATAGCGGGTGGCCGCAATCACTCGCGCGATGCCGGTTTTACCTGGTTTGCTCAATCGTTATGGTCAGGGCAGGGGCCGTGTTCGACCTGGATTGTCGAGTGGTTGATGCCGAATCGATCTTGCAGGACCTTCTTCATCAACGACGTCGCGCCGCTCACATCAGCCTCGGGCGCGAGGTTTGCGTGCAGCGTCAAGAGTGGTTTTTCTGGTGTCAGTGACCACGCGTGAACGTGATGCACTTCCAGCACGCCCGGCACGCTGGTTACCAGAGCGTCCCGTATATCCCGGACATTGACGCCATTTGGTACGCCTTCCAGCAGAATATGGGCGCTATCGCGAATGATGCGCCATGCCCCGCGCGCCAGAACCAACGCGATGATGACGGCGAGCAGCGGATCGGCATAGAGCCAGCCCGTGAAGTAGACAGTTGTCGCAGCGATGATCGCTGCAGCGGAGCCCAGCATGTCGCCGATCACATGTATCGCCGCAGCCCGCACGTTCATGTTGGATTCGGTGCGATGCAGCATCCTGTAGGCTGCAATGTTGACCAGCAGACCGATGCTGGCAATAACCAGTGTTGGCAGCACCACCATGGGCTCTGGCGTGCCCAGACGATGTATGGCTTCAAGAACGATCCAGAACACCAGTGCGGCGAGGGTCAGCCCGTTGACAAATGCAGCCAGCACCTGAAAGCGGTGATAACCATAGGACAGTTGATGGTTGTCGCTGCGACCGGACAGACGGGCTGCATACCAGGCAAGGCCCAAGGCGGTGGCGTCCAGCAGCATGTGGCCGGCGTCGGCCATCAGCGTCAGTGAATTGGTGAGCCAGCCACCAACAAATTCAACCAGCATAAATCCGGCGATCAGAACGAAAGCACGGAGCAGAACTTTTTCGGTGGCATGAGAAGCATGGTTATGGTTGGGGTCATGTCCATCCTCATGCCTTTGTTGCTCATGCCCTCTTTGTTGCTCATGACCTAGGTGCTCATCATGCACGGCGTGGTGAGAGTGTTCGTGGGCATGATCGTGATCGTGTGGATGGGCCACGCAGGGTCCGTTTAGCTGGTCGATGCACGGATTATAGCGGTACAAAAACTCGGGGAGGCGAACTGTTTCCTGAAGGCAACTGTGAACACAAAGATTACAGCAGGGTCTTTGGGTCGATGCCGAACATCACCTTGCCAACGACTTCCAGTGTCGGCTGAGCCACCATGATGTGCTGGGTCGCCACATGGATGTCGCGCAGACAGCGCTGTAGCGGATTTTCCTCATAGATGGCGCTGCCACCGGCTGCGTGATAGAGCTTGTCGACAGCGGCGACTGAACTCCAGGTGGCATGGGTCGCAGCGAGGCGCAGTCGTGCCTTGTCTTCCAGCCCAAGCCGGGTGCCCTGCTCGACCATGGCATACACATCGTCGATGGTGCTGTGGATCAAGGCGGTCGCGGCGCGGACGCCGGCTTCAGCTTCAGCCAATTGCTGCTGTGCACTGGAACGATTGGCAAGCGCTCGGGTACTACCAGTAGGTACTTTGCCGCCGGCCAGTCGAATGAACTCGTCGATAGCATGTTCGGCGATGCCTACGGCAACACTCGATACCCCTAACGCGAGCAGACCAAGCGTCGGAAACCGATAGAGCGGCGCGTCGATGCGAGGTTTGCCCCCCAGGACGACCCAACGTCCGGCGGGTACCAGCAGATCCTTGACCTCGATGTCATTACTGCCGGTTCCACGCAATCCGGACACGTGCCAGTTGTCATGGATCGTGACGTCACTCTTGTGGAAGAAGACCAGCAGGGTTTCAGGCAGGTCGTGGGAATTGCGTCGTGGTTGACCGTTTTCCATGACCAGACAGCCGCCACAAATCCAGTTTGCAACGTGCGAGCCGCTGCCAAACGGCCATCGACCGGACACACGAAGGCCGTCCCCTTCGGGAACGGCACGTCCCATCGGCGCCGTCACGCCAACGGTGATCGCCAAAGGGTCGTTTCCATACATGGATTGCGCCCAGTGATCTGGCAGAGAAGCGCTGAGCAATCCAGTGGTGTTGCCGATCATCAGGTTCCAGCCAACGGCGCCATCGGCACGTGACAAGGCGATCAACGTATCGATCAGTTCGGAGGGGTGAACCTGCAAGCCGTTGTAGATGGCGGGCACCACCATGCGAAATAGACCAGCAGCGGCGAGATCCGACGCAAGCGCAGCTGGAATGCGGCGCGCAGCTTCGATCGCCAGTGCTTCATCCCGAATACGATTGAAAAACGGCGTCGCGCGAGCCAAAGCTCGGGATTTAATGGGCATGAAAGGGTGTCCTGATTGAAGTCAGATTATTGCGGAATGCAGGTCGACAGGAAAGGCGGAATGACCGCTGGGAGTTCGTTGCCGTAGGTCCTGAGCCGGACATAGTTTCCGTATTCGCCGAGGAAATAGACACTGCCGGATGCGTCGCTGGTGATGACCGCGGTCACTGCGGGCTCATTGGCGGCGGCGAAGTGATTGTCACCGAGATGCTTCAGTCGAGTGATGTCCTGCCCGCGAGTGAGCGTGAGCTCGTCTGTTGATGAGGTGATGGATAACCGCGGTATGTTGCAATCGCGCCAGGCGTTGATATCGAAGCGAGTGCCGACCGGGTAGTACTCGCCATCGGGTTGCATCGTCAGAGACTGGCTTGGGAGCGGCGCCTTAGAGGGTAGCTGCAATGCTCTGGTGATGTACCGTTCGAGAATCGTCTCAAGCTTCCGCAGTGCAAACGGGTTGTCGGTATTGATGACAATCGCGTAGCCGGCCTGATGCTCAGGCAGAACGGCATAACGTGACCGATAACCATCAGCGTCTCCACCGTGGGTATGCCACACCAATCCCTGTGCGATCCGGGTGTACATGCCGGCGGCGTAGCCGATTTCCAGTCCGGTGGCGTGACCCAGCCCCATTTTCGGTACCAGCAGCGCTTGCTGGGTTGCCGGTGACCAGACCCTTCGTTCTCCTGATCGACCTCCGGCGAGCAGCGACCGCAGGAAGCGGGTCATGTCTTGCATGGACATGTTGAGTGCACCGAACGCCGGGAAGGTGGTATGCCAGTATTCAATAGGCGTGACCCCGTCAGCGCGAAAGCCTCCAGGCAGCGCCGGGTCCGGACTCAAGCTCGCATGTTCGAGCCCGAGAGGCTCAAAGAGCAGAGCAGACATGGCCCCGGCAAATGGTCTTCCAGTCAGGTGCTCCACAGCCAGAGAGGACAATCCCGAAGTTGCATTGCTGTAGCTGTGCACAAGTCCCGGTGGCCACCATGATGTCAAGGCGTCCTGATTGCGCTGCAGGCTATCTGCAAGGCTGCGTGGTGTGTTGTCGTTGAAGGCGATGGAGCCTAGTTCTGCATGACCGGCGGTCAGCGAGACGAGATGGTGAAGCGTGAGCGGCACCGCAAAGTTGTTCCGCCATTGTTTATCGCCAGCGACTCTCTCTCCAGCGACTTTCTCTGCAGCAGCTTTCTCTCCGACAACATTGGTGAGGGGTGTGTCGATGCTGATGTCAGCAGCTTCGGCGGCGTTGAGCAGCGTGATAGCCGTAAACGTCTTGGTGATTGAGCCGAACCGCAGGGGTGTCGTGTGGTCAGCACCTGTTCCGATGACCTCTGTGCGGGGCGCCTGACCGGGCAACAGAACCACCCATCCCATGACCGGGATGGACTGCTTTTTCTGTACTGCCAGCAGTGTATCAGCCAGATCATCGGCGCGGATCGACGGTGCCACCAACAACAGAACCAAGCCGAGTGCACACGGTTTCAAAACTGCGAGTCGTCCCGGAAGGCCAGATGCAATTTC
The DNA here is from genome assembly GCA_043719475.1 of Gammaproteobacteria bacterium. Lineage (GTDB taxonomy): Bacteria > Pseudomonadota > Gammaproteobacteria > Pseudomonadales > Azotimanducaceae > SYFY01. The sequence continues at coordinate 24,717 of JAYSTS010000195.1, read as the reverse complement.
CGGTGGGCGATCTTCCAACCTTCGGCGGTAAGCTTGAAGCTGTCCTGATAGTGGCCAACGGCTGCAGGTCCAGACAACGGTAGTGGTCCAGGCTTTGCCGATTCCTTCTGGTCCAGCCGATACAGACTTAAGTAGCAGATGCCCCTCGCCTGATCGTGACTGAGTACGTCGACAAAACTGTTGGTGATGACATGCCGGCTGCGTAGACCAGCAGACCGTTTCTGGCAGGAGCTGAAAATGGCGTCTCGACCTTTCAATTCGAGCCCGGCGTCCAGCGCACCATCGACGGTAAACAGTTCTGTGAAGCCTTCGTAATCTCGGAAATCGATGAAACGGGCGTAGGCGTACTGCAGTTGTTCGCAGGCCCGTTCGATAGTTTGTTTCTCGATTTCCGTCATGGTGCGACTGACTCGAATGGTGGCGACACAAATTTCGGAATCATTCGAAGGGGCGAGGAACGCGGCTGACACCGGACGCGATGTTCTCACCAGAATCACGAATCCCGATGGCGTCCTTGAAGCCATAAGCCTCTGCGCGTTTCTTGAACCAGACACCTTCAGGCGAGTGCCGGGTGATGCCATCAAAGAGTGTGGCCATGGTTTGGGTAGTCGCAAGCCCCATGTTGTCGAGCGCCTGATTCACCATCATCTTCTGCATCATCAACTGATTGCGGGGCACACCCTGGATACGTGCGGCCAGTTGCTGGACGCGGGCATCGAGTTCAGTCGAAGGCACGGATTCAAGCACGAGACCCATTGCGGCGGCCTCCTTGCCGGAGATCAGGTCACCGGTGAACAGCATCCGCTTGGCCTTTTCTGCACCTAGTCGATACACCCACCAGGCGGTGGTCGGGCATCCCCATACGCGCGCCGGGGGATAACCGATCTTGGCGTCATCTGCCATCACGACCAGGTCACAACACAAGGCGATGTCACTGCCCCCAGCGATGGCATAACCGTGGATCTTGGCGATCGTTGGTTTGTAACACCGCCAAAGACTCATGAAGTGTTGTGTGTTGGCGTTCATCATGTGGAAATCCATCATCGGGTCCCACGGTCGACCCTGCGGATCCAAAGCCGGTCCAGCTTCGCCCTTGGTGCCTTTTTCTGCCGACAGCACCAGGTCGTAGCCGGCACAAAAGGCCCGGCCAGTGCCGGTGACGATCACCACGTGTACGTCAGGATCTTCGTTGGCGAGGGTTGCGGCTTCGGCGATCTCGCGCGGCATGCCGGGACAGATGGCGTTCAGTCGTTCTGGCCGGTTGAGCGTGAGCGTAGCGATCCGGCCCGATTTCTCATACAACACGTGCTTGAAGTTCATGGGTGATCCGTATTGAGGACAAGGTTGAGGATAGGACCAAATCGATTCGGGTGCGACAGGCCGGGATTTGCCGTGTCTTCGGAGAAGCCCGACTCGTATCTGCAAACTCCCGGCGCTAACATCGCGGGCTTTGCCATTTACCGGGTATCCCATGGAACCGCGCGAACACCGCTTTGCAGGTAAAGCCGTTGAACTCTGTTACTTCGAGTGGGGATCGCTTTCGTCGACCCAGACCATCGTGTTGCTGCACGCCACAGGCTTTCATGCACGCTGCTGGGATCAGGTTGTTCAGCGATTGCCTGCCGATGCTCGAATCATCGCCGTTGATCTGCGTGGCCACGGCCGCAGTGGCAAACAGGCGCCATACATCTGGTCTACGTTCGCTTCCGATATCATCGAGTTGATGCAGGCACTGGAAATCCGGCATGCCTTAGGTGCCGGACACTCCATGGGTGGGCATTGCCTTGTACAGGTGACGCATACGCTGCCAGAAGCGTTTGATCGCTTGTTGCTAATCGATCCGGTGATCATGTCACCAGAATTGTACAGGGCTGGTGGACGACATCCCTATGACCGGGTAGAAGATCATCCGGTCTCACGTCGGCGGGGTGTCTGGAGTGGCTGGCAGGAGATGTTCGATCGATTCGTGACGCGCCATCCGTACTCGCTGTGGCGGCGTGATGTGCTCGAAAACTACTGCCGGTATGGCGTACTGCCTGATGCCGATGGCAGTTGGTCCCTGGCTTGTCCACCGATCGTTGAAGCCTCGGTTTACATGAACAATACCTCGACCGATGTGCATGCAAAGATCGCGAAGATTCAGATACCGGTAACTGTCATGCGTGCGAAGTCCCGGGATTTCACTCGATTGCCGGATGAGGGCGAGCGCATGGACTTTTCGATGTCACCGACCTGGCCTGGGCTTGCCGGCGCTTTTCCGCAGGGTGAGGACGTGTATTTACCTGAACTTACTCACTTCATCCCGATGCAGGATCCAGACCTGGTGGCGGGTTATTTGACCCGCATGCTCGCTGCTGCATCGACATCGCATCGCTAAGCCTCCTTGATTGCGCCAGTCTCGGATCGATAGTCCCACAGGCCGCTTTTCCACACACCGATGAAGAAGATCAGTGCGGAAAAGCCGATTCCCGGCACGAGTGCGGCGAGGGGCTTGTAGGCCTGGATGACGTGACCTAACAAATAGCTGCTCAGTGGTGACGACACCATGAAGCTGAGCAGCAGCACGGAGAGAATTTGCGCGCGATAGGTGACGGATGCGAGTTCCTGCACCGTGGTACGGACCATCGTCGTAGTGATGCCCATGTTCACGCCCCAGCAGAAGAGCAGCACGTAGAACAGCCATAACGGTGGTGTCAGGACCAGACAACCCAGTATCACCATGCGCGAAATCTGCATGTGCAGGAACAGGCGTCCCGGCCGTAACAGCGGCATGAAAAAAAACAGAATCACATTTGAGCCGACACTGCCAAGCGTGAACACGATCATCACGGTCGCCAGGAAGGCCGCATCGCCGCCATACACTTCCTTGGCGATGTAGGGAATGGCAATGATGTAGGCGCCGGCATTGAACAGGCTGGACAGGAAGTTGAGCCCGATCATGTTGCGCGCCAGCGTCGATTCCCAGGTTGCCCGCAGCCCCTCCATCAATGACGGGCGACGTGCTTCCACCACCGGCATGTCCGGCAAGGCACTGACCGCGATTGCACCAAGCAGAAAAAAACCGCCTTGCATCATCAGCACCTGGCGCAGGCCCAGCACTTCAAGCTTGCCGCCGAGATAAAACCCGAGCATGCCGACACTGGTAGTCACCACCGTCATGACAGTCACTGATCGCTGAATATCCAGCGGTGTGACACGCGACAGAATTGCCTGGCGGGAGGGATCGGAGAGAGCCTGGATGCTGGCCGTGGTCACACCAAATGCAACGACCCACCAGTAGTTCAAGAGATCGATGCTGTAGATACCGGCGATGACGAGCGGTGGAACGGCCATCGCCAGATTCATGACGATGAGGTACGTGCGACCATTCATGCGGTCACCCAGAACACCGCCAAGCAGCAGGAGTGCCAGGGGCGGCATTTCGGCGATGAATCGAGCCATGCCTGCTTCACTGGCCGGTCGATCAAGGATACCGACCAATATCCAGGTAAAGAGGAAGCCATACAGGCTCATACCGGCCATCCACAAACTGGAACTGGTCAGGTAGTGCGTGAATGCGCGTCCGCTGGCCATGTCGCCGATGTGGTAGTCCCCGCCCGTTGCCCCGCGGTCATCATACCTTTAGCCTGCAGCACATCGCGAACCAGACGGGAGCAGAACACGTGAAGATCGGCATAGCCATGGCGTTTAATCATCGTACGCCACCTGCATTTATTGGTCCGGCCGCGAGGCTGGTGGAACAAGCAGGGTTCCATTCTTTGTGGGTGCCGGAACACGTGCTGTTCTTTCCGGAGTACGCCTCAACCTACCCCTATTCGCGCAACGGCCGAATCCCCGGTGAGCCGGAAGGGTTACTGGATCCGTTTTCAGCGCTGACATTCGTTGCAGCACACACCAGCACCATCCGGCTTGGCACCGGCATCTGTCTCGTACCTCAACGCCAGCCGGTTTATACGGCGCGGATGGTCGCCGATCTCGATTACCTCTCCGGTGGGCGGGTCGACTTTGGCGTGGGTATTGGCTGGTTGGCCGAGGAGTTCGATGCTCTGGGTATGAGCTTCGCTGATCGCGCGGCGCGCTGTCTGGAGTACATCGACGTGATGCGTGCGCTGTGGACGCAGGACAACCCGTCGTATCACGGACGAACCGTTGAACTCGAAGCGTGTCACTTCAATCCCAAACCCGTACAGAAAAGGTTACCCGTGCTGTTTGGGGGTGAGAGCAATCCGGCGCTGCGTCGTGTGGCCTCGCACGGTGATGGCTGGTACGGCTTTAATCTCACTCCAGATGGTGTGAGTGATCGATTGGCGTATCTGGACAGTGAACTCGCAGCGCACGGACGAAGCCGAAGCGACGTGAAAGTCTATATCGGACCGAACAGCCAGCCAGTGAACGCGACGACGGTTGAGCAATATGCCGCCGCCGGTGTTGACCAGCTGATCGTGCCACTGATGGCCGGCAATCTCGAGAGCCTCAAAACCCGTATGGATACCTTGTTAACAACGGTTCGCCTGTAATCCAGGAACAAATTCGTACATCGTTCTTACAGACGAAACAACGTGGTGCGAAGATCATGACGCCGTCTTCAGTTGTAAGGAGGCATCATGGTTTCTCATCGGAAGTACGAGCGTCCGCGTGCGTGGTTTCGTTCAAGTCGAGTGTTTTGTAGCGAAGGCCGCTGGTATTTCAGCACGCGTGAAGGCATCGAGCTGGGTCCTTGGGAATCCCACGCAGAAGCAGACCGTCAGGTCCGTGAGCTAGGCGCGCGGCTCGAGCCGATGTGCCCGGGAAAACAATCGCGCGCGGTGGTCTGCGAGTTCATATTCAATGCCTGTAATGCCGGCAGAATGCTGTCGCCACAGTTTGCGCGCATGAGCGCTGCCGACTGACGTTGCATGCCTGAAAAATTCTGAAAAATGATGGTGCATCCATGCACCACCCGGAACGCTGCGCTTGTTCAGGGCTTTCCTGATTCAGCCAATCGAACTCACGACGTCGAAATACTCCTTCACACGCGCCAGATGACCTTCAACGCTGGTAGGTCCGGCGTTGTGGGTTGCGATGGCGATGTGGCTTGCCCCGAGTTCCTTCCACTTAGTGGCATGCGCGACCCATCGATCGGGTGAGCCACCGGCATATTGCGCTTGCCCCTGTATACCGAAGGTCTCCCACGACAAACCAGCGCCCTCGCGAGCAGTACGCATGTGTTCAAGGCAGGTGCGTGCTTTGTCGGATGGGCCCATGAGCGGCATCCAGCCGTCACCGTGCGTTGCACAACGTTCGAGTGCCGCTGGCGCGGACCCACCGAACCAGATCGGAATCGGCTTGGCGGGTCGGGGATTGATGCTCGCCCACGTGACCTGATGCATCTTGCCGTTAAACGTCAGGCTGTCCTCCCGCCACAGCGCACGAAGCAGATCGACCTGTTCGGCGAGCCTTGCGCCCCGGTTGCGGAAGGGCACGCCAAGTGCTTCATACTCGACTTCGTTCCAGCCGATGCCGACACCCATTCGGAAACGGTTGTTCGAAAGAATGGCGACTTCAGCAGCCTGCTTGGCCACCAGAGTCGCTTGACGCTGGGGCAGAATGAGGATGGTCGTCACCAGCTCAATGCTGGACGTCACGGCGGCAATGAATGCAAACGTTGTCAACGGCTCGTGAAACGCGGTGTCCTTGTCATACACCCCCTTGAATCCGCCTGGTCGACTCGGATTGACGCCCAGCACGTGGTCATAGATCAGCAAATGTGTCGCGCCAAGCGCTTCGAGGCCTTGCACATAGGCTTTCATGGCGCCCGGATCGGTGCCGATTTCGTTGTGAGGAAGCACTGCGCCGAATTTCATCGTTGACCTCGCGAGTTTGTAAAAAAAGAAGCTGGAAGGAAAGAGGGCGCCCCGATTTCGGTTCGGCGGCTGATTGGACTATGCCGAAACTGGCCAGTCTCTGCACCTGTCTATCTTCTGCCGCGCAGGCTCTTAGGGCGTCACAGCAGGCAATTCATGAATTACCCGGGCTAGAATGCCGACCCCTGCCAACAGCTAATTGAAAGCCAATGACGACGCCAGGATCTGCTCAGACTTTTTCGTTCGTGGACGCCGAGCACGCCATGCTCGACTTCTGGGAACGAGACGGCATTTTTGAGCAGTCGCTGGAACAGACCAAGACCGGCAAGCCCTATATTTTTTATGACGGCCCACCGTTTGCGACAGGTCTACCACACCATGGACACATCGTTGCCAGCACCATCAAGGACATCGTCCCCCGTTACTGGACGATGCGTGGCCATCATGTCATGCGCAGGTTTGGCTGGGACTGTCATGGTCTGCCGATCGAACATGAGATCGACAAAAAGCTCAATATGTCGGCGCAGCAAGCGGTCGAGGAGTTGGGTATCGCCGGCTACAACGACCAGTGTCGCGCGATTGTGCAGCGTTATGTCAGTGAATGGCGCACGACGATCAATCGTCTGGGACGATGGGTGGATTTCGACAACGACTACAAAACCATGGACCCCTGGTACATGGAGTCCGTGTGGTGGGTTGTCAAGCAGCTGTGGGACAAGGATTTCATCTACCAGGGTGTGAAGGTGATGCCGATCTCGACGGCGCTGGCTACACCGCTGTCCAATTTTGAAGCCACGTCCAACTACATGGACGTGCAGGATCCGGCGATTACGGTGCTGTTCAAGCTCGCAGATGAAGATGCCAGCCTCGCAGTGTGGACGACCACGCCATGGACCTTGCCTTCGAACCTCGCCATTTGTGTAGGCGCCGACATCGAGTACTCACGGGTGCACGATGCGGGCCGTAATCTGCACTTCTACATCGCAACCGTTCGCTTGTCAGCCTACCCGGGGCTTGCTGTCGAGCGAACGTGTTTTGGCCGTGATCTGATCGGTCGTCGTTATTTACCAGTGTTTCCGTGGTTTGCCGATGAACACGAACGTGGCGCCTTTGTTGTCGTTGCCGATGCTTATGTCACGACGGATAGCGGTACCGGTCTGGTGCATCAAGCACCCGCCTTTGGCGAGGATGACAATCGTGTGCTCCGGCTGGCAGGCATCGAAGCGTTTGTCTGTCCAGTCACGCTCGAGGGTAAATTCACGGATGAAGTGCCGGATTTTGCTGGCTTGCATGTGAAGACTGCGGATCCAGAGATTATCCGCGCGTTAAAAGCGTCCGGGGCCTTGTATCGGCACGACACGATCACCCACAGCTATCCGTTCTGCTATCGGTCGGATACGCCGTTGATCTATCGGGCCATTCCGTCGTGGTATGTAAGGGTCAGCTCGATTCGTGATCGATTGGTCGCTGCCAACGATCAGATTCGCTGGGTGCCAGAGCATCTCCAGGAAGGCCGGTTCGGCAACTGGTTGAACAATGCCATCGACTGGGCCATTTCGCGCAATCGTGTCTGGGGTACACCGATTCCCATCTGGATCAACGACACCACCGGCAGTCAGGTCTGCATTGGCTCGCTTGATGAACTTGAAGCGCTCTCCGGAGTTCGAATCACCGATCTGCATCGGGAACATGTTGATCCCATCACGTTTGCGAAACCGGGTGAAGAAGGCGTCTATCGACGAGTGCCCGAAGTGCTGGATTGCTGGTTTGAGTCCGGTTCCATGCCGTACGCACAGCTGCATTTTCCATTCGAGAATCGGGAGCTGTTCGAAGCTGGATTTCCGGCTGAGTTCATTGCCGAAGGGCTCGATCAGACGCGGGGCTGGTTCTACACTCTGACCGTGCTGGCCGCAGCGCTTTACGATAAACCGGCGTTCCGCAATGTCATCGTCAACGGCATGGTGCTGGCTGCCGATGGCAAGAAGATGTCGAAGCGGCTGCGCAACTACACACCGCCTGATGAGTTGATGGAAGAGTATGGCGCGGATGCACTGCGTCTGTATCTGATCACATCTGGCCTGGTGCGGGCAGAAGAACAGCGGTTTGTTGATGGTGGTGTTCGCGACATGGTGCGGCGAGTGCTGCTGCCCTGGTACAACGCCTATTCGTTTCTGCGTACCTACGCGCAGATCGATCAGTGGTCGCCTTCACAAGACAGTGCACGCAGCACGAATATCCTCGATCAATGGGTGTTGTCTCGTTTGCAGACACTCAAAGCATCTGTTGCGCAGGAGATGGAGGCTTATCGTCTCTACGCTGTTGTGCCGCAGCTGCTGAATTTCATCGAAGATCTGACGAACTGGTATATCCGACTCAATCGACCCAGATTCTGGGAAGAAGGAATCTCTGCTGACAAGAGTGCGGCTTACCAGACGTTATATTCGGTGCTGGGTGAGCTGTGCCGGATCATGGCGCCGTTTGCGCCGTTCCTCTCTGAATACTTGTATCTCGAGCTTACGAAACTGGCGGCCAGTGGATCAGTGCCGGCGTCTGTACATCTATGCGCGTTTCCAGATGCCAATCCGGAGCTGCGCAAGCCAGAGCTTGAGCAGGCCGTTGGGTTGATGCAGCGAGTCATCCTGCTCGGCCGGCAGAAGCGAGAGGCGGAGAAGATCAATCTGCGCACGCCATTGTCGCGGTTGACGATCATTGGTGAGTCTGGGCAGCGTCTAAGCCAGATTGATGCGCTGATGGCTTACGTCCAGCGTGAACTGAATGTGCAGCAGGTGCTGTTTGATGCCGACGAGAGCGCTTATATCGAGCTGGTCGCCAAACCGAATTTCCCGTTGCTCGGCAAACGACTGGGCAAACGCATGAAGCAGTTTCAGGTCTCGATCAACGCGTTGCCTGCGCAGGTGATAACGCAGCTGCGTCGGGATGGAAAGACTGTCGTTGAAGGTGAGGAATTCACACTTGCCGAGATCGATGTGCTGCAAAAACCGCGGCCCGGTGCCAATATCATCTCGGATGCGACCATCGCCATTGACCTTGATTGTGAACTCAACGAATCACTGATCAGAGGTGGTCAGGCGAGAGAGATCGTGCGCAGTATTCAGCGAGCTCGAAAGGAAAGTGGATTACGCGTCTCGGACCGAATTCGTCTGCGCTATCGTGGTGATGCTGCTTTGTTACAGGCGTTCACTGAACATCAGGCGTATGTCTGTGGCGAAACGTTGACCCTGGAAGCCATGCTGGACAACACCGCCTCAGCGTTTGAGGAGGATTTTGATGGCCAGAAATTTGCCTTTGCGATCGAGCGCATGCGTTCCTGACAGCGATTCGAAGGCGCGTGATCGGGCGGGTTTGAGCAATCCGAAACATTGGAGAAGATATGCCTGAACACAAATTTCTGGCGCCACAACCCGGATCACGTGTCGACCACGTGGGTACTTATCAACGTGTGTTGCCGGTGAGCCTGGCTCGGATGTTCGAAAATGCGCTCGACTGGGAGCATCTGCCATTCCTGCACTCGTCCTCGTTCAGCGCGATCGAATGCGAAGCCGCTGGTCCCTGGGGCTGGCGGGCAAAGGTACTCGATGCCAAGGGCAGGGAGTCATTGCTCGAATTGAGTCTTGATACGACACAGCGTCGCTGGATTACGCGAACGCTCAAAGGTGAGTTCGCGGGCGCCGAGATCTGGACGTATGTCATAGAACGCGGACCTCGCGAGATCGAAATCGTGGTTGATTTTCATGTGCCCGGAGTGGCCCCGGAGGTCCGTGACAGAGTCGGTCAGGCCTACGCGCGAGTCTATGAAACACTTTATGACGAAGACTCGGCCATGATGAGTTCGCGCCAGGAAATGCTTGATTCCCGAATCACTCCGCGCAAACAAGACGCCCCGCCGAGTTGTCTTGGTCACATGGACACACTGAATTTCCCGCTCGCCGCCCAGTTTTCCGGTCGTGACGCGGTCATCAATGTGGTCGCGGGCTCGCCGGTTGTACATGTTGCGCGGTGCCCACATCTGGGTGCGCCGCTGATCACCGGCAAGGTGACGGAAAACGTCCTGGAATGTCCCTGGCACGGTTATAGGTTTGATCTGGACACAGGTCAGTGCCTAAGCGGGGCGGATTGCTCGATCGCAGCGCCGTTTGAAGTCTGGATCGCGGATGGTGCGTTATGGATCGGTGTGGAGAAAAAAGGTTGAGGCGATGAACTCGCCTCGAACCGTTTTGAATGAGAGGGATACCCGCAGGGGAGGAGGGGAGGGGAAGCCGGGTATCCCTCTTAACTGTCGCAACCACTTACTTCTCGATCTGCTGGCCCTGACCGCTGTCTGAGCTGGCTGGTTGCTGGATCCTGGTGCGGTAACGTCTTTGTCTGCTTCTGGCCTTACTTCTCAGGCCTTGCTGTCTCTGGCCTTGAAGGTTTGTGTTACCGTTACGGACCTCTTCGATGCCACGCATGTTACCTTAGGTAACACTCGATGCAACCCTTAGTAACGCAACATAGCGTTGCGAATTTGCAACGGCTGATCTGGCTGGTAAGCTCCGGGGAGTCTTGAAAGCTTAAGTCGAACTCTGAGCCTTGAACGCCGATTGGGATGATTACCGACACTTCGCTGCCATTGTCCATGCAGGCTCCGTGCGCGCGGCTGCCCAGCAGCTCGAGGTAAATGCGTCGACGGTGACACGACGGCTCGAGCACCTGGAACGTCGATTAAGCATCGCTCTGTTCACTCGCACAGCACATGGACTGGTCATTACCCGACAGGGCCAGGAGCTTGCTGAGCGGATCGACAGAATCAGTCGTGAGATTGTCTCGATCGAAAGTGAATTGCGGGCTGGCGAAAATGCGGATGCCGGGCGGGTCAGCCTGTTGTTGCCAAAATCACTGCACATCATGCTGGTGCCTCGACTTGAGCAGTTCAGGTCGCAGCATCCTCTGATCGAAATTGAAATCATCAGCCCTGTGGAACCTGTAACTGCGGGACCGATCGATATCATGATCCGTGGCACGCAGGCCCCCGATGCCGACCTCGTTGCGCGTTTGTTGGGACGGCCGGAGGTGGGCGTCTTCGCGCGGGCTGATGTCGCAGAACTCATGATACCGGGACACACAGATTCAGCGGTCGGCTGGCTCAGCCTAGTCGATCAGGATCTCGGCGTGGGCGTCGACCAGGCGCTGCGGGACGATGGGTTCGCCGAGCTTGCCGTGAAAGTGCGCACCAGTTCGGTTCTGCAGCAACTGGTGGCATTGCGCGCGGGCCTCGGTGTGGGCATGCTGCCGCGCTGGATGGTTGGAGCTGCCGCAGGATTGGTGGAAATCCCGTCGCCGCATTCGCATCTGGCGCAACCCTTCTGGTTACTTTCGCAGCCGGCAATGCGGCGGGCATTGCGGGCACAGCTGCTGATTGACTGGTTGCGCAGCGAGCTGGCTGATCCCCTGTATGGTTTTGTCAGAGTTGGAACCTCTTGATGCGGATGCATCGGTTGTTTAGAGGGCGGACTGAGTTAGGGATGCATGCGTGAATGAATGAGCCCAGAGCCAGTTCCCACTACTATTTTTCCCAACGATTGCGGCTGCACTACCTCGATTGGGGGAATGGCGCCAAACCGCCGATGTTGCTGGTGCACGGCGTGCAGGATCATTGCCACACCTGGGATTTTCTGGCGAGCCGTTTTCTCGACACCCATCATGTGGTGGTTCCGGATCTGCGTGGGCACGGCGACTCGGACTGGAATCGAGGCTCTGCCTATCGGCACTCCGACTATGTCTATGACCTGGTTCGACTGATAGAACAACGACGGCTGCATGGTTGTGTGCTCATCGCACACTCGATGGGTGCAACCGTGGCCGCACAGTTGGCTGGAGCGTGGCCAGGCATGGTCTCACAATTGGTACTGCTTGAAGGTGTAGGACTCTGGCCGGGCTGGTACGAAGGCTTGTTGTCGCCGGAGAAATTTCGTACCTGGGAGCAGCAGATGCTGAAACTTGCTGATCGTGTCCCGCGTCGTTACGCCTCCCTCGAAGCCGCCTGCGAGCGCATGCAGCAGGTGAACCCGAATCTCGACGCCACCATCGCCCGCCACCTGACCGTCCATGGCAGCCATCAGAATGAGGATGGGTCGTACAGCTGGAAGTTTGACAATTACACCCACAGCCCGTCACTGTATCCAATGCCTGAAGCAGACACTGTCGCCTTGTGGAAATCCGTTGCCAGTCCAACACTGATCATCAATGCAAAGCAGGGTTTTTCGCACCGAATCGGTCAGGACTCAACGATCAGACATTTTCAGGACGTGCGGATGCTCGATGTCGATGGCGCTGGCCATTGGCTGCACCATGATCAGCTGGATACGGTGGTTGCGTTTATTGATCAGTTTCTTGGATTGCGCCGTTTAGATGCGATGACAGACCGCCCCATATGACCACCGCCCCGACCGGATTGCGCACGGAATATCTGACCAACCCCGTCGGGTTGCCGTTGGAAATCCCTCGCCTCTCGTGGTGCTCAGGTGATGCGAGACCGGCTGAAAAGCAGACCGCCTGGCAGGTGCAGGCGGCATCCAATCAGGCAACGTTGGCAGCACTCCCTGATCTGTGGGATAGCGGAATCGTTGAAGGCTCGGACAACCTGGCTGTCCTGTATGGTGGTCGAGGCGTGAGCGCCCAGACCTGCGTGTACTGGCGAGTGCGAACATTTGACAGCGATGGGCTAACAAGCGAGTGGAGTGAAATCGCTCATTTTGAATTTGCCCTTGATGCGCAGGACTGGCGAGCAGACTGGATTGCGGTGCCACTACACGGCACCCGGACCTTGGGTACACCGGTGCCGTTGTTGCGCCGGCGGTTTCGGGTTGGTGAGACGGGTTCGAAGGCTCGATTGTATATTGCGGTCCTCGGTGCCTGCCGCATCTGGATCAATGAGACGGAACTGGATGTCTCGGAAGTCCCTTCCGGCTACACCAATTATCGAAAGCGTATCCAGTATCGGTCGCTGCGTGTCGATGGACTTGTCAAAAATGGCGCCAACTCGCTGACAGTACTGCTGGCCGATGGCTGGCATGCCGGATTCGCCGACGGCGACACGCGCGAGCATTTTGGTTCCAGGCCTCAACTGCTTGCGCAACTTGAGATTGAATCGAAGGATGGGCCACCGATGAAGATAGCGTCGGATTCCCGCTGGGAGTGGCGAGTTTCACCGCTGATTCGCGGGGATATCAACAAAGGTGCCAGCATTGACGGGCGTGCGTTCGGAAATCATCCGGACTATCTGCGCCAGAAACGCCAATGGTTGCCCATAGAAACATTGTCGCCAACCGACGCCACACTCGTTGCGTGGGCACAAGATGGGGTCCGGCCGTTGGCGCTGAGCATGGTCGGCTCGATTCAACGAAAGAATGCGCTGCGCCCGGGTGAGCGGCGATGGTGGATTACGTTTCCAGAAGCTGTGCTCGGTCGTGTGCTCGTGTCGTTGCAGGGTCAGCCAGGTACGCACATCCGATTGCGATATGCCGCTTCGACCGATGCGTCGGGTACGCCAATTTTTTCCACCGATGATCAGGATGACTACACACTCCGCGGTGACGGTCAAAGTGAAGCGTTTGTACCACCCTTTGTACGCCATCATTTCCGGGTTGTTGAGCTCTGCGGTGATCTGGCCGCTGACGGCGTCCTGAAAGTTGAAGCAGTGCCGGTACGCCAGTTATTAGATCAAAACGTTGAGTTGCATACCGAGCATCCGCTGCTGGAGCGGTTCCACACACTTTGCCTCAGGCGCAATCTCGGTCTGCTGCAGGAGGTTGCCTGGTCCGGGTTTGCTGCTGGTAACCGCTTCGGTGATTACCTTTCGCTTTATCCAGTCATCGATACGCTGGCCATGCAATTTGACTTGAGTGTCTGGCTCCGCGGATGGCTCGACGAGATGTTGGCCGAAGAGTGCAATCCAGCAGGGTTACCAGAAACCGTCCCACCCCTGCGCCATGCGCGCACATTGGTCGCCGGTATTGGCAGCGCCGAAGCACTTCACTCGCCAACCAACGGTGATCCACAGCGGCTCAGTGAGATGGCGCTCTACATCGCGCAGACCCTCTATATCCATTATGGTGATCGACAAGCGCTTGAACGCGTATTTCCTTACGTCCGCCGGTTGTTATTCACCCTGGAAGCGCTGCACCCCAACCTGATTCGCCCTGTTGATAGTGCGACGTGGCAGTGCAGCAACATGGATGCCGACGTGATCGGCACGGCGTTGTTCAGCTCGGCCGCCCGAATCGCCACGCGCGTTGCGGATTGGCTTGATCTTGAAGGTGAAGCGAACTCCTTTCGAGACCTCGCCACTCGCATTCGAATAACGTTTCGTCAACGCTATGTCACGCAGGGTGGATTGCTGGTGACCGATTCGGCCAATGCCTATGCACTGGCGCTCTCGGAGTCGCTACTCGATGGGGATGAAGTGCCCTCAGCTTTCAACCGTTTTGCACAGATGGTACTGGACGCTGGTTTTCAATCGATGGTGCATCCTTTGCTGGTCGACAACATGCTGAACGTTCTGACCAAACAAGGTCGACCCGATCTTGCCTATGCTCTTATGCTGCAGACTGCTGCCCCAGCCTGGCTTGCACCCCTGATCGAAAGCAGCAACACCGACGAAACCCAGATTTCCCTGGCGAATGGTGCACCCGTTGGCTGGCTGTACAGGCATGTCGCCGGTTTGCGGCCAGTACCGAACGAGGGCGAGGCGTTCAGGCGGGTAGTCATACAACCTTGTGTCCCCATTGGAGAACTGTTTCCTGAGGGGTCGCCGCTCAATGCCGTGGAGTTTGAATTCCGTTCCATGCATGGCCGTTATCTCATTCGCTGGTCGCTGCTCGATGGCGTATTCAACCTGCACGTAGAAATACCTTGTGGTTGTGAGGCGCGGGTCGTGTTGCCAGATGGCGCGGTGCACGACGTGGTGGCTGGTCGGCACGATTTTCGCTTGCTCACCGACGATGCCGACCCGATACCCATGTTGTCCGAAACGTACTGAGCACAGGCATGGATGGCATTCACGATCTTGGCGGCAAACAGGGTTACGGACCGGTTGATGTCCGGGCGGATGCAAGCTGGAATGCAACCTGGGAGCGCCGCATGTTTGCGCTGGTGAATAACGCCTTCCAGGCCGGTCTGATCGGCAATCTGGATCAGTTCAGGCATGCCATCGAACGCATCGCACCAGCGGCTTATCTCCAGCATGGCTACTTTGGCCGCTGGACTGGCGGACTCGAAAATCTGCTGGTGGAAAGTGGTGTACTTTCATCGCAGCTGATCGATGAGCGAGCGCGCACACTGGGCCAAACTCAGGATGCACTGATTGCAGCCCGACCTTCTGCTCGTCCAGATCGTGTTGACTATCCGCCTGAAGGATCGGGTTTCGAGCGAACGGTCAAGGAGCCCCCGCGTTACGTCGTTGGCCAGTATGTGGTGACGCGATCTCACGGGAGCCCTGGGCACACACGTCTGCCAGCCTACGTTCGTGGCCGCGTGGGAACGATCACAACGTGGCATCAATCCTGGATCTTGCCGGACACCAATGCACACGGACTTGGGGAAAACCCCGAGCATCTGTATACCGTCGTGTTCACCGGCAAGATGTTGTGGGGAGAAACCACGGACAGTCATCTCGAAATTTGCATCGACCTGTTTGAATCCTACTTGTCACCGGTGGAGCCGAGTCATGCATGACCCCCATGAACACGACCCGCACGAGCACGACCCTCATGAACACGACCATGGCGAAGCTGCTCTGCGCGCCGAGGCACTCGAAGCACTGTTGATTGAAAAGGGACTGGTGACCTCATCAACAATCGATGATCTGCTGGAGCTCTTCAATGAACGGGTCGGCCCGATGAATGGCGCGCTCATCGTCGCGCGCGCCTGGCACGATCCGGAGTTCAAGGCAGCATTGCTGCAAGATGCTACTCAGGCGATCGCTCCCTACCGGTTTGTGGGAGGTCAGATCGACCGTCTGGTGGTGGTTGAAAACACCGCTGCAGTACACAACGTTGTCGTCTGTACGCTGTGTTCCTGTTATCCATGGGCCGTGATGGGACTGCCACCCAAGTGGTACAAGGACCCAGCCTATCGCTCAAGGGTGGTACGCGAGCCGCGCAACGTGTTGAGAGAATTTGGTACCGAAATAACCGCCGATCGTCTGATCAGAGTCTGGGACTCCAGTGCGGAAGTGCGATACATGGTGCTACCCCAGCGGCCGGGACGCTTGCGCGATGCCGATGCGGACACTTGCATGGCAGCCATCACTCGCAACTCACTGATTGGTGTTGAGGAAATCGCGTGACGATCCACGACCTGGCTGCTCCAATAGCGCCACCGCTACGCAACGGCGAGCTGGATTTCGAAGCGCCCTGGCAGGGTCGTGTGTTTGCGTTGGCCAACTCGTTATCCGATCGTGGTGTCTTTGCGTGGTCCGAGTTTCAGGCAGCGCTGATTCAGGAGTTGAAGGACGTGTCGGTGAGTCCGGACCAGCCCTACGCCTATTACGAACACTTCCTGCATGCCCTGACTGATCTGCTGGACAGTAAAGGCGTGGTCAGTACTGGAGAGCTTGATCATCAGGTTGATCACTTTGCGCAACGTGAACATGGGCATGATCATCATCCCCACGTTCACATCCACGCTCATCAGGACTAGTGTTTAATCGGGCAAGCCCCGGCGTCGATTCGAGCGACTAACCTCAATCGGACAATAATTGCGCGACCGAAAATGCTGCGCAGGGGTATTTAAGAGCTTTGAAACGATTGACTGGAGAGAAGGTCGGGATTGCATCGCGAATCAAACCGAAAGGTCACAACCGATGAAGTTGGCAGATTCAGTCATGAGGCGTCGAGTAAATGCACCCTGTGGGAGCCTCTCCCGATCGCGGTAACTCCATCGCGGTCAGGAGACCGCACACACTCTCGATGCCGATGCCTGTGGGAGCGATCTCCTGATCGCGATTTTCCACCCGGCATCGCGGTCGGGAGACCGCTCCGACAACAGGGAGGGTTGCCCGACGCCGCGATGGGTTGTGCGTCTGCAGCTTTACTGATTATTGTCGAATCAAGGCTAAGTATCCTCTGACCAAGTCGCTCCTGCGACTTGGTCATGTCCATTCTTTTTTTTGGAAGGAAGCTCTACTTGCTCAGAGCGTTCCTAACGCGGCGCGAAACGCTGTCCGCCGTCGACACGAATGGTTGAGCCATTCATCATCGCGCATTCGAAAATTGCGATCGCCATGACCGCGAATTCCGGCGGCTTGCCCATTCGGCGTGGGAACGCAGCATCCTTCGTCATCTGAATGGCGCCTGCCTCGGGAATGCCCTTGGTCAACCCGGTATCAAAGAGGCTTGGAGCAATCGTCATGATGCGCACACCGACGCCGCCAAGATCACGCGCCATGGTCAGCGTCATGGCAGCGATGCCGCCCTTGGCAGCGGTATAGGCGACTTGCCCGATCTGGCCTTCAAACGCTGCGATGGACGCCGTGTTGATCATCACACCACGCTCGCCTTCAGCATTGGGTTCGTTTTTCGCCATGATTTCGGCGCCGATGCGATTGATGTTGAAAGAAGCGATCAGGTTCAGGTCGATGACCCGCTGAAATACGTCGAGGGGATGTTTGGTACCGTCTTTGGAAACGGTTCGGATTGCAGAACCACCGCCTGCGGTGTTGACCACGAAGTGCAGTCCACCGAGTGCGGCGACCGCTTCGGCCATCGACGTCTCCATGCCAACGTAGTCCATCACGTTGCAGGTGTGGAATGTGCCACCGAGGGCTTTCGCGACGTTTGCGCCGTCTGATTTTTCCAGATCGAGGATGGCAACCTTGCCCCCTTTCGCTGCAAACATTTCGGCAGTTGCCCGGCACATACCTGATGCGCCGCCGACGAAAATGCCCTTGCTGCCTGAAATCTGCATCGTGAACTCCTTGAGTGTTGCCCGGATGGACTATTGTTTTGGTTTTTCTGTACTGGAAGAAGGAAATCGGCGCTGCTCTGCCAGAAATGACTTTACGGCTGCTGCCGGGCCGACGAACCGGATACGCGCTTGCTTCTGCTCCAGTTGGTAGTCGTACATCGGGTCGTAATACCAAGTCAACAATCTTTCGATCCAGCGGTGGTGATCACCGGTGCTGAACGCACTGTGTATCTCGTCGGTCAGCTCCTTGTACCGCACCCCGCCTAGGCGTCTCTGGATGCGGGTCAATGCGCTTTGAAATCGGCGCTCCACGGCGTCTGGGGTAGAGATTTGCAGAGGGACATCGACGTATTCGTGCTGTATCGAAGCCACACGTGACGGGAGATCCGACTCGAGCAGGACCACGGGCGCGCGCTGCATGGCGCGGTGAATGGCTTCAGGGATACCCAGTCGACCGATGGTGCGACTCTCATCCTCGAGCACGAGCGGCATGCCCTGTTGTGTGAGGTCCCGGCGGACGAGGCCCCGGCGTGCGAGCAGCGCACAGGCCACGCGATTTTCAAATGTGGCCAGCGCTGGTTGCGGTGTTGTCTTTCCACCAAACGCTGAACCGCGATGTTCGGCCAGGGCTTCCAGATCGACACAGGGTTCAAGTTCTTGCAGGAGTTCAGTCTTGCCACTGCCAGTACGACCACCCAGCAGCCACCAGTCGCGCGTTGTTTCCGGAGTCACGTCGAGAGTTTGCAGGCAGAACTGGCGCAGCGCCTTGTAGCCGCCTTCAATTCGTTCGGGTGTGAAGCCGTGGGTTGAAAGCCACTGCGCGGCGATGCGGGACCTCGCTCCGCCTCGCCAGCAGTACAGGTAGGCTTCCGGATGCAGCTGGAGAAACGCAGTCCATTGGGTTATCCGCGTGTCTCGCACCACGCCGGACACGAGCCGGTGTCCAAGTGCATTGGCGGCTTCGGATCCTTCCAACCGGTATGTCGTACCGATCTGGGCACGTTCGTCATCGTTGAGAATGGGCAGGTTTACCGCACCAGGGAGGTGGCCTTCGGCGAATTCTCCAGGAGAGCGTACGTCGATTGCGGGGCGCTGTTCGGCAAGCCAGTGGGTCAGCACAAAAGTGTTAAGGGGCACGCTCGATGATGACCTCACCGGCCTGGAACATTTTGAGATGGGCGTCGAGGATTTCCAGTACGTCATCCCGCTTTTCGACCTTGGCACGAGACAGCGCTTCCTGCTGCAACGCAACCGCTCGGTCAAACTCACCGTTAGCCGCATGAATGGCGGCCCAGGTATCAAGGTACTCCGGACGCTGACGGGCTTCCGCATCCGTTTCCATCAGCGTGTCCATGATGGTGCGGGCGTACTTTGGTTGATTCAACCCCTTGATATCGGAAACGGTGACCGTCCAGGCAATCTCGTTCACGACATTGCCATCCTCTGGGTTGGTTTTGATCGCCGCTTTGTACCAGCGCAAAGCGCGTCCTGTGTTGATCCGGGTGCCGATGCCTCGCGCGTTCAGATTTCCAAGATGAACCATGGCCTCCGTTTCATCGGCATCTGCCAGGGTTTCCAGCCACTCGAAGATCCGCAGGTCTGGTTCGATCTTGCTGGTTTCGCTCATCAGCAGCCGGGCATACGCATAACTGGCGCGGGAATTGCCAAGCTCGCCCGCCTGGACAAAGTTTGCCACCGCCTTGTCCTGGTCCGCCTTGATGTGAAGTCCTTGTGTGTAAAGGTGTCCAAGGTAGGTCAGCGAATCGCTGTGCTTCAGCGCTGCGGCTTGCTCCAGCAGCGGCACGCCTGCAGAGACATTGTCCTTGCCAAATTGTTCGTTGAGGTAAAGCACAGCGAGCGCGTACATCGCATCCGTGGACCCTAAGGCAATCGCGTGCATGTAGTTGTCGAGAATCTCGGTCTTGTATGCTTCCCGCGCTTTATCGTTTTCCGCATCCCGGATCTGGTCACGAAAGATGCCAGCGAGCAACATGTTAGCGACGATGTTGCCATCGCGGGATGCGGCTCGCAGCCAGCCGATTGCATCCTCAGTGCGCTTGCGCGCTGCCAGGAACGCGCCGACAGATGTCTGTGCAGCACCATCCGACTCGCGAGCCAGGATGCCGATGATGGCAAGCGTTGCACTCTCTTCGTTCTCCGGCTCGGAGGGAAAACGTGCCCGCATGGCCGCATACATGGGCGCCATCGCGTAAAACGAGGTGGTTACCGCTTCGCCTTCCCGGTTGCCGATTAACGCGAGCGTCAGCGGATTTTTCTCGTCACTCTGATAAATGCCACCGACTGTTTCCAGTTTTTGAGACAGCAGATGCGCGTGGGCTTCGGCTCTTCCGGTCACATGAAAGGGAGCATTGACAGTACCGGCGGTCGTTTCGATGTGCTCGATGATGCGCATTTGCCATTCACGATGAGGAGGCGCTGCATCGTCAGAGCCGACGTGCTCGTAGAACTTGATCATGGCCATGTGCCCGGCGAGGCTGCCGTAGTAGGCGTCCAGGATCGCTGTGCCGATGGCACCGAGCTTGAGCGGCTCATCCACCATGAGAGCCAATGCCTGTTCTTCCAGATCCTGCAGCTGCTTGAAGCGCTCACCAATGTCAGGGGCGTGTTCGAGTGCCAGCTGAAGATCGGCAACGGAGACAATTTCGCCGACACTGATTCGAGCGGCGAGTTCATCGTGGTCTTCGGGTACGGGAGCTACCTGGCAGGCGGACAGCAGACCGAGCAAGCAGAAAGAGGCCGAGAGGAGAAGTGCGCGCATTTGTCGCCTTTATAGCATTCCGCCTCGCGGCTGGGAAACTGGGTTAATATTTGATTGTCTACAGGTTGAGTTTGGCGCAACGCTTGGTCGGATTCCGACCCTGACCCGACCCTGACCCGACCGGAATCCAGCACTGCATCGGCACGAAAAAAAGCATCGGTACCGAAAAAAAGCATCAGCAACGGAAAACCTGCACGAGGATAGATGTCATGGCGTACTCATCAAAACTCCGTTTACCTACTCCAGCAGAAGCCCTGCCAGGTCGGCAGGTATCCATACCGATCAAGGATCGGCACTTCGTTCACGGTCGTCAATTGCGAGCGCCCTTTCCAGAGGGAATGGAACAAGCCGTGTTCGGATTGGGGTGCTTCTGGGGCGCCGAACGAAAGTTCTGGCAGACCCCGGGTGTTTATTCAACTGCGGTGGGTTATAGCGCCGGCCTTACCCCCAATCCCACGTATCAGGAAGTGTGCTCAGGCCTTACCGGTCACAACGAAGTGGTGCTGGTCGCCTTTGATCCCGTGCAGCTGAGTTATGCAGAGCTTTTGCGCGTGTTCTGGGAGTCCCATGACCCGACCCATGGCATGCGTCAGGGCAACGATGTCGGCACCCAGTACCGATCCGGCGTCTACACCTTCAATGATGACCAACTGACTACTGCGCAAGCGTCAAAGGCGAGTTACGAGAAAGCCCTGTCCGTTGCGGGCTTTGGCACCATCACGACAGAAATTCAGGCGATGGGTCCGTTCTACTATGCCGAGGATTATCACCAGCAGTACCTCGCTAAAGTGCCGAACGGGTACTGTGGTCTGGGTGGCACGGGTGTGAGCTGTCCGGTCGGCATACTGGCTACCGCCTGAGCAAAGGCGATAGCCCGGTACCCTGCGGACGAGGTGTTCGCCCCCAATGTACTGAAAATCAGGCACTGCAAGACACGCGCTGAGAGGCACGCACTGAAAATTTGCGGGGCCGGTCAGGCATGAGGCAGACTTCACGCCCTTTCAGCATCAGGCAGACGTGTTTCCATGGCCGGTTATGATCACCGTGCACTCGAAGCCAAGTGGCAGACCTACTGGGCAGCCAACAAGACCTTCGCGACACCAAGCGACCGCACGCGACCGAAATACTACGTACTCGACATGTTTCCGTATCCCAGTGGTGTGGGGCTGCATGTCGGTCATCCCAAAGGTTATGTTGCAACCGATGTGGTTGCGCGCGCGCGACGCATGCTTGGTTACAACGTGCTGCATGCAATGGGATGGGATTCGTTTGGTCTGCCAAGTGAACGGCAGGCGGTAAAAGAAGGCATCTCGCCGCAGGAAGTCACGTCCCGCAATATCGCCACGTTCAAGCGCCAGCTGACCATGCTCGGGCTGTCCTACGACTGGGACCGCGAACTCGCCACGTCAGATCCTTCGTACTACAAGTGGACACAATGGATTTTTGCCAAGCTCTTTGAGCGTGGTCTCGCCTTTGAGGCCGAGGTGCCGGTGAACTGGTGTCCGGCTCTGGGGACGGTGCTTGCGAACGAAGAGGTGAAAGACGGGGTTTATATCGAGACCGGCGATCCGGTTGAGCGCCGCAACATGCGGCAGTGGATGCTCAAGATCACCGACTATGCCGAATCATTGCTAGCGACCCTGCCCGATGTGAATTGGCCTGAAGGCATCAAGAAGATGCAGGTGGACTGGATTGGTCGCAGCGAAGGTGCGTTGGTGCGTTTTGCGGTAGAGGGTTCGAACCAGAATATCGAAGTGTTTACAACCCGCCCGGATACCCTGTTTGGCTGCTCCTATGTGGTGCTGGCACCTGAACATCCCCTGGTTGCGGAGATTACGTCGGCCGCGCAGCAGAACGCTGTTGTTGGCTATCGCGACACCGTTGGCCGGCGCTCCGATCGCGACCGCACCAGTGATGCGGCAGATGCGCCTAAAACGGGTGTCTTCATCGGGGCCTATGCAGTGAACCCGATCAACGGGGAGCGTGTGCCAATCTGGATCGCTGACTATGTGCTGGCGAATTACGGCACCGGTGCGGTGTTTGCCTGTCCTGCGCATGACGAGCGGGACCATGCGTTTGCGCGCAGATTCGAGTTGCCGATCATCGAGGTCGTGGCCGGTGGCAACGTCCAGGAGGCCGCTTATACGGGCGACGGTCCGCACGTAAATTCCGGGTTCCTCGATGGTCTGGACAACTCAGCGGCCAAACGCGTCGTCATTGAACGGCTACGTATCGGCAATCATGGTGAGGGCACAATCAACTATCGATTGCGCGATTGGCTCTTCAGTCGCCAGCGATACTGGGGTGAACCCGTGCCCGTCATCCATGTGGATGGCAAGACGAAGCTGCTGCCTCTGGATCACTTGCCAGTAACCCTGCCAGTCATGGATGACTATCGCCCGACCGCTGATGGACAGCCGCCTCTGGCGCGGGCAACGCAGTGGCTCAGGACCACGGATCCGGAAACCGGCAAGGCAGCGCTGCGAGAAACCAACACCATGCCGCAGTGGGCGGGTTCTTGCTGGTATTACCTGCGTTTCATCGATCCGAAGAATGACAAGGCGGCGTGGGATCCAGAAGAAGAGCGGTACTGGATGCCGGTAGATTTGTATGTCGGTGGTGCGGAACACGCGACGCTGCATCTGCTCTACTCCAGATTCTGGCATCACGCGCTGCATGACTTAGGCCTGGTTTCGACCCGTGAGCCGTTTCAGCGCCTCGTCAATCAGGGAATGATCCACGGCACGTCATTTCGTGATGCACGCGGCAAGTATTACACGCGTGAAGAAGTGATCGAGCGGGATGGACAGTGGTTGACGCTGGATGGCACGACCGTGCAGGCCAGACGGGAAAAGATGTCGAAGTCGAAGTCCAATGTCGTGAATCCGGAGGATATGTGCCGTGAATACGGCGCTGATTCACTGCGCCTGTACGAAGTCTTCATGAGCCCGCTGGAAGATGGCGGTGACTGGGAAACTGCGGGAGTCGCCGGTTGTCGACGTTTTCTCGACCGAGTCTGGCGCTTGGTCAGCGAGGGTAACAAACTCACTCATGACGCTGTCGATGCGCCTGATATGGAGCGGGCACTGCATGGCGCCATCAAACGGGTGCGCCTGAGTGTCGAATCACTGAAGTTCAACACTGCGGTGTCGGACCTGATGGTGTTTGTCAACGAGGCGACACGTGCGGAGCGGCTGCCGATTGCATGGTTCGATGCATTTGTACGCATCCTCGCCCCGTTCGCTCCGCACATCGCTGAAGAGCTGTGGGCGCATCTGGGCCACCAGGGTAGCGTCAGCGACGCGGCATTCCCCGACCATGACGAAGCCAAGCTCAAGCGTGAAACGATCACTGTCGCGGTGCAGGTCAATGGCAAGATGCGCGCATCAGTTGAAGTTGATCCAGACATCGACTCGGCGGCGTTGCTTGCATTTGTACGTGCCGAACCGAATGTCGCCCGTCACCTGGAAGGCAAGACGATTCGTCGGGAAGTGGTTGTGCCGAAAAAACTGGTGAACTTCGTCGTCGCGTAAATAAAAACGGAATCAGCCTTGATTCGACAATAATCGGCACAGCTGCAGACGCGGTCTCTGACCGCGATTGTTGGGATCATCGAAGATCGCGATCAGGAGATCGCTCCCACACGAAGCTCTCAAATACCCCTGCGCAGCATTTTCGGTTGCATAATTATTGTCCAACTTCAGGCTAAGTATCGTCTGAACAAGTCGCTCCTGCGACTTGCGAGGGTCGGCACGCTTCGCGTTCTTCGCCCGGTTTTTTAAAAAGAGCCCAGCGTTCTACGCTGGAAAAATAGTGGTGCATCCATGCACCACACAGGAAGCTCTGCTCGTTCAGAGCTTTCCTAGTCAAGCGTGGTCTTGGTCGCAGTGCACCGTTGGCAGC
The DNA here is from genome assembly GCA_043719475.1 of Gammaproteobacteria bacterium. Classification (GTDB taxonomy): domain Bacteria; phylum Pseudomonadota; class Gammaproteobacteria; order Pseudomonadales; family Azotimanducaceae; genus SYFY01. The sequence continues at coordinate 228 of JAYSTS010000195.1, read as the reverse complement.
GGTGTATCGTGACCAGCTTGCCGGACTGCACGTCGAACTGCTTACGGTGATCTATCACCCACTTGTGATGACCATTGCGGCAGAGCGTAACGCCCTTGGCCTTTTCCTTGAGACTCGGTCGCTTGAACTTGATGACATCGCCCATGTGCGGATTATTCATGATTCGTCGGGTAGGAGTCTGCGCGGCAGAAGGCGGCGGAGCGAGGCGAGTGTCAATTCGAGTCCGAT